>MWCI01000160.1 GCA_002069965.1 Spirochaetes bacterium ADurb.Bin218 | reverse complement strand
CCTGCATTGAACTTAAATTTTTCAATGCAGGCTGTCAAGAAGTTAAAAGGGGGATTCAGGTTATATCTTTTTGTGGCAGAACCACCAATCATAGCAATCATATTCAGAGGGCCTTTTCCTGGCTGTCTCTACATCCTGAGCTGGAGGCACAATCACTCTGTCTTTTATAAGCTCATTATCTGGCCAGTTTGCAGGCATTGCAACCTTTTCTTTGTCTGCAACCTGGAAAGCCTTCGCCATGCGAAGAATCTCGTCAAAGTTTCGACCAAGCTCCTGGGGATAGTAAAGAATTGCTCTAATTGTAGCTTCTGGATCTACAAAGAACACTGCACGCACAGTATTTGTCCCTTTGCCAGGATGAATGAGGCCAAGGGTGTTGGCAATCTTGCCTGTGTCTGCAATTATTGGGAATTGAATTTCTACATTTAATTTTTCCCTGATCCATTCCTCCCATTTGATATGAGAAAATACCTGGTCAATGCTTAAACCTATAAGCTCTGTGTTGAGTTTTCTGAACTCATCATATCTCTTTTGAAAAGCAACAAACTCAGTGGTGCAAACAGGAGTAAAGTCAGCAGGGTGACTGAATAGTATAAACCATTTTCCCTTATAAGCACCTGGAAGAGTCATTTTTCCTCTTGTTGTAACTACTTCCATTTCTGGAAATTTGTCTCCAATTAAAGGCATTGTTTTTTCCATAAAAAGTTCTCCTTAATTTTATAATATTTAATAATCGGAACGATTATTATTTTATTGGCAAAAAAATTTAATTTTTACATTTTTCACATATTCCAAAGAATTCAAGGGTAAAGTTTTTAACCACCTTCCCATCCAAATTGTCTATAAGTTGCAATGGGTCACTCCCTTCTTTTATTTCGAGATCCATGACACTATTGCACTTTTCACATATAAAATGGGAATGGGGAGCACAATTACCATCAAATCTGTTAAAGGTGCTGCCAAAATCAAGGCGCTGAATCATTCCTGTTTCCACAAGAATATTTAAATTCCTATAAACATTCCCAAGG
>MWCI01000159.1 GCA_002069965.1 Spirochaetes bacterium ADurb.Bin218 | reverse complement strand
AAGACTGAGAACATTATGATAGAATTCCTGTTCTTGAATTAATTCATAATCAATATGGGCATTTTTCTGCAGTAGTTTCTTTAACTTAGAAGGATAGGAAATCTCGCTTAGATAATATAAATAAGTTTTAACCAGGGGATTTATTTCTTGGATAACACCTTCAATCAGTCTGGGTTCATTTTTGCTAATAAATTGATAGTAATGTCCGAAACCCTTGATTTTACTTTTTGCCAGAGCAAGGTTACGAATAACCACATCCTCATATTTTTTAGTCTTGAGTGAGCTTAAAATTTGAGAAGCTTCCATCAATTTTGCTTCTGCTTCTTCAAATTTTCCCATCTTAATCATAGCTTCACCTTGATTAAGTAGAGCTCTTCCTTGAGCAAGATGGTCACCTCTTTTTATAGCAAAATCCAGAGCTTTTTGAGAATGATTAAGTCCTGAAACGGTGAATCCTTGTTTTAAATGTAAATCTGCGATATTATTGTGAATGCGGGTTAAATATCTATCTACCCTATACTTATTCCAGATATTAAGAGCCTGATTAAAGTGCTCTTCTGCTTCTATAACATTTTTTTGCAGACTGTAAAATTCACCCAATTCATTATGCAATAAAGCGAGATTAATCATAACCTCTATATCTTGATCAGGTGGCAATTGAGCAAGAAAATCCTCTATAGTGCTAATGGCAAGGTCTCTTTGGCTCCGATGAAAGAGATATAAAGCAAATAAATTGGTATAGGTAATTTTTAATGCTAAATCCATCTCCAGATTAGCTGTGCGGTCCAGAAACTTTTTCATTCTAAGCGGGTCTTTTTCCATATAGCACTGAGCCTGATGTAAAATTGCAGTAACCTTTTGAGTAGGAGTGCGAGCCAATTTTTCTGCCTTAGTAAAATAACGGTAAGCATTGGTGGTATTATCAGAAAGTAGTTTTATTGTACCCAGTAAAAGATATTTTTCATAGGAATCAGGGATATTATTGGTTGCTTCCTCAAGAAAATCCAGTCCTTGAAGATTTCCGGTAATCTCTATCATCTTATGAGTTTCCGCAAGGTCG
>MWCI01000158.1 GCA_002069965.1 Spirochaetes bacterium ADurb.Bin218 | reverse complement strand
ATAACCTACTGGGAAAAAATGTGGAAAAACTGGATAAGAATTTCTTTCGTTTATTTTTTGTGCTTCAAAAGGAAAGATGAATCCACTATACGAATTTGATAGCGTCTTTTTGAAAAACTCAGAAAGAATAATCGGAGTTGATGAAGCTGGAAGAGGTTCTTTAGCTGGACCAGTTGTTATAGCTGCAGTTATCCTTGATTTTAAAAACCCCATAGAGGGAATTAATGATAGTAAAAAGCTCACACCTATAAAAAGAGAAAAACTTTTTGAACAAATCATCCAGTCTGCCATTGCCTACAAAATCGTGGAAGTTGATGTAAATTATATTGATAAATACAATATTTTGCAAGCTACTTTAAAAGGTATGTTTGAATCTGCTTCCGCTATTTCTCAGCCATTTGATTTATGCCTCATAGATGGAAATAAAGTCCCCGATGGTCTTTTCTGCCCTGGTAAAAGCATAATTCACGGTGATACCCTCTCTGCTTCCATTGCCGCTGCTTCTATTCTTGCCAAAGTCTATCGGGATAGATTAATGAGAACTCTGGATAAATTCTATCCCCTTTATGGCTTTGCCAAACATAAAGGCTATGGAACAGCTCAACACCTCACTGCTCTAAAACTTTATGGACCCTGCTCTATCCATAGAAAAACTTTCTCTCCCGTCTCGGAAATGATGGAATCTCTGATTAAATAAACAAACTTTAATATCCTCACTTGCAAATATATATTCTTATTTAAACTTCAATTTTTCTCTATCTATATAAATATTATTGATTGGGAATAGAAACCTAAAAGAATACCATCTCATTTTGTTAGGTTTTAAATTATAATAAATACCTCCAAGTTATACGCTATTAAATCAATATCTATATTATCCTTGACTGAATTAAAGCTCTTCTGATAAAAGGATTATTAATCTTAAGCTTTGAATTTACAATATAAAATACTGATAAAGGAGCTTCATTAATGGAAAAAATGATGCTATTGGGTGATGAAGCTGTAGCTCAAGGAGCTCTGGATGCCGGAATAAGTGGCTTTTATGGCTATCCAGGAACTCCCAGC
>MWCI01000157.1 GCA_002069965.1 Spirochaetes bacterium ADurb.Bin218 | reverse complement strand
TTGCCTCCATTTAATCTCTACTATTTTGATAGTATAAGTAGAAATTAAACCATATTAGTCAAGAAAAAATTAAAAAAAATAAGCTGCCCAATCAATGAACAGCTATTAAAAAAGATGAGAAATTTTTAACTGAAAAATTACTGCTTATGCTCTTTATAATAATTCTTTACTATCTTAGATAAAGCCTTATCCTTAGCTTTTTGCTCAAGATGCCATTTCTCGCTCTTTCTCCTTTCGTTTTCTATTATTTCCTTCTTCATAGCCATGTAATTGCTATATCTCTCATAGGCTATCTCTCCCTCTTCAACAAGCCGAAGAACAGCACATCCAGGCTCATCTCTATGAGAGCAATTCTTAAAACGGCAATTAAAAGCTGCTTTAGATATTTCACTAAAGGTCATATCAACAAAAGCAACATCCCCATAGGGCATAAGCTCCCTGAGCCCAGGAGTATCTATTAACATACCCCCACCTGGAAGGCAAAAAAGTTCTCTATGGCTTGTTGTATGTCTACCTCTTTTATCCGATGAGCGAGTTTCACCTGTTTTTTGGACAAATGCCTCCATAAGAGAATTGATGAGGGCTGATTTCCCCACACCTGAAGGACCTGTAAAAGCTGCAGTAATCCCAGGCATAAGAAGTTGTTTTATTCTGTAAATTCCAGTTCCTGTTAAAGCACTTACAGGTATAATATCTATATTCCCTGCAACTACCTTTGTCAGTTTTATAAAATCCTCAAGTTCCTCAGCAATACAAAGATCGCATTTATTGAGTAAAATGACAGGTAATGCTCCTCCATTATAAACCATTGTGATATATCGCTCAATGCCTCTTGGGGTAAAGTTTCTACCACCATCAAGGCCTGCAACGATAAATATTATATCAATATTTGATACGATAATCTGCTCATCAGATCTTTTGCCACTACACGCTCTTGAAAAGATACTTTTTCTTTCCAGTACTTTTTCTATAACAAACACCCCTTCGGATTCTCTGAGAATAACCCAATCCCCAACTACTGGATAATCTGATTGTGATGTAACAAAATACTTAAAGTTCCCAGAAACC
>MWCI01000156.1 GCA_002069965.1 Spirochaetes bacterium ADurb.Bin218 | reverse complement strand
TTTCTAATATTCCAAAAAGCCTTGATGGTCTTGGTATAGCATTCATTCTTGCTGGAATGCTTGCCCTTGCTTTCCAGGGTTTTGGTGGAATGATACCGTTATAATGAAGGGGATTTTATATGGAAGCAATTTATGCAATATTTGTTATGCTTGGTTTGGGGCTGTTTTTTGGCTTCTTCATTTCTTTTGCAAATAAGAAGTGGTCAGTTGAAATAGATCCAAGAATTCATGAAGTAGAAGATGCTCTTCCAAAAGGTCAGTGCGGTGCCTGTGGATATCCTGGATGTCTTGCCTATGCTGAGGCAGTAGTTACAAATCCAGATGTCCCGGCAAATTTGTGCGTTCCTGGAAAGGCTGCTGTTGCTGCTAAGGTTGCAGAGATAACAGGTAAAAAAGCAGAGTCTGTTGCTGCAAAAATCGCCTTTGTCCGTTGTGCTGGGACTTATGAAAAGGCAGTTCGCACTGCTGTATACAAGGGAATATCTGACTGTGTATCTGCAAATATGATTGCAGGTGGAAATAAGGGTTGCACCTATGGTTGTCTTGGCTATGGTACATGCGTAAAGGTCTGTATGTTTGATGCTCTTAAGATGACTGATGAGGGAATACCTGTTGTCAATCCAGATAAATGTACAGGATGTGGCAAGTGTGCAACTGTATGTCCAAGGAATATAATCACTCTGGTTGATCCAGAGATAATGGTTAAGGTCAACTGTAACTCAAGGGATAAAGGTCCAATCGTCCGCAAAAATTGTAAGGCTGGCTGTATTGGTTGTGGTCTCTGTGCAAAGGAATGTCCTTATGGAGCTATTAAAGTGGAGAATTTCCTTGCAGTTGTTGATAGCTCAATTTGTATGGAAAAATGTTCAGATCCTGTTTGCCTTGCTAAATGCCCAACTAAGGCAATAAGACCTGCAATATGGGGAATTTTGCCAGGAACAGAGGTCTTGTAGTAAAATACTTGCAAATTAATATACCTTTTGATAAATAAAGAGGTCTCTTTTGAGGCCTCTTTTGTTTAAATTTTTAAGGTTAATTTCATGATAAAAGACAAGATAAAAAAATATTTTCA
>MWCI01000155.1 GCA_002069965.1 Spirochaetes bacterium ADurb.Bin218 | reverse complement strand
GCTCTTGCGAACTCCAGATATAGTTTCTATTATATGAAGAGTATTTTTATCCACCTTAAGAGAGGGCAGAGAAAGAGATACTCCTCTTTCTGTAAGTTCTGGCAGCACAAGATTGAGAAGCCTGACGAGATATTTATAATCGCTTGCAGATAAAGCTGTAAGAGTTACCTCATCATAGCCAGTATTATCTATTTGTGTAAAAATTTCAGAGGCTATGTTCTCTGGAGAAAAAATTCTATATGGCAAATTATAATATCCTGCATGACAAAACTTGCAAAGATTAAAACAACCTCTGGAAAGTTCTACCACTGCTCTTTCTTGAGAAATCCTGACAAGGGGAACCAATGGCTTTTTTACAAAAACAGCTCTATCACAGCTAATAGTGCGTTTTTGAACTCTTTTTAACTTAGAAACATCTATATTGGCAAAATTGTCCACATCCATCAGCAACACTCCGTCAATTTTACCAATCTCCCTTATAATATCAGCTCTTTTCATCCCTTGCTTTTTGCAGTTTATCAAAACCTCAACAATTTCTGGAAAGCCCTCTTCTCCCTCGCCAATAAAAAACAGATCAAAAAACATAGCTGCAGGAAATGGATTTGAAGTAAACTCACCTCCACCAATCACTATTGGATGACAATCTTTTCTTTCAAGTCTAAGCAGAGGCACTTTACCAAGATCCAGAATTTGCAAAACATTTGTAAGCAATAATTCATGAGCAAGATTAAATCCAATTATATCTGTTTCCAAAAGAGGGGTAAAGCTTTCAAGGGTGTAAAGAGGAATTTGATTGGTTCTAAGAATAGACTCAAAGTCCGCAGCAACAGCAAAAACTCTTTCGCAAGAAGCACTTTGTATTCTATTTACAGCTTCATATAAAATTCTTATGCCATTATTTGCCATGCCTACTTCGTATAGGTCTGGATATGATATAGCAACCTTTACAAAAGCATCATCCTTTTCTATAACATTAAATTCACCACCCATATACCTTGCAGGCTTTTGAACAAGGTGCAGGAGCTTTTCTATTCGCTTTACCATAATCTCATTTTTCATAACATTCCTTCAAAAGAATCAC
>MWCI01000154.1 GCA_002069965.1 Spirochaetes bacterium ADurb.Bin218 | reverse complement strand
ACAGAGGCATTCTGCAAAGGCCGCATTGAACATGTCCATTTCCTTTTGAAATTCACCATAGGTCATGTCCATAAGCTCGCCACCAATTACAACATATTCATTTGCAATAGTTGAAGGAGGATTAAGATCAAGGGTTACATTAGTAAAGGGAGTCTGGAATCCAACCCTTGTGGGAATATTCATATTAAAGACGAATTCTTGCAAACACTGCTTAACCTCACTATATGTGAGATTATCATAATATATAAAAGGAGCAAGATATGTATCGAAATTTGCAAAAGCCTGAGCTCCAGCAGACTCACCCTGCAGAGTATAAAAGAAATTTACTATTTGCCCAAGAGCG
This sequence comes from Spirochaetes bacterium ADurb.Bin218, assembly GCA_002069965.1. Classification (GTDB taxonomy): domain Bacteria; phylum Spirochaetota; class UBA4802; order UBA4802; family UBA5550; genus UBA5550. The sequence continues at coordinate 743 of MWCI01000154.1, read as the reverse complement.
CTTCTGAAATGCTTTGCTGGTTTGCTTTCAACTTTGCCAGGAACACCACAAAATCCTTTTAAGAGAAGATCCTTCAGATCCCAGCCAACGCAGTAAGCAGATAAAAGACCAAGATCATGAAGATGAAAATCACAATTTATATGCTTTTCTCTTATTTCTGGGGGATATATTCTCTCAAGCCAATATTTTGCAGTGATAGAAGTAGATATATGATTATTAAGCCCCTGAAGGGAATAACTCATATTGCTATTTTCGTTTACCCTCCAGTCTGATCTGTCAAGATAATTATCAATAAGCTCAAGCCCTTCGTTTAGAAGATCCTTACTTTCTCTTATACGCCTGTGCTGCTCTCGATAAATAATATAGGCCTTTGCAACCTTGGCATGACCTCTCTCTATGAGCATTTTTTCGACTAAGTCCTGAACGTTTTCCACCGTCGGGATACGACCGTCTTTATAAACTATATTTAATATATCCACAACAGACTTGCATACTACTGCTGCAGTCTCCCTGCTTGTGACTCCTACAGCCTTTGCTGCTTTAAAGATAGCATCAGTGATTTTTTCAGAATCAAAAGGCGCAATGCATCCGTCTCTTTTGCATATATACTGAATTTCAGAATCAATCTTCATGTAAAAATAAACCTCGCTATTTTTTCTTCACTCATAAAACCCCTCCTCAATTCGTTTTAAAGTCCTTTCCTGTTTTTCAATTGCTATTTTCATTATTTTTTTATACCCATA
>MWCI01000153.1 GCA_002069965.1 Spirochaetes bacterium ADurb.Bin218 | reverse complement strand
GCTCTTGCGAACTCCAGATATAGTTTCTATTATATGAAGAGTATTTTTATCCACCTTAAGAGAGGGCAGAGAAAGCGAAACCCCTCTTGCTGTAAGCTCTGGCAAAACAATATTAAGAAGAGTTACCAGATACTTATAATCACTTGAAGATAATGCTGTCAGGGTCACTTCGTCATAGCCGGTTTTGTCTATCTGGGCAAAAATTTCTCTGGCAATCCTTTCTGGAGAAAAAATTCTATAAGGTAGATTATAATATCCTGCATGACAGAATTTGCAAAGATTAAAACAGCCTCTCGAAAGTTCAACAACTGCCCTCTCCTGAGAAATTCTAAAAAGAGGAACTATTGGTTTTTCAATAAAAAGGGCTTTTTCACAACTAATAGTCCTTTTGCGGACAACCTTCTTACTGGAAATATCTGCCTCAATGCCATTATAAGCAAAATCGTAATCTTCACAGATAAGAACGCTATCGATTTTACCAATCTCTCTTATAGTATCACTCCTTGAGAGCCCTCTGCCCTTAGCTCTTGCTATTGTATTAACAATCTCTGGCAAACCCTCTTCCCCTTCCCCAATAAAAAAAAGATCAAAGAACAAAGCAGCGGGAAAAGGATTAGATGCGAACTCACCACCTCCAACTATTATTGGATGGCCTTCATCTCTATCTTTGCGCAAAAGAGGAATTTTGCCAAGATCAAGAATTTGCAAAACATTAGTTATCAAAAGCTCATGGGCAAGATTAAATCCAATCATATCCATATTATAAATAGGAGTAAAGCTCTCAAGAGAATATAGAGGTATCTGATGTTCTCGTAAAATTGCTTCAAAGTCAGGAGCAACAGCAAAGACTCTTTCGCAAGCAGCATCCTCAATACGATTCACAGCTTCATAGAGAATTCTGATTCCATTATTTGCCATGGCCACCTCATAGAGATCCGGATAGGATATTGCTACTCTTACCAGAGGGGACTCTTTTACAATAATGTTAAACTCACAACCAATATATCTTGCAGGCTTCTGAACAAGGTGCAGGAGCTTTTCTATTCGCTTTACCATAATCTCATTTTTCATAACATTCCTTCAAAAGAATCAC
>MWCI01000152.1 GCA_002069965.1 Spirochaetes bacterium ADurb.Bin218 | reverse complement strand
CATCCTCTGTACTTGGCACAAGGGCGTGAATATTCATTATATAGTTATTTATATGATACAGCTTCCCTTCTCTAAAAAGATATTCCATGAGCCTACGGATCTGCTTGCTTTTAGTGAATTGATGGACAAGGTCATTTATTATCTCCTCTTCCTCCTCTGTAAGGCGCAACGGATCATCCAGTATTAGCGTAGGAAAATGCGTATCTGTTAAACCTGAGGTTTGGCCTGTTTTTAGCATCTCTGCAAGCTTTTCAAGGTTAAGGCGAGATTCCATTCCAAGCTGGGGATATTTCTTTATAGTCTGCTCCTCCAGTTTAAACTGGATCATTGCAAGAGTTTTTTCCATTTTTTTGGAGATCTCTAATTTTGCTTTAAAATTCCCTGTAATTTTGCCAGGATACAACTTTTCTGCAAACTCTCTTAGCTTTGTAATATCAATGCCAAGCCTTTTTAAAAAATCCAGATTATCATAGCGAACACTTATACGTAGGGCCTCTGCTATTAAAGATTTATTTCCTGCAGCAGCGCCCATCCAGAGTATATCGTGATTTCCCCACACAAATTTTACAAAGGGCTTCAAATCCTTTTGCATGAGGATTCTCAAAATTTTATCTGGTTCATCCCCTCTGTCAAAAACATCTCCCAGCACTATGAGCTGACCCAAAATTACCTGCTTTACAATCTTTGCCAGGGATGAGATAACTTTATCGGCAATAATATCGTTTTCATAGACTATATTTGGCACAGGGAAATTTAGGATTAGGTTTTCGATCAATGGCTTTACATCTCTGTTAAAATTACCTCTTATTTGATCAAAATCTTGAACGCATTGCACCTTATACCTGATTATATTTACAAGAGCGGCAATAACATCCTGCCTTTCCATACTGAAATCTTCTGACTCAATATATTTCTCTTTCTTTATTATGCGGTCTATATGCTCCAGCTTTTCGTTGGAAAAGGTCTTTGGCAATGCCTCATAGGCTGTTCTCCATACAAGGCCAAATCTTCCCTTTAATATAGAGACAAATCTCTCCCCTGCTCCATGGGGATCGCTTATCCACAGAGTTGTATCTATATTCATATCCAGTTTGGAT
>MWCI01000151.1 GCA_002069965.1 Spirochaetes bacterium ADurb.Bin218 | reverse complement strand
TTTTTTTAGGTTATCATAATCCTCTTTAACATACATAAATCCATTTTCAATTACAGCATGTTCCATGACTATATCGTTTATAGTTTTATGGCGTTCCCTCATGGCCTCAACAGCCTTTTTAGGATCATGAGAAGATAAAGCATCAAAAATCTTAATATCGTTTTCAATGATCACATCCCTGCAATCAGTTAGCTTATAAAGCATTTCTGTAACAAAAACCTTTAGTGGCCTCAGGCTAATTGTTACAGCAAGGCTTATGATGTTGCGAGCAGCCTTTGCAATTTCATTATCAATCATATAATCACACTCCGCCAGAACATGAGGTGATTTATTGAGTTTCTTTTTTAAAATAAGAGTTTCTATAACCTCAAGCTCTTCCTGCGTTATTTCCTCTGCAGCGCGCTCAATATTTGCCACATCATTGGTAGCCTTGTAGTTCATCAAGGACTGATATGTTCTCAACTCCATTTTCTTTGTTGTCTGAATAATTTTTATGAGAGCATCAAGAGAGGTATCATCGTAAAAATTTTTGATATATGTGCCACTTTGAGGCCTTGTTTCAGCAAGTCCAGCGTTTATAAGCATTGCTATGGCTTCCCTTATTACAAAACGGCTTGTATTGAATCGCTCAGCAAGTTCACGCTCTGGAGGGAGCTTGCTGTTGACCTCATATCTTCCTGTTAAAATATCCTTTTCAAGTTCAGAAAAAATTTTGCTTGCAAGTCTTTCTTTCATAGCTGTTTGCCTTCTATTTATGATAATATAGTAAACCCCATCCGCCTGCAGAGAACAAAAATCCGTCCAGGCGGTATAAAAACACTACCCTATAACTCACACAATGAAGTTTCCTATTATCATAAAAAGGCAAAGAGATAAACTTTGCTCATGCTGTAATATATGTATATTTTTTATTTATTTTTAAGACAATCTGATCTCACAGTATAAGACAAATACATAAAAAAAGAGATATGTCAAGCTATAAACACTTTGGTATGCCAATTTTTTTAAAAATTTTTATTCTTTTTTTAATATTAAGTTTATAATATGTTTGACAATTGGTCGACCATAATTATAGTGGTTGTTAATTGGTTGGTTTGGTCAGAA
>MWCI01000150.1 GCA_002069965.1 Spirochaetes bacterium ADurb.Bin218 | reverse complement strand
GAATATCCATCTGCTACAGTTAATGCTCACAATCCAATAATCTTTGCCTCAATAGAACAGGAGTTCTTAAAAAACTCCTTTGGCTACAATGACCGCAAGCAACTGGAGATATTAAAAAATTCATCCAGCATGCAAAAGGATGCCACTATATATAATCTATCCCTTGTTGTTGTATCTGTAATAGTTGATTACTGGAATGTCATCATAAACAAAACAAGCATGGATAACGCACGACTCTTACTTGATGAGACCAAAAGAGTAAGGCGCATTGTATCTGATAATGTTCGCCTTGGACTTGCTGAGCAATTTGAACTTAACTTCTGGAATCTGCGCGTTGCCATGTCTGAAGCATCCCTTGCAAGTGCAGAACAAAAATACAGGGATAGCCTGAGAAAATTCCTCCAGACTGTTAACATGGAAGGAGAAATCTCCATGCAGGAAAAGGCTGTCCTTTCTAATAAAGTTCCTGAGATAAATTTAGATGAGGCAATAAAGAGAGCCTACACCAAAAGGGCTGATTACCTCAATGCAGTAAGGACCCTTGAAAATGCAAAGCTTGCCCTTGAGATTTACCAGAATGAAGCATTACCTTCCCTTAAAGGCTCCCTTTCTGTCTCATCTATGGATTATGATGAAAGCCTTGGAACATCTTACGGCCATACATCCTCTGCTAAATACCCAACTTACGAGGCAAAGCTTACATTTACATATCCACTTGATAATAAAGACCAAAAAATAAGCGAACGTAACGCAAGGTGGAACGTTGAACAGGCAAAGACTCAGCTAGAAAAATACAGAAGAATTGTAAAAGACGATGTTGTATCAAAATACGAAAATATCCACACAAGCTACGCTCTCTACACAAAAGCACGTGAGGCAAGGATTCAGGCAGAGATTTACTATAACAGGATGCTTGCAAACCTCAGGCGTGGAAGATTTACTGCAGCAAGTGTTCGTGAGGCCCTTGATTCATTGATTGGCAGCAGAGAGCAGGAGTTACAGTTGCTCGTTGCATATAATGCCTCACTCCTGGAATTTGAAGTAGCAAAAAATGAGCTCTTTGAGACATATAAAATAGATGTGGAAAAATATATTCCAAAAGAAAAATAAAAAAATCAT
>MWCI01000149.1 GCA_002069965.1 Spirochaetes bacterium ADurb.Bin218 | reverse complement strand
GCTCATGTTTGTGTTTGGTGAGCCAATAGCCTGGAGATCCTTTTTACCCTGGCGGATAATTTCCCAGAATCCCTGAAGTCCGCTGCGGACATATCCAAAGCTGCTATCACACCAAATATCGCCGTCCTGGACATATTCAGCAATAGCCTCTTTAAGAGACATTCTCTTATCTCTCTGGTAGTGTTCTTTTTTTTGGCGGAATTCACGGGCCTCTTTGTAATCCACAAGTCTGTCAAGTATTGAAGTGTCCTCAATTTTGAGATTTTTTAGGGCTTCCTGATTGTAATCGAAAATCACAGCTTCCTCCCTTAAAATTTTGGAATTTTTTATATTTTAGACAGACAAGTCTGTCTTTTTTAAAAATATTATGGACAAATAGACAAACATGTCTGTATATTTGTCAGATACCGTCTGGATAGTCTTTTGTCAATAAAAAAATAAAGTGATTGTAAAGCTTGAGAGGTTTTTTAAAATAATCAAAGTTTTGGGGGAGCAATGGAAAAGTTTAATGTCAGGGAAAGGATTTTGCTTACTGCTATGAGACTTTTTTATAATCAGGGTATAAAGAGCACTGGTGTTAATCAGATAATAGCAGAATCCAATGTGGCTAAGGCTTCATTTTATAAGTATTTTCCTTCAAAGAGGGATCTTGTGAGGGAGTGTTTGCTTGAGTATGACAATTACATAAAGAAAAAAATGGTGAGTATAGTGCTTGATAGCTATTCCTTTGGCTCTTTTATAAAAAAATGGAATGCAGCAATTAAAGAAGATTTCCAGATAAGATACAGGGGATGTCCAATAGCAGAGGCATGTTTTCAGCTTGATACAGAGGATCCTGAAATGATGGAAATCCTTAAGGAGATTATTGATGGCTGGATAAATTTAGTTATGCAATTTCTTCAAAAGATGATAAAAAATGGCAAACTGCCAGCAGATATTGATGTAGAGCAGGTATCGCGAAGGATGGTTCATCTTTATGAAGGGGCTGCTACTATGTGGCGAATAACCAATGATGAGAGATATATCGACGACCTTGAATATCTTATGTCACGAATGCTTGAGAGTTGATTTTCTATTACTCAAAATTAAGCATATTTTGCCGATAAAAGTATTGACACAACTTATGCTCTTTGATATGATATTTTATC
>MWCI01000148.1 GCA_002069965.1 Spirochaetes bacterium ADurb.Bin218 | reverse complement strand
CTCTGATAAAAGCAATCACCTTGGATTCTGTCCAGCAACTGGAGCTTGTATGTGCTGGAAGTGTGGAAGCCATTCCACTTCTTTTTCTCTGAGTATTATAATTGGATGTTCTCCTTTTGAGGCTGAAAAGATGCTCCGGGAATATTCAACATCAGAAATAATACAAAAGAGGATGACTCAAAAGATAAGGGCCAGAGCTTCTTCAATAGACCTTCCCGGAGACAAGCTCCAGGACAGACATAAAAAATATCTTATCAAGAGAGGCTTTGATCCAGAACTGATTGAAGCCAAATACAAAATAAGAGGAACAGGACATATTGGTGAGTGGGCTCACAGAATAATAATTCCAATCTTTTATGAAGGCAGAGTTGTCTCTTTTCAGAGCAGAGACATAACAGGCAAGGCTGGTCTGCGGTACAAAACACTGGAACCTGAAAAGGAAATTATGTTTCACAAACATCTGCTTTATAATATTGACAACTGTAAAAAAGAGAGAGCCATGCTTGTTGAAGGAGTGTTTGATGTCTGGAGGTTTGGTGATAATGTTCTCAGCAGTTTTGGAACTTCTCTGACAAAGAAACAGTTGAGGCTTTTGTCTGATACCTTCACAAAAGTTTTTATCCTATTTGACCCAGGAAGAGAAGCCCAGCAAGCTGCCAAAGAGGTGGCTTTATATCTCAATGACACCGGAACAGAAACTGAATTGCTGTTACTCGATGAAGGGGATCCAGCAGAGATGAAAGAAAGCGAAGCAATATATTTGAAAAAAAATTTGGGTTTATAGAAAAAATTTACTTTATTTTTTAAAATTATAGTATTATAAATATAATAGCTTAGAGAGGATTTATGAGAGAAGAGCCACCAAGCTTCCATAAGTCCTCCCGACTTTGAAAAAACAAAGGCTTGTATCTGTTTGGTGGCCCCTCTGAAAAGAGGTTAACAGATACAAGCCGATTTAATTTATGGAGGACACAATGCCAAAAAAATTGGACACAATTGAAATTGAATACTCAGAGCTTTCATCCCTCAAATTCTCAAACTTCAAATTTGGACTCCGCATCAGAACCACTCCCCAAACCTATGATGAAGACTTTGCTGCCCTTGTAGCTGAAGTCAAGACAAGACTCCACATGATAACAGAACAAGCCAAGCCAGATAAGAAAT
>MWCI01000147.1 GCA_002069965.1 Spirochaetes bacterium ADurb.Bin218 | reverse complement strand
AATACGTCCCAGTAAAAAATCACGGCCATCCAGGGACTTTTAAATATAATTGGTTTTACTACAGATCTGCAATAAGAGCTGTGCTCAGGCCTCACAGGCTCCACTTTAAGCATCCACGTTATGGCAGAGATGACAATTTCTACTATCTTGAGTCAACATGGAAAAGATGGCACAGGCTATACAATGTCCCTCTGACAGTTAATGTCCCATTTACAGTTTACAGCTACTCGGCATCTGTTGGCATGATGGCCATACTTAAGGATCTGGGAGTAAATTTTCGTCATCTCCTTCATCTCAAAAGCGAGATTAAAATAAACCAGATCATGGAACCAAATTTTAAATACTCAATTCATTACTCATTTGAAGAGGCCTTACGCATAAAAAAGGACAAAGCTGCAATAGTAGGAACAACAAAAGTAATCCGCAATGGCGTAACTTACATGGAGGTCAAAGATCACTTTGTAATTAAAAATGTCCCTGAAAAATACCTTGCCATATTAAAAAACGATACCAGCAATCAATTTAAAGGCATAACAAGATTTATTCCAGAGGAACTGGAAAATCCTGTTATTCACGAATTGTTTATCAAAGAAAACTATGCCCGAGATTATGGACGTGCTTCAGGTGATAAAAACATAGTCCACACAACAAAATTTACATCAACAATTTTTGGTTTTGGAAGGCCCTTTATCCAGGGCTTATGCACTGCCAATCTAATAATGTCAAGGCTATGCATGGACGGATTTACTCCTGAGTTCTTCTCAATTGTATTTTGTAAACCTGTTTATCTGGAAAGCAAGGTTATACTAAAATACACAGACAAAGAATATTACCTCACAGATAAAAAAGGTCATGTTTTATGCTTTGGTAAATTGATGCTAAAAAATATAACCAGCCGTTCAATAGAAGAAGGTGAGTCTGCCTGAGAGCAGACTTACTTTCTTTGATAAAGCCCTGTTATACTCCCACTGGCAACAACATGGCCTTTAATTAACCTTTTAAATTCATGAATATCAAGACCTGGATCTTTAAAAGAAAAATCAAGAGCATAAACTGTAAAAACATATCTATGAGGCTTACCCTTTGGTGGACATGGCCCATTGTAACCAATCCTTCCAAAATCGTTTATACCCTGTAAAATCTCTCCACTCTTCTTAACAGAAGGAAATCCAGTG
>MWCI01000146.1 GCA_002069965.1 Spirochaetes bacterium ADurb.Bin218 | reverse complement strand
TATCTTTTTCTTGTAAAAAGGAGGAGTCTACTATAAACAGGCCACTCCTTGGAACAGTAGTGAGTATAACTATAGCTGATGATATAAATAGAGCTCCATTTTTTGAGGAAGCTTTTAAAGAAATAGAGAGGATTCAGGCTATTTTTAATCCCAATGATTCCTCATCAGATATTTCGAGAGTCAACACTTTTGCCTTTAGTAGACCTGTAGCCCTTAGCGATGAGTTCCTTGATATTGTTTCTATTGCATCAGAAATCTCTGAAAAAACTTTTGGAAGCTTTGATATGACTTTTGCATCCCTTGGTAGACTATGGGATTTTAATGAAGAAAATTTTGTCCCTCCATCTCATGAGCAGATAAAGGAATTATTAAAATTTGTTTCTTATAAAAATGTCATTGTAGATAAAAAAGCTAAAACTGTCTCTTTAGCCAAATATGGCACAAAAATAGGACTTGGCGGTATTGTTAAGGGCTATGCTTCAAAGAAAGCTATTGAGGTTTTAAAGTCAAAGGGAGTTAAAAACTGTCTTGTAGCCTGTGCTGGTGATATTCATGTTGCTGGAACAAATAATGGAAGACCATGGCTTGTGGGGATCAAGGATCCAAGGGGTGAGTCTGTAATAGCAACTTTTTATATGACAGATGGCGATTCTGTGTCAACAAGTGGTGATTATGAGAGATACAAAATTTATAAAGGGAAGAGATATCATCATATAATAGATCCTCGCACAGGATATCCAGCTGATTCTGGATTGATTTCTGTTACTGTTTTTTCAAAAGATCCTATTTTGACAGATGCCTATTCAACGGCATTTTTTGTTATGGGCCTTGAAAAGGCTTTAGCTATTCTTAAAAGAGATTTGTCAATTAGTGCAGCTTTGATAACTTCAGATATGAAGGTTTATGTCTCAAGCAGTCTTAGAGATAAAATTCACTTCAGAGAGGATTTAAAAATTGTATATTTTTAGATTTTCTGTTGTTGACATTTTTTTTGCTATATTTAGAAGAAATTTCTATTTTAGATTTCTATTTTTTAGAGGTTGGTAATGGAGAAAGAACAGGAGAATATTCAAGAGGGTTTTATTCTTCAGCAAATGGAAGATGGCTTTGTGAAAATAAGAGTTTCTGGCCATGCCAATTGTGATAATTGCCAGAGTTGCGATGTTGCTAACCTTGAAATAATTGCCT
>MWCI01000145.1 GCA_002069965.1 Spirochaetes bacterium ADurb.Bin218 | reverse complement strand
TTTTTTAATCTGAGCACCTCCATAGAAAGACGTCTAACTCGAAGCAAAACCTCAACCCTTGCAAAGACCTCCGCTTTTGATGCCGGGATATATAAAATATCATCTATAATCTTCCATAAATTATTTGTAAGAAAGCCTACTTCTTCTTTACTCGTAACAAGAAGTAAAGGGAGATGAACGTCCTTATTCATCTCTCTTAGATTGGCAATCGCTTCATAATTCTTAGTGATATTATAGCCATCGATTATACACAGAGAAATTTCTTTATTGGAGATCTCGCCTTCTTCAGGAAAATAAACATTATAACGGGTAGACAAAAGTTCACCTATAAGCTCTCTATTCCTTGCATCTGCCATCATAATCCAAAGAGAATCCATAAACATTTACGCTCTCACAGATTTTATAATAGCCATAAGCTCTGCTGTTTTAATTGGTTTTTCCAAAACAGCCAGGACCCCACTTTCAAAGCTCTGTTTTTTTAAAGAGCTATTCCCCTGAGGTATACAAAGTACTACAGAAACACCAGTTGCTTTACACAGAGAAATGACATCCCATATATCCTGACTGAAGCCACCTATGTCAATCAACAGAAGCCCATCTTGAATTTCAGATCTGGACAACTCACTGTCCAAGTCAACAAGTTGTGTTTCAAAGCCAGATTTTGTTATAAAGTCAGCAAGCATTTTATTATTCATTTTATTCTTGCCTGCTATAAAAATTTTTAAAACATGACTCACAAGATTATACCTTGTGAGATTCGTCAAAGGTTGGCGTCCCTGTTAGAATCCCTCTCAAATTCGAAAGGGGCTTTCCAACCTTTATACCGTATTTTGAAATCTCAAATTCCCTCAAATTTTTTTCAAAATCGCTCAGCCTCTTTTTAAGCACACCTATTGCTTTACGAAGCTGACCCTCTATTTCTATATAACGCAAAAATATAATATTATCACCCAGATAGCTAAAACCAACGTCTGTCACTACAAAATCACCAACAATGCTATTGGTCTCTGTTGCAAGCAAAGTGGCAACACCCATATTCTGAAGATATTTGCAAAGGGCATGAAGTTGCGCTGCCATATTTTCTCCCTGCACAGTAAGAGAATAGCCAGAAACACTATCAAGCATCACAATCCTTGTCTTATACTTTTCTACCTGTTCCCTCACAAGTAATGCAAACTCATCAGCTGTTATTTTGAGAGGTTCAA
>MWCI01000144.1 GCA_002069965.1 Spirochaetes bacterium ADurb.Bin218 | reverse complement strand
TCTGGAAAGCACAACGCTATGGACATAATCTTAAGGGTGCGGTCTGTGCTTCAGATGGATTCTTTCCTTTTCGTGATTCAGTAGATGAATTACATAAATATGGAATTAAAGCAATCATAGAGCCAGGTGGTTCTAAATCGGATAATGAAGTTATTGAAGCCTGTAATGAATATGGGATAACCTTAGTTTTTACGGGTTATCGTCATTTCAAACATTGATTTTTATTTGACAGAAAGGATGGCAAAAAAAATTATATCACCGAAAGCGGAGATGTGTCCGAGCTGGCTGAAGGAGCACGATTGGAAATCGTGTATATGTGCACAAACGCATATCCTGGGTTCGAATCCCAGCATCTCCGCCAGAATTTTTTATAGATATCCCAATTTTTTGGTAAATAGAGAGGAGCTTTATAGATGAAAAAAAATAGCGGAATTTATATTGGATGTGGTGTCATTGTTTTAATTCTGGCAGTTGCATTTTTAGCCGGATATTTTATTGGGTTTGCTCCCCAAGGAAAAAATGTTGCCCAAGGATCCTGGCTTGTTCTGGATTTAAGTGGACAGGTTACGGATTATTCTATCCTTCAGAGTTCCAATTTCCTGGGATATAATCCCTTAAGTGTTACAGATATCTGTTATAGGATACGAAAAGCTGCAGACGATAACAAAATCAAGGGCATCCTGATTAAACCTAATTTGCTCCAAACTAATTATGCTAATCTAAATGAAATAGATGCAGCATTGCAAGATTTTAAGAAGAGTCATAAACCTGTGATTGCTCATGGTGAAGTCCTTGCTCAAAAAGATTATCTTCTTTGTGCGATGGCAGATAAAATCTTTATGGACCCTTCTGCTTCTGCTGGAATCGTGCTGGAAGGTGTTGCCAGTAATGTTCTCTTTTATAAAGATGCGCTTAAGAAACTTGGCATAAAGATGCATGTAATGCAGGAAGGTGAATTTAAAGGAGCAGCAGAACCCTATACTCAAAACTCTTTAAGTCCAGGCACAGAAGAAAATTTAAGGAAAGTTCTAAAAAGTCGCTATGAACTTATACAACAAGAAATATCAAAAATGCGCAGTATGAAAATAGATACAGTGCAAAATATCTATGAAAACAGACCAGATTTAACCATTGACGCTCAGGAAGCTATAAAATATGGTTTAATTGATGAAGCTGCCACCTGGGAAGAACTCCAGAAAAAATATGATAT
>MWCI01000143.1 GCA_002069965.1 Spirochaetes bacterium ADurb.Bin218 | reverse complement strand
TGAAATAGTTTTAAAAATGAAGCTTGACTCTATTGAGCCATCAAGGATTTCCTCTGGAGTCCCATTTTTTGATCACATGCTAAATTCTATGGCAAGGCATGGCAGGATGTCTTTTGAGCTTAAGTGCTCTGGAGATACTCATATTGATGACCACCACTCAGTTGAGGATATAGGTATATGTCTTGGTATGGCTTTTAGAGAAGCTCTGGGGGATAAATCTGGTATAAGGAGATTTGGTAGCGCAATTATTCCAATGGATGAGGCTTTAACTCTTGTGGCTGTGGATATTTCTGGCAGGGCTTTTTTTAAATACACTGGGCAATCTCTTAAGGGAGCAATAAATACCTATAGTGAGGAGCTTACTCTGGAATTTTTACGAGCCTTTGCAGATAATGCAATGATTAATCTCCATGTGGAGCAAAAATATGGGGATAATCGTCATCATGTCCATGAATCTATTTTTAAGGCCCTTGGAGTTGCACTTTTTAATGCTTATTTTAAGGATGAATCCCTGAGGGGAGTTGTTCCTTCTACTAAAGGTATTATATGAAATCTATGATTTTTAGGTATTTTTAAGGGTTATTTATGATAACTGTTATTGATTATGGTATGGGAAATTTGCGTTCTGTTGTGAAGGCTCTTGAGCTTTTTACCGCAGAGGTTAAGGTAAGCTCTTCTCCAGAGGCTCTTAAAGCTTCAAAGGGTGTAATTTTGCCTGGAGATGGAGCCTTTGCAATGGCCATGAGGAATCTAAGAGAACTGGGGCTGATTGAGCCTTTAAAAGAACATATAGCAAATGGAGGCTATTTTCTTGGGATCTGTCTTGGATTTCAGCTTCTATTTTCGCAAAGTGAGGAGTTTGGACTGACTACAGGTCTTGATATTATAAAGGGCAGAGTTGTTAGATTTAAAAGCGATCATCTAAAAATACCACACATGGGATGGAATGACGTTAAAATAAAAGGTGAGTCAAAATTTCTTGAAAATATTCCAGATATGAGCTATTTTTATTTTATACATTCATTTTATCCAGAAGTAGAAGATAAAAGCTGGATCCTTGGAGAGGCTGAGTATGGGGTGAAATTCCCCTGTATTGTAGGGAAGGGGAATGTAATAGCAACACAATTTCATCCAGAAAAAAGCCATAAAACAGGCTTGAGAATTATTGAAAACTTTGTAAAAAATGTAATTGATTAATTATTTTGACAGTTTATAAAATA
>MWCI01000142.1 GCA_002069965.1 Spirochaetes bacterium ADurb.Bin218 | reverse complement strand
GTTTTCGAATCAATTATCTTTTTATAACTTTCTATATCCTTGCCCAGGTTAAGAAACATCACAAGCCATATGCTTATAACCATTGCAGCCATAAAAAGAGATACATATATGGCCAGATCAAGAAAATTGACCGAACTACCTGCTCTCTCCCTTACATTTCTTAAAGTAGATGCCCTTTCCGACATGTACCTTCCCCCTTAAAACAGAGCTATTTGAACTCTGCAACTCTTAATTTGGCACTCCTTGCCCTTGGATTGCTGCTTATTTCGCTTTCCTGCGGTAATACGGGTTTTTTAGTTACAAGAGAATATGAAGGGTTGTTTCTGAAATAATCTTTTATTATCTTATCCTCAAGAGAATGAAAGGATATCACGACTACCCTTCCGCCATGATTCAAAAGATTCTCAAATTTTCCAAGTGCAGCCTTAATATTTTCAAACTCTTTGTTGACTTCTATTCTTATGGCTTGAAAAGTTTTGGTAGCAAAATGCCTCTTTCTTTTATGAATCTCATACGACGGTAAGCCACGCTGAATAGCTTTTACGAGCTCCCCGGTTGTATTGACTGGCCTTGAAGAAACGATGCTCTTTGCTATTTTGCGTGAAAACTGATACTCCTGGCCATACTCAAATATTATTCTTGCCAGCTCTTCTTCCTCATACTTGTTTACAACCTGTATAGCGCTGAAAGCTGAATCTGGATCCATTCTCATATCCAAGGGTTCATCATTCATAAATGTAAATCCCCTGTTCTCTCCCTTGAGCTGAAAAGTGGAAACTCCCAGATCCATCAAAAAACCGTCAACTTTTTTAATTCCCATTCCTCTTAACACTATATCTATATCTTTATATGATGCCTTGAAAAAATCAATTTTACAGCCGATATCCTTGAGCCTCTGCTCAGCTATTTCCAAAACTTCATAGTCTACGTCAACGCCTATTACTCTTGCTTTTCCGCCGGCTTTTTCGTATATGGCCTTACAGTGGCCGCCTTCTCCGGCTGTGCAGTCAACATATATTCCGTCATCTTTAATGTTTAGATACTCTAAAACTTCCGAAACCATTATACTTTTATGATAATCATAATACTCTCGCAAAAATTATACACCGCCTTAACAATTTTGTCAATTGTAAAGTATCTACTCTGTAGGATGCTTCAAATTTTTTTACTTTGAAACATCAGCAAAAAAAAGCAGTTCAGCCTCTAAAAATCCGTTTATATCCCCATCAAGCACAGCTTG
>MWCI01000141.1 GCA_002069965.1 Spirochaetes bacterium ADurb.Bin218 | reverse complement strand
ATAACTTTCCAAATTATTTGGATTAAAGGTTTTTATTTTGTCCAATAATTCATTAAAAACTTGCATCATAGCAGGCCTGTTTTGATTCATTGAATAAAAACTAGCGATTTTTCGAGTATCAATATGATAGATCTTTTTTTCTGTAAAATCATTAAGTGATTTTGGTGCTTCTGATTTTAGAGCCCAAGAATGATCATGAGCTAAATCTTCCATCATCTCTGGAAAAAGCGCAGCCTTTCCAATAGCCATTCCTTCTTTAGGATCTATATTTCTAGTAAAAGATATAGCTTCCCTGACAATCATTAGCTAATATTAATTTGCTTGCCAAATGGTTGCTGCCATTGAGGATTATCATAAACCATCCAAATGAATTTATGAGCATAAGGTGGTTTTTTTGGATTGGGGGCTCCTCCATCTGTAAAGAATACGCAAAGAGAAACTCTATCTTTTAATTTATCATGTACCCAATCAAGGGCTTTTTGGAAGCTAGTCCCCCCACCCCCTCTAACATTTTTAGGGATATAGGGTTTTCCCATTTTTTTAATGGTCTGAACACTTCCTTCGTCAACTCCATCATCAAAGAAAGCTACTGTAATTTTATTAACTCTTTTTGAGAAAATAATTTGGTTAATTTCATTTAATATTTTTTCTAGAGCTTCCCTACCCATAGAACCAGAAACGTCGACTAATACTACAATATGTTCCATAGCATCCATCTTATGTTTCTCTCCATAACGTAGAAATTCCCCGCTTAAGTGTTTTTTATTTCCAATCTTTTGATATGTTTCTGGAGATAAAGCTGTTGCAACATATCGTCTAAGCATATTTTGCCAGTTAACATCTCCTCTATGTAATCTGGATAGAGCTGTAACAAGAGCTCCGCCTTTTCCTTGCCCTCTTCCTTTGGATCCTTTTAAAGCACGGTCAAGCATTTTTGCTCCTTCAACACGCCATTTGTCAGTTGGACTTTCATCAGGACCCATTTCTCCTTCGCCATATCCGCTTGCTTTAGCAATTTTCTTTCCCATTTCCGGAGTAATAATACCACCAGTTCCTGCAGGGTCATATTCTTCAGATTGATCGAAATTATCCTCATAGTTTTCATCTCCAGATCCGCCAACTCCTTTATCTTCTCCCTCACTTTCAGATTCGCCTTGATCCCCTCCTTGGCCTTGACCCTGCCCTTGACCTGAATCAAGGGGAACTAATTCATCTTTTTTATAACTTTCAAAAAGATAGGTGACTAAAAGACTTTCATTAAGAGGACCTACCTCATAAGTTCC
>MWCI01000140.1 GCA_002069965.1 Spirochaetes bacterium ADurb.Bin218 | reverse complement strand
TCAGTAAATAACGATGCAGTTGCAGCTTTGAATGTTGCCAATGATACAACTCGCGAAGCCTTAAAAGGTGATGAGCTTATGCAAAATACAATTAAGGGTATGAATAGCATAGAGGAAAACTCCCTTAAGATTGCAGAGATGGTTTCCTTAATTAGCGATATATCAGACCAGGTAAATCTCCTTGCACTTAACGCTGCAATTGAGGCAGCCCGTGCAGGGGATCATGGAAGAGGTTTTGCTGTTGTTGCAGATGAGATTGGTAAATTAGCTGAGCAAACTGCAGAGTCTGCAAAAAGCATTACAGCACTTGTCTCTAATGGAGTTAATTCTGCAAAACAGGGAATGATTGATGTAAATGAGACCTCAAAGGCTTTAAAGAATATTGTAAGCTATATAAATAAAACAAAGGAGCTTGTGCAGCAGATTGCTCAATCAACACAGACTCAAGCAAAAGCTGGGGAAGAGGTAACAAAGGCTACAAAGCAGGTTATGGATATGGCAGATCTGATCTCCAATTCCACAAATGAGCAAACATTGACTCATACAGAGATGTCAAAAACAATGGATCAAATAAACGAACAGACTCAGGCCCAGGCCTCTGGAGCAGAGGAGATTGCATCTTCTGCTGAGGAGATTAGCGCTCAGGCCGAAAATCTCAAGAGCTTACTTGAGTTTTTCAAGACCTGATTTTTCAGTAAGCCTTTTCATATTCCTGTAAATCTTTCCTGTTTTATCTCCACAGGAATATTTACAGGATAAAGAATCTATGAGCTTAATATTTTCCTGTGCATATTTAAGGGCCATTTTTTTATTTTTTAATTTTAAGTAAATTTCTGCAAGATCATTGTATATGTGAATTTTGTCATAAGGCGAGATGATCTGACACTTAAGGGATTGCAGTAAAGTTTCTTCTGCTTCTTTATTGAGTTTAAGTTTAGCAAGAGCCTTTGCCTTTATGATATAGAGAATAGCAAGCTCTCTGTATTTTTTTATCAGTCCATCACAGGATTTTAGTATATCTTCGGCTTTGATTTTGCTGCCGTGGTTCCACAGTCTAAATATTGACCATAGCTCCCTTGGATTCCTGCATTTTTTTACGAATGATTCATTTATAACTCTGGAGAAGTCTGCATCTTTAAATTTTACAAAGGGAAATCTCCGTGATATGCCCTCTGATACTGTAGATACAAGAGATACCTCCTGGTAAGCACAATACCACTCCATAAAATTCTTTAATTCCTCTGCTCTAAAGGCGCTTTCTGCTTTTTTATAGAGAGAGCCTTCTCCCTT
>MWCI01000139.1 GCA_002069965.1 Spirochaetes bacterium ADurb.Bin218 | reverse complement strand
TTACGGTTGATTTTGCGACTTCCTTTCCTGTTTTAATTGACCCTTTTACCGCTGACTGTGCTGGCTTTGCTCCAACTAAAAGCAAAGCAATTTCTGCAAGTGCTTCTGTGTCTTTTGCCATATCAGGATTCTTTTCGGCCCATTCACCGTATTTAATTAAGGCTGATTTTATTTTTTCCTCACTTCCCTTATAAGCGTCTGTTTCTTTTATTTTATCAACTACTGCTCTAATATCATCATTTACCCCTATCATTTCTCCGAAATTTCCTATACCTTTCCCTAGCTCTGAAACTATCACCTCTGAAACTATCGGTGCAACTGGCGAAAAGGCTGCACCAATGGTGTTACCTACCGTCCTTAATCCATACTCTCCGATACCTTTAAGTTTATCAGGTCCAGATGCCCCAACCGATTCTTCTTGTAATTCTTTTACCTCGGCCATTTGTTTATTGTATGCTTCTTTCAATCCCTCTACTGTTCCAGTAATTACATTGCTCAAAGCACCACCAACATTTGAGGCTAGTCTAGGAAGTCCTTTTTGTTCTACTTCAACAGATTTTTCTTTCCTTATTTTTTCATTAGCTATAATTTGCTCTGGTGAATATCCAGCGTTTATAGCCTTTTGATATTGTTCTTTTGTTAGTGGTATATATGCCATATTATTCTCCGATTGCTTTCAAGTAATTATCGTAATCCGAATTGCCATCAACTTCTGTTGATGTACTTCCAGATTCTAATAGTCCTTGCTCTAGTAAAGCATATTCTTTTAATTTCTCTGCGGACGCTTTCAATTTATTTAATTCTTTTTTAAAGTTTTCAGGGTCTATATCATAACCGATAACCTTTCCATTTTTATCTGTTATTGTCCAAGTTCCTATTTTTGATGCTGCTGCCTTTAATAAGTTCATTTCTCTATCTGATAAAGCCCCAAATGTTGCACCTCTTGCCTTTGCAGCAACTAAAGCATCTAAAGCACTTGTTGAAATCAATTGCTCAACAGATGCTATAAAGTTCTTCTTTCCTGAGTCCCAATTCTCCCAAGGCTCAATATGTGCAAGTGGATTTGATGAAACTGCTTGCTTTAATGCACGGTCATTTGTATCTTTCAATAATTCGTCAATTGTAGTTACGGTATTATCATATCCTGAAAGGTCTTTTGCCACACCTGCTGGTGCTTCCATAGTTCCAGTCTTTGCATAAACTCCTTTTGTCTTATTGAATATATTACCGTCTTTATCAAAAATATATTCATCTGCTTTGTCTTTTGGATAAACAACCCATACATTTTTAGTG
>MWCI01000138.1 GCA_002069965.1 Spirochaetes bacterium ADurb.Bin218 | reverse complement strand
TGATCCAGGTTTTACTCTCAAGAAAAATGGAACAGGACTTGGACTTGCTATTGTGGAGAAAATTATTCTTGAACATAATGGCAGGATATATTGCAATTCAAAGGAAGGCGAGGGGGCAGAATTTATAATTAAGCTTCCTGTCTCAGAAGAGGTCATAAATGGCAAAGATACTTATAGTTGATGATGAAGAAAATATTATAAAGACAATGGCTCCTATTCTTGAAGATGAGGGTCATAGTGTTTTTTCTGCAAATTCAGCAGAGCAATGTATTGATTTTTTATCAAGGAATGAAATTGATCTTGCTATCGTGGATGTATGGCTCCCGGATCTTGATGGGACTGCTCTTCTTGCAAAGATTAAAAAGGATTTTCCTGAAGTTGCAGTAATAATGATCAGTGGTCATGGCTCCATAGACATAGCTGTTAAATCAACACGCATGGGAGCCTTTGATTTTTTGGAAAAGCCACCGTCTCTTGACAGGCTTGTTACCTCCGTAAATAATGCCTTAGAGCATCTGAGATTAAAAAAAGAAAATATACGACTAAAAAAAATCTCCTTTGTTGATGATGAGCTAATAGGCAATTCCCCAGAGATAAATGAAATCAGGGAGATTATAAGAAGGGCTGCCAGGACAAATGCACGGGTGTTGATTACAGGGGAAAGTGGCACAGGTAAAGAGCTTGTTGCAAAGGCAATATATCAGCTTTCCAATAGAGTTGATAAGCCCTTTATTAAAATGAATTGTGCTGCAATACCAGATGAATTGATTGAAAGTGAGCTTTTTGGTCATGAGAAGGGTGCTTTTACAGGAGCACTTGGTAAGCGTATTGGAAAATTTGAGCTTTCAGATGGTGGGACTCTCTTTCTGGATGAGATCTGTGATATGAGTCTTAGTGCACAGGCTAAGGTTTTACGTGTGTTGCAGGAGCAGCAGTTTGAGCGTGTGGGCGGCAATCAAACTATTACTGTTGATGTTCGCGTTATTGCTGCAACCAATGTAAATATAAAAGATGCAATTGAAAAAGGCAAGTTTAGAGAGGATTTGTATTACAGACTCAATGTTATCCCAATACACATGCCTCGACTTGCGGAACGTAGAGATGATATAGAGGTTCTTGCAAATTATTTTCTTAAGAAGTTTTCTCAGGAGCATGGAACTGGCGAAAAAATACTCAGCGGTGATGCTGTGGAATTTTTAAAAAAATATCCATGGCCAGGAAATGTCAGGGAACTGAAGAATATTATGGAAAGAGTTGTTATCATGTCACTTTCTGAGATTATAACAGCAGATGATTTCGAA
>MWCI01000137.1 GCA_002069965.1 Spirochaetes bacterium ADurb.Bin218 | reverse complement strand
CATGCTCTCAGGATATCCAAATGATATTTACAAGCGACTTGAGGATAAGGGCTGGAGACGCAAAGATTTTGCCTGGTGCTGCACTGCCATGAGAAGATCAAAAAAAACTAAAGAGATTCAGAAAAGAACTGAATGCGTTTGGATGAATTACGTTTTACCCAATTTATTTGAGGAGGCAAAATGACCTATTGGATTATACTTGCATTATTCATATATGTTACATTGCTTGGGATATATATAATATATATTGACCATACCTATATATCCCGTGAAATATTTGACAAAACAATGGAGAAAAATTTCGAAACAGTGAAAAGGAATGAGGATTTGATTGTTGGGCATATAAACAAAATCAACAAGCAATTAGGAAACAAAGATATAATAACTAGATAATAGGAGGCAATATGTTCCCAAGACTAACAATGTCCGGTACCGTATCGGAGCTAAAAGAAACAACGCGACAGGAAAAATATTTGTCAATAACTTTCACTCTAACATGGAAAGAAACCAGATATAAAGACGACGGTACACCTTTGACAGAATCTTATAATCATAAATGCGAGGTCAACGGTTTACTGCAGTCAAAAAATATAGAACATTTCAGGCATTCTGTAAAAGAAGGGCAAGAACTCTTTGTAGAAGCCAAGCTTTTGAAAAGACCCTATGTAAAGGATGGCCAACAGAGGGAATTTTCAATAGCTAAGGTCTTATTTTGGGCCATCGTGCCTCGAGAAGAATCTTATGAGTCTCCGCTACAAGATGAAGTGCCTTTTATATAGGCTGGAAGCATATCTCTACAAAATTCTGGCCAATTGTAAAAGAATTGTAAAATGCTAAAATTGGATTGGCAACAACCCCAGCAAATACCAACATCTTTTAAGGTACTTGACAACCATAAAATATATGCTATAGTATAGCCATCAAACAGGGGAAGACCCCAGAAAGAGGAAGAAAGATGACAGAAAAGATGACAGTGTCGCAAATGGCAGAAAAGCTTTGGGAGATAGCGATGGACTACACATTGGACTGGGCTTTTATCATGGAAGAGTACAAAGTGACTGAGGCCAGCATTGAAGAGGACGCTAAGGCCATTCTTGAAGGCGAAAACGGCGAAGGATACAGGAATGATATCTATAGCGCACTTGAAGAAGAAGGCTATGACCCAAAGGAAGTAGAGCAAGATAAGCTCGAAGCTTATATGCAAGCCACGCTGATTGTTGAGCTCAAAAGAAGATTGCCAGCTTTTCAATAATAATGAGGGGCCCCGCAAGGGGCCCTTTTTATGGCCCAAAGAAATCTTTACACTTATGGAGAGAAGGCCAAAAAAGAATTGAGGTTGGCATGGTTCTG
>MWCI01000136.1 GCA_002069965.1 Spirochaetes bacterium ADurb.Bin218 | reverse complement strand
GTGGCAGGGACATATATCTGGTAGGCATAGTCTTTGACAGAGAAAAGAGAAATATCAAAAACTTTATCTGGGAGAAAATATAGTGTAATTATTTAGCTAATTGCCATAGATGAATTTGAATTTCTATGGCAATTGTTGCTTTTAGTTAAGCTTGCTATTCTTTAACCTGTGTTGTAAGAAATATCTGGATTCCCATTTGATTTATCTGATCCATTATTTCTTCTAATTTATCCATGTGTGCATCTTCATCAAGGAGAATATGATCAAGCAATTCTTTTGTTGCATTATCTCCAACTTCTGAAGCAAGCTTTATAGCTTCATTATAGGCCTTAATAGCTCCTTCCTCTGCATGTATGTCATTTTTAATCTGAGCAGGGACATCAGAACCTATGTTGATTTTATTGAGGCTTGTTACAATTGGAATTCCTTCAAGGAAAAGAATTCTTCCTATGAGTTTTTCTGCATGTTTCATCTCATCTATGGCTCTTTTTTCAAAACTTTTGTGGAGTTTATCATATCCCCAGTTTGCACACATCTCAGAGTGAACCATATACTGATTGATCGCTGTGAGCTCATCAGCAAGCAGATAGTTGAGCATATCGATTAACTTTTGATTGCCTTTCATCTTTTTCTCCTTATAGTTTAATTTTAATTAGATAGATATTACCTTCGTTGTGACTTTTAGACTTTAGTTACATAAAGCTTATATTTTTAATATAAAAAAGATAATAATTTAATCAACAGTTTTTTAAAATTTTTTATCTGAGAAATAGCAGAACTTTTTTCTTTTTTGTATTTGACTTGAAAGTGGTGAGCCTTTGAGCTAAATAAAAATTTGCAATTACGGAGATTTCAATGATAGATTTACGAAGTGATACTGTGACAAAGCCTTCTGCTGCTATGCTTGAGGCTATGATGAATGCGCCTGTTGGTGATGATGTTTTTGGTGAAGATGAATCGGTCAATAGATTGCAGTCAATGGTGGCGGATCTATTTGGAATGGAGGATGCTCTCTTTTGCCCGTCTGGCACAATGACAAACCAGATAGCAATAAATGTTCATACTATACCTGGTGGTGAAGTAATATGCAGCAGTATTGCTCACATTTATATGTATGAGGGAGGAGGTATAGCCAGAAATTCTGGGGCATCTGTTGCACTTATTGAAGGGGATAGAGGTCGCTTTAGGCTTGAGGATGTTTGTGAGTTGATAAGGCCTGATGATCTCCATAGACCTGTGACAAAATTAGTGGCTGTTGAAAACACAGTTAATAAAGGTGGTGGTGCTATCTGGGATTATAGTGAGTTAAAGAGGATAAGTGATTTTTGTGCAAGTCATTGTATAGCTTTTCATCTTGATGGAGCACGGCTGTTTAATGCCCTGGTAGAAACAGG
>MWCI01000135.1 GCA_002069965.1 Spirochaetes bacterium ADurb.Bin218 | reverse complement strand
GAACCATTTCAATTGGCAATGATGTTTTATCTATGGTGTGGGCCAAAGTCCCCGCTTTTTGGAAAGGATGCAATGAAGACCTTTGAGAGATATTTTTATAAAGACAAAGATACTCACAAAGAAAAGACTCTTTATTGGGGTAAAAATATTCAAAAGCCAGAATTTATTAACAGGCTTATGGATGAGTTTAATGTGGAGAGAGTAGTTTTTGGTCATACACCTGTGGATGTCAAGAAAGGCGAAAAGATTGCCACGCCTGATGGTAGAGCCATAAATATTGATGGAGGATTTTCAGAAGCCTATTTAAGCAGAGGCCATGCTCTGATACAGACTCCCTATTCCCTTTATGCAATAATACTTCCATCATCAGAGGAGATTATTGATCTCCACAGAAAAAAAGAACCAACAAGGCTTACCTTTGAGATGATTGATACTTTCCCTGAACCAAAAAAGGTGAGAGATACCTATATTGGCAAAGAGCTTATGAAGAGAAGGGATTATCTTCTTTCTGAGCTTAAAAAGTATAAGGGATTTTCTGACATAGAAGCAGAAGATTTATACTGAATAGGTTATGGGCTGGTTAAATTTTTTAGCCAGCCCAGATTTACTATTGCTTGATGTAGTTGCACTTGATAAAATTATCCATAAAGCCCTTGGGATTATCCACAGCCTCTGCAGGTATTGTAAAGTTTTCAAGTTTCATCAGCCTTATGCCATGGAAATAGTCTCCAAAAAGCTCGTTACATATATCTTTAACCTTCTGTTGCGTAGACTTTGAAATTTCTGCAAGTTTAGAGATTGCACCTTCATCAAAATTAAGGTAAATTCCGTGATCTATAAGGAATTCTTTTTGAAATTTTTTTATTCCATCTTCAAGGATTAGCTTTTCAAGAACCTCTTGCGGATTGTTAAGCAAGTTCATGTCCACTAAGAGTTTTTTGACTCCTGTAGAGGGGAGTTTTTTTTCAAACTTGATAAGAGCTCTCTCAAATACTGTAAGCAGCCCCCTTGCTCCTGTCTTTTCATTGTATGCCCGCTTTGCAAGCTCCATTAAAGCTTCATCTGTAAACTCAAGATCAATGCCATAGGATTTAAAATCCATCTTTTTGCCGAGGATAACTGTGCTGTATTTATTTTTTAAAATTTTATAAAGTCCATCTATGTCAAGATCCTTTAATATTACATGAACAGGTAGTCGGCCAACAAATTCAGATTCAAATCCGAATTTGATTAAATCCTCAGTTTTGAGATTTTTAAGAATATCCTGAGTGGCAGAGAAACTCTTTCGCGCTTTGTCAAAGCCAATGCTTTGCATATTAAGCCTTTTTGAAATGATCTCTTCAAGTCCAGAAAATGCACCAGATACAATAAAGAGTATGTTCTTTGTATTGATCTTTTTCCGTGTA
>MWCI01000134.1 GCA_002069965.1 Spirochaetes bacterium ADurb.Bin218 | reverse complement strand
GCTGTCTGAATCCTCATTGAGGTTGTCAAGTATGCGACTTATCTTCTTCCTCAGTTTTCCTGCCTTTGCAAGATCCATGGGTATCGCAATCCTGTCTTTCATCTCATGCTTGTTGTCCAGTCCCTGTTCTCCGGAGCTGAGCCTTCGCTGTTGGTTAAATAGTTGTACAGCTCACTCGTGAACTGGATCTCGTTGTTGCCATCCTCTCCTGGCTTGATGTCATTCTTGAAGATGAAGTACTTTAACAGTTTCATGTATCTGTAATCGCCATTGAAGCTCTCAACGTACTTTCTGGTGGCCTCAGCGATGTCTTTGTCAGAGAATGAACCAAACTTACCTGTGAACTGCAGAAGTCGTCTGTGGATCAAGAATGGGCCTTCTGTCCAGTAGAAAGCAGTCCCATCCTTTTTGCCCTTCGGGTATATTGATTTCAGAGTCTTTTCGAGAGCTGTCTCATCTTTTGAATCTTCTCCCCCTGATATGCCCCCCTCCGGGGGGGTGTCACGTTCTATCTTGCAGATTGCCTTCAGCAGGTTGTGTCCTCTTTTTGTCATGATAAGCTCGTCATTGTTTCCGAACATATCCTTCTGGATGGCCAGTATTCCCAGTCTTACCATCTTTGCCTTTATCTGCTCTGTGTCGCAGCATATTGCCTTCAGCCAGATTATGTCACAGTCGTCAAGCTGGAACTCTTTGGCTTTCTTTGAATCAATTTTGATTGTGCTCATTTTTTGTTTTTTTTATTTTACTTGTTTTCTTTTTGGCTTTTATATAGTCTAATTAATAAATTACAGAATGATTTAAATTTTTGTATTCCTGTATCTCCAAGATAGCGTTTTATTTCTTCTTTGTTTTTGAAAATTGTTATGAGAATATAGTTTATTTTATCTTCTGTATAGTCTTTATCTGTTACTTCTATATCTGTTACTTCTATTTTTATCTCTATATTGTTTAATTGTATTAACATTTTACCATCGTATATTGAAACTTTTGTGTTTTCGTTTTCTTTTGTTGATTGTAATGCTAATATTATTGATATAAAATTACCAAGAGATTTATAGAGTTCTAATCCTGATAATGTTATTTCACTCAGTATGCGGGAATCTTGTTCTATTTTTATTTTTGATCCATATATGTACATTTTTATTGCTGAAGATTTATCTGCAAAAAGTCTTAAATCCTCATAAGATTTATCTGCAAAATAAAGTTGATTCTCATAGTTGTCGTATGCATTTCCATGTAGGTTGCACATAAATTTTAATTCTATCATGATGTTATTTTTTTTGTTTTTAAAATTCAAGCATTTTTGTCATTATAAATCTGAAGAGCTTCAGGATACAGTAAAGAGTGAGTGTGCTTACCATTACCGTTATACAGAAAATCCACGCTCTTAGGTTTCCTATAAAGAAGC
>MWCI01000133.1 GCA_002069965.1 Spirochaetes bacterium ADurb.Bin218 | reverse complement strand
GCACCATCTCAAGCATAATCTCTGGCGCGAAGAATCAAGTGTGGTATTTGTGGGCTATCAGGCAAAAAATACTCTTGGGCGAAGAATAAAGGACGGAGAAAAGCTTGTAAAAATATTCGGTGAAGAAATCAGTGTGAACTGTAACGTCTATTCTATTGAGGGGTTCTCGAGTCATGCGGACCAGAGAGGGCTTATAGAATGGGTAGGGTCTTTTATAAAAAAACCAAAAAAAGTATTTCTGGTACATGGAGAAGAAGAATCGTCGAAGGTGCTATCCAAGCTTATGGAATCAGAGCTGGGGATTCCCGTTGAAGCAGCAAAGCTTGGGGAGACTGTAGAGCTTTCTGCTGCAGCTGCCAGGGAAATAACAGTTGAAAGAAGAAGTATGAATAAACATAATCTCATAAGCTATTTAAGGGCACTAAAGGCTGCATCGGGTGATACTTTTGACAGTCTTGAATACATTATATCTGAAGGCAGCAATATAAAGGATGATTCATTGCTGTACCATCTGAAAAAGCTTGAGGACAGCATTGCAGAATTAAAAAAGGAAATAAGCTGAAGATATATGCATATTATTCTCTTACCCTCACAATATATATTCAGGAGGGAATAATATGCCGAGTACATTTAAGAATGAAGAACTTGTGAAGGTGCAGGGTAAAATTTATCCTGTGGTTGGCGGCAGATTGAGACTAGCCCATGATGAGAACAAGAATTTATCAATAGAAACCAGCGTAGTGCAGTATAACGAGGAATCAACAGTGGTCCAGGCCTCTGTTAAGACCGAAAAAGGAACCTTTAACGGATTGGGGAATGCGTCAGTAAAGAGGGATAAGGTACTTTCCAATGCAATTCTTGAGCTTGCAGAGACAAGAGCAATTGCCAGGGCACTGCGATTTGCCGGTTATGGAGTTGAATATACAGGATTTGAGGAAGTGGGAGAGGGAAAAAATATAAGCGAAGAGAAACAGAACCTGCAGGCTGAGGAACAAAAAAGTTCAGAAGCTGCTACAAAAACACAAATCAATACTATATTTACGATAGCAAAAAATCTTAATATATCAAATGATGAGCTGAGAGATTTGATACAGGATAAGACGGGAAAGAGCTTCAGCAAAGATCTTTCAAAAAGTGATGCAAGCAAGATAATCAGGATGCTTAAGGAACGGGACGTTGTTGAAAATCAAGGAACAAAGCTGATGTAATCATTTGCAGCAAAAATACACTATAGTTATATAGTGTATTTTTTATTTAAAAAGGCTTTTTTTTAGGAGGATAAAATTAATTTATGTAGAATCTAAAGACATAAGTTAGAATAAAACAATTATTCTGATGATAAAATTTTACTTGCAGCATACATGTCATTTTTCTAAATTTTTTAAATATATTTATACAATAATATTCATATTTGTATTATAGCGAGGCA
>MWCI01000132.1 GCA_002069965.1 Spirochaetes bacterium ADurb.Bin218 | reverse complement strand
CTTCGAAAAAGATAAAAAAGCCCATAGATGGCAAGCTGTATTATTGTGGATATGATGTTGAAGAGATAATTGATTACAACGAAAGAAAAAAAAGGTTTGGATTTGAAGAGGTTGTGTATTTGCTTCTTACCAATGTTTTGCCATCTAAGTCTGATCTTGAGATTTTTAGTGACGAACTGCATCGAAGATCAAAGCTTTCAAATATGGAGCGAAGTATAATTATTGGTGAAGTAGAAAACTTCAATCAGATGTATGCTCTCCATAGTGTAATATCTCATTTAAGTAGATGCGATAAAGATCCAGATACACGAGATTTTTCTAAGATTACAGAGCAGTGTATAAACATAATTGCAAAGGCTCCTGTTATTGTGGCAAATAATTATAGCATATATAAATTCCGCAAAGGTGATGATCTGCGGATTTTGCGTTCCAGGGAAGATCTCGCTATGGCAGAAAACTTTTTATTCTTGCTTTCAGGTAAAATGCCAGAGCGTGATGAGGCCCTGATCTTTGATGCATGCCTTATTATGCATGCAGAGCATGGTGGTGGCAATAACTCAACCTTTACTGTAAGAACTGTCTCATCCAGTGGTGCCAATACCTATATGGCACTGGCTGCAGGTGTTGCCTCTTTAAGTGGTCAGTTTCATGGAGGGGCAAATGAGTCAGTTATGTATATGATGAAACAATGTCAAAGAGAGGTAAAAGATTGGAGCAGTGAAGTTCAAGTTAGGAAGTATCTTGAAAAGGTTCTTGATAAAAAGGCAGCTGATGGCAGAGGTAAGATATATGGCCTTGGTCATGCTGTATATACTTTATCTGACCCAAGGACAAAGATTTTAAAAAAATATGCACGTTATCTTGCTGAAAAAAATAACAAGCTTGAGCTTTTTAATCTTTTTGAGCTGGTTGAAAAAATTGGGCCAAAACTTTTGGAAGAAAGAAAAGGAAATCCCGTATGCGTTAATGTAGACTTTTACTCAGGATTGGTTTATAAGTTGCTTGGTATACCAGAGGCTTTATACACGCCTATTTTTGCAATGGCGCGCACAGCTGGGTGGTCTGCTCATAGATTGGAACAGATAGTGCAGGGTAAGATAATCAGGCCAGCATATATTCCGCCTAATAACCAGATTCACAAATATATAGACATTGATGAAAGAAAATAATAATATTTCGAATATAAAATTAATAAAAAATAAATAAGGCTAACCATAAATGGCAGCCTTATTTTTTTTGATTATGAGATGTATGACTTAGCTTGGCATAGATGTAAAGACGCCTCTTGGGTCAACTTCTCTTCTCAATATTTCTATAATCTCTTCTGTTGGAACTGGAGTTACTGGAATTTCTCCTTCTGGTCTGAGCAGTTCAAATCCACTTGCAAGCTGTGCAAGCTCAGGTGAAACTCCTGGATGTAGAGATTTTATTCTCATC
>MWCI01000131.1 GCA_002069965.1 Spirochaetes bacterium ADurb.Bin218 | reverse complement strand
TTTATTTTTTAAGGAGTAAAAAATGACAGAAAGAAAAAAGGTAGTTGTTATTGGTGGATCTGCAGCAGGACCAAAAGCTGCAGCAAGAGCCAGAAGGCTTGATGAAAATGCAGAAATTACTATAATTCAGAAGGCACCAGATCTTTCTATGGCATCTTGTGGTTATCCTTATTATGTTGGTGGAACTTTTAATGATAGGAATATGCTTATATGCACGCCAACAGGGGTGATAAGAGATTCAAATTATTATCTCAATGCAAAGGCTATAGTTGCCAAAACAGAGACTGAGGCAATAAAAATAGACAGGAAGAGCAAGACTGTAACAATAAAGGATTTAAAAACAAAGAAAGAGGAAGAAGTAAAATACGATAAGCTTATAATTGCTACAGGTGGAATTCCACGTAAAATACCTGTTCCTGGCTCTGAACTTGAAGGCATAACAACTTTACAGTCAATGCAGGATGCTGATTTTCTCAGGAAAATTCGTGATGAAAAGAAAGTTAAAAAAGCAGTTATTGTAGGTGGTGGACTTATTGGTATTGAGGCAGCAGAAGCTCTTCAGCTTGCAGGTATTGAAATAACAATAGTTGAGATGCTTCCTCAGATCCTGACTTTTCTTGATTGGGAAATTGCAAAGGTTGTGGAAAATCATATTCGCAGCAAAGGCGCAAATATCATTCTGGGAAATGGAGTTAGTGAATTTCTTGGAGAAAATGGAAAGCTTACAGGTGTTAAACTTCAAAATGGAACAGAACTCCCCTGTGAGCTTGCTGTTGTAGCAGTGGGGGTTAATCCCAATGTAGCTTTGGCAAAAGAGGCAGGTATTGCCCTTGGAGAGACAGGAGCTATCCTTGTTGATAAATACATGCAGACCTCAGATCCTGATATTTATGCAATTGGAGATTGTGTTGAGTCTTTGAACTTAATCACAGGCAAAAAGGTTCATGCTCCTTATGGAGATCTGGCTAATTTGCATGGAAGAGTTGCAGGAGAAAATATTATACTTGGAAATAAGGCAGAGTTTCCCGGAGTTATCCAGACAGGCATATGCAAGGTTTTTGATTTTGCTGCAGGCTCAACTGGCCTTTCTGAAAAGGCAGCGATTGAATCTGGCTTTAAAAAAGAAGATATTGAAACTGTTATAAATGCAAGCCCTGATAAGCCAGGATTTATGAATGGTAAATTGCTCATCAGCAAAATTGTTAGCCGCAAAAGCGATGGAAAAATATTAGGGGTTCAATGCGTTGGGCCTGGCGATGTGAGTAAACAGCTTGCAATATGGGCCATGGCTATAAAAGGTAATTTAAAGATTGATGATATGGTAAATGCTGATCTTCCCTATGCACCTCCTTTTTCTCTTGCCATAGATCATTCTATTGCAGGTGCACATATTATGCAAAATAAACTTAGAGGTTTATTTAAAGGTATAACAGCGATGGAGGTGAAAAGGCTAATCGATGAGGGCAAAGCTCCTTTTATAATTGATACCCGTGGCCCTGATGAATACGAGGAGATGAGGCTTGGCATAGGTGAACGCCTT
>MWCI01000130.1 GCA_002069965.1 Spirochaetes bacterium ADurb.Bin218 | reverse complement strand
GCTAGGTAAGGCGGTGGTCTCGAAAACCACTGGTGCTCGCCACCACAAGGGTTCAAATCCCTTCCTCGGCGCTTTCCTACAAGAACAAATCCCAAGGCTAAAAATAGGTGGAAAGTTCTGAATAAGACTTATGTGTTTAAAATTTTATTTTAATAAAAATAAAAATTAATTTTGATTTAATATCTCTTTTGCCGTCTTTATGAGTTGAATTGCGAGCGCTTGAGAGTAATCATCTCCAAACTTGACGACTTCTTCAAGCCATTTTCTGTTCTCTAGATAGAAATTTACAGTCCGGATTTTTGATTCTGCTTTATTATTTTCCACATTTTCACCTCTAAGCATTCACTCCCTTCAGGAAGTTTTCCCTCTTTTTTTTCTCGTCCACCTTGAAGCGGTAGACATCTTTTACGATCTGTAGGTAATCCTCTAATCCTTTCATGATCATCTTTGCCTTATCAGATGATCCTTCATTGCCAAAACACAAAAGCAGAAATCTATACCCTTCGGCGTAATTAATGGCATGCTCAATTGACATGATCATCTCTGAAATATCAATAATGCCAAAGCCGTAGAGCTCCTCTCTGGATAGCGTTGGCAGTAAATCCATCTGCTTTTTTTCCACAACATCAATATTTTTTTCCAATATTTTTCCTCCTTACTTACTACTTACTTACTACTATACTACATACTACACTACACTACACTACACCCCATTCAGTGGAGATCTTTTCTTCCAATTCTCCAGTGGAAATGCCAAGACCATTAGAAAAGTTGTTTAGGAGGCGCTCATCACTTAGGACGCTGTCGATGCCAGATTCAGAAATCTTCTTTTTTAGAAGAGGTTTTATCTTCCCTTCCCAGATTTGATTACGCTCTTTTTCGCTTAATTGCCTTTCAACATGCTTATTTGTATTTTTAATGCCCTTATCAATCTGTATTTTTGTTTCTTTGAGATTAATCTTAGTCAATTCATCAATTTTAGCCTTTAGCCTCGTAGCTTCCAAAATAGCGCTTTCATACTGGCTTTCCAGCAATTCAAGCTCTGATTTGTTCCTTTCCGCATATTGATTTAGGGCCTCAGTTATTGTTTCAGTAAATCCCTTCGTTGAGACAGTGCAGCATCTGTTCAGAAGATCCTCTGGAAGCCATGCCTGTATCAGCCTCTTCCCATACCTCAACTGGCTTTTTCCCATACTACACCCTCTGAAAAATGGATTTTCCTGTAAGTAAAACTGGCCCTAAAAATGGCACTTTGTAAGTAACCTGTAAGTAAAATAGGCCTAAAAAAGGGGGTTTTGTAATGATGGCCGTAAGTAAAACTGGCCCTAAAAATGGCAATTTGTAAGTAACCTGTAAGTAAAATAGGGCCAAAGTGTAGTATGAAATCAATCATATTCACTCCGAAATCTTTGCTCCGACAAGTGATTCTAAGGGCAAGAGCTCCCCGACCTTCATGACATATGTGTCACACTTGTACTGGAAAGACCCGTTCCGCTCTGTTTCCCCTTTCCTCATGAGCCTGGCTCTCTTAAGGAGTGTGTCC
>MWCI01000129.1 GCA_002069965.1 Spirochaetes bacterium ADurb.Bin218 | reverse complement strand
GATATATCTTTGCTATTTGAGGCTGTTGTGTCTCTATATTTATACGAAGCCTCTTCAAATCCATATCTGCCACTTTTAATCATGAGTCCAAAATCTATTAGATCCCCAGAATAAAAATAGCCAACTGAAAGTCCTGATGTTACAGATTTTCTCTCTACTTCAACCTCTTTATGCTCATTTAGCATATCAACATGGCTTTCCCTATTTACGGAAGATGAAGCCACAAGGAATTCACCCTGCAGCCCAATGGAATAGTGAGGTGATACCCTGTAACTGTAGGATAAATTGAATATTGTCCCAAAATTTTCTTTTTTTTCATGTGAAAGAAAAGTAAGGCCAGACATAGGCTCATACAGAGCCATATCTGTGCTGTTTTTTATCATCTGACCATCGTCACCTCTGGCAATGCCAAAGCCAAAAGAATTCTTATAAGATTTATATACAGTTGATAAAAAAACTGCCCCATCATATTCCTGGTCAGATTCAACCTTTGAATTCAATTTTGTGCCAGATAGCACAATATCAGTCTCACTTTTTGAATCTGCAAGGCGATTATACATATAAGCTACTCCTATTGAGCTACCCTTTCCAAAGGACATCAAAGCTGGATTTCTTATGGCATTAAAGGAACTCTCAGGAGCAACTGTGTTCATGTTGCTTATAAATGCTTTTTCTGCAAAGAGATAATCTGGCCACAAAAAGATCGCTGTTGAGATGAAAATGATTAATAATTTACAAATTCTCATATTTATCCTTGTTGGTGTTAAAATTTTAATATCTTAAAAAATTTATTTGACAAAAAACAACTACTTAAATCTTTATATAACTCCTTAATACACACATATTACTTTATGAATACTGAAAAAAAGTCAAAAAAAATTATAAAATATGAAATTTTTTTGAAAAAAATTAATAAAAGCTATTGACTATTTTAATGTTTTCTTATTAACTTATCATTAACACACACTTATACAGAAATAGTCCTCTATTTTTGTATAACTCAATCAAATCCTCATAAAAGAACCGGCAAACTTTAAGCAGCCCGCCCCGGGCTGTATTTTTTTTCTCTAAAGCCATGTAATTACTTTATTGACAGAGATATGGCAAAGTTTACTATAAGTAAAAATTTTTATACTTCTCATTTTTTTGTAAATTTTATAAAAAGATATAAATTTTTATCTATAGCCAAAAAAGAGAGGGTTTTATGAATCATGAATATACAAACAGAGAAGTGCTACTTATAAAAACCAGCTTCAGCTACATTGTATCTTTTGCTGTGACAATGGTAATAGCCTTAGCTTTTTTGATTGCCAGCAATGTCAATATGAAGCAGGTAGCTCCAAACTTTGGAATAACCTTTCTTTGCCTGGCATTATCTTATGGTGTATATAAATCATATAAAAATAAAAAAAATCCCGCTCTTTTAATATGGATCCAAAGCATTATCTCTGTTGGAATGCCAATTATTGCAAAACTGCGCTATGCTCATGAATTTGGCTGGACCTTTATGCTACAGTCTTATAATTCATCAGCTCTTTTGCTTATTATGAT
>MWCI01000128.1 GCA_002069965.1 Spirochaetes bacterium ADurb.Bin218 | reverse complement strand
AGTTGAAAGCAAACCTGCAAAGCATTTTCGAAGCGCCCTTGGACAGGTTGTAAACTTTTTCTATACTCTTCAAGGTGAGTCTGCTGGAGCTCAGGCTTTTGCAAATTTCGATACATATCTTGCTCCTTTTATATATTATGATAATCTCACATATAGTGAGGTTAAGCAGTGTTTGCAAGAATTCGTCTTTAATATGAATATTCCCACAAGGGTTGGATTCCAGACTCCCTTTACTAATGTTACACTGGATCTTACTCCTCCATCAACAATTGCAGGTGATTATGTTGTAATTGGTGGCGAGCTTATGGACATGACATATGGAGAATTCCAGAAAGAGATGGACATGTTTAATGCAGCCTTTGCTGAATGTCTATACGAAGGAGATGCAAAAAATAGGATTTTTACATTTCCTATTCCAACTTATAATATTTCAAAGGATTTTGATTGGAATAATCCAAAGATTGAAAAGATATGGGAGATGACAGCAAGGTATGGAATCCCGTATTTTGCAAACTTTATCAACTCTGACATGAATCCAGAGGATGCACGCTCAATGTGTTGTAGGCTTCGTCTTGACAATAGAGAGCTTCGTAAAAGAGGCGGTGGACTTTTTGGTGCTAATCCGTTAACTGGAAGCATAGGTGTTGTAACAATAAATCTGCCAAGATTGGGTTATTTAGCAAAAGATGAAAGTGATTTTTTTAACCGTCTTGATGAGCTTATGGTTCTTGCAAAAAATTCTCTTGAAATAAAACGTAAGGCTCTGGAAAATTTCACAGCAAACGATCTCTATCCATATACAAAGTTTTATCTTTCTGGCATATATCAGAGGGATAAAAAATATTGGGGAAATCATTTTTCAACAATTGGGCTTGTGGGAATGAATGAGGCTTGTGTGAATTTTCTTAATACAGACATATCATCTGTTGAGGGCAAGACCTTTGCTTTAAAGGTTCTTGATTTTATGAGGGAAAGGATTATGCGGTTTCAGGAAGAGACTGGTAATTTCTATAATCTTGAGGCAACCCCAGCTGAAGGTGTTACTTATAGATTTGCCCGTGCAGATAAAGAAAAATATCCAGATATAAAAACTGCTGGTAAAGGTGAGCCTTATTACACAAACTCAGTTCATCTTCCAGTATCCTATACTGATAATCTCTTTGAGATTCTTGATCATCAGGATGATTTGCAAACAAAGTTTACAGGTGGGACTGTTGTTCATCTTTTCCTTGGAGAAAAGATTGATGATATAGAGGTAGTTAAGGCTCTGGTCAAAAAAATTGCAGAGAATTACTCTCTGCCTTATTTCACTTTGACGCCGACATTTAGCGTGTGCCCTGTCCATGGCTATTTGCCAGGTGAACATAAATATTGTCCTTATGATCACTCATCGGAAGAGCTTTTAAAATATGGGATAGAAGCCGAATAAATTAGCAATTTGTATTAAAAAAAGTTTAAATAATTTTCAGGAGGCATAATATATGGAAAAAAAACAGCTTGTAGTTCCAGTTGAGGTTTATTCTCGAGTTGTTGGATATTTCAGACCTGTAAATCAATGGAACAAGGGCAAAAAAGAAGAGTTT
>MWCI01000127.1 GCA_002069965.1 Spirochaetes bacterium ADurb.Bin218 | reverse complement strand
ATTTTGTTTTACATCATCAGCAGTTTTTTCTACCGGTTTATATTCATCAATTTTGATGTAAGAGAATATAGCTTTTCCCATTCCAAAGTCATAGGCAAGTTGATTCATTGCAAAGTCATTGTCTACAACCATTGGGAAATAGTAAGCATTAAGACCCATAGTTGCTGTAAGGTTAGGAATAAGAAAATCTTTTACCTGAAGATAAGCCCATTTAACCTCAACAACCTTGTTATCTGTTCCTTTGTCTGCACCATCGTTTTGTTTTACACCACGAACAAGATCTGAACTGACTGCAGTGTCAGTTTTACCATAATCCTGATCAATTTCAAGGTGAACAACACCTTTTACATTTTCATTGCCAACAGTAAAGAAAGGTTTTACCCTTATGTGTGAGTAGTCATATTCCATTTTATCCTGGCTACCCATTACACCATAGGCAATTCCAAAAAAGCTGTAATTAAAATCTGCTTTTTTCGCATCCTGTGCGAAAGCGCCTGTAGCAATAAGAAGCGCACTAAGAACTACAAGAAACTTCTTCATCGTTCTCTCCTATTTTGTTTTGATTTTTACATCAACCTTTTTTGTTGACGTTTGACAAAAGTATAATTTAATAAACTTCCATGTCAAGCAGTTATTGATTTTTTTTTAACAATGAATTTTATTGTTACCTGAGTTATACTTTTATATTGTAAATATATTGTAAAGTGTTATTTATTCATTAAATTTTTTTAAAGATCTAACATTTCCTTTCCGATATTTTATATATGAAGATCTTTAGTATTTCCACTGGTGTATCTGAGATTCACCTGAATTCTACAGGTGCTGCAAAAAAGGCATATCTGTGGCCTCTTTACCATGAGGGGAAGGTTCATCCTGTTTCTCCTGTGTCAAGGGACAGTGGTGCTCCTGTTTATTTTAAGCCCTCTGAGGAAGTGAAAGAGGAAATAATGGAGCATTTCAAAAATAAAGACTTCTCCTATAATGAGAAGGGCTCTCTTAAATCTGAAAACAAAGTTATTGAACCTGGAATACTCTTTACTGCCTTTGCCTAAAATTTTAAAAATTAATTTTTCTCTTGCATACAAAGTCTCTATTTTATAGATGTCCTTGCTATGCTTGTAAAGATCGAAAACATAAAGGTACCTGGAGACAAAGATGAATCCTCTTTGCCAGAATTACTTTCTTTAAGATATGGAATCAAGAGCTGCCCAATAAAAATACTTAAAAAATCCCTTGATGCAAGGAATAAGGATGCCATTTTTTGGAACTACAACCTTGTTGTTGATATTGATGATTCAGATGGTCAGGCTCTTTTGCAATATTATAAAGAGACTTCGCTTTATATAGAACAGCAAGATCCCCCAATTGTTAAAATAAAAAAGGATAGCTCTGTTATTGTAATTGGTACAGGCCCTGCAGGCTTATTTTGTGGCCTTACACTTGCTTTAAGTGGAGCTAAGGTTGTGCTCCTTGAAAGGGGATCCCCTGTTGATGAAAGAATTCAAGATATTGAATTGCTGGAAAAGCAGGGAATCTTAAATTTAGAGAGCAATGTCCTTTTTGGTGAGGGAGGAGCTGGCACCTATTCAGATGGCAAGCTTACA
>MWCI01000126.1 GCA_002069965.1 Spirochaetes bacterium ADurb.Bin218 | reverse complement strand
AACAAAAGGATGTCAGCTATAAGGTTAACACATATACCAACTGGTGAAGTTGTTACCTGTCAAAATGAAAGAAGCTTAAGTCAAAATAAAGAAACTGCTCTTTCTATTTTAGCGGCAAGATTGATGGATAGAAAAAGACAAGAATTAGATAAGCAATTGACTGGAGCAAGAAAATCACAAATTGGAAGTGCTTCAAGGGAAGAAAAGATAAGAACATACAATTTTCCTCAAGATAGAGTAACTGATCACAGAATTAAAAAAAGTTGGCACGATATAGAAGGAATAATGCAAGGCAAAATTGATAAAATGATAAATCAATTATCAAAAAAACAGGACTGAGGTCCTGTTTTAAAATATCAATCCCTCACAATAAGCAGTCATCTCTCCTTTATCAATATATTCTTGAATACACCAAGCTCTTGTTCTGACAGAGCTCGCATATGAGTTTGAGCCACCATAATATCTTGAAGCGGCACTATACTCCCCAGAAGTAGTTCCTCCACCTAATTGTTTTAAGTATATTGCTGAAGCAGTAAATGAATCTAGTAAATTCCATGGATCAACCACACTTTTTCCTGTTGATTCCTTAACTTTATCTTCAATTAATCGCCATGTACTAGGTATAAATTGAGCTGGTCCCATCGCTCCACCAAAGCCAAATGGAACATATCCTGATTTTGCACAAACAATTGAACCATCACTCTTTACACTAGCCTTAGAATAATAGTAACTTCCCCTATAAGAAGTTGCACACTGAGGAATCCAGCAAGATACAGGCACCTCTGTATAATTATAACCGAGATCTTTCACTATTTTTAAGAATAAATTTAAATCAGATTCTTTTTGTCTTTCGCGTACAGTTGGGCGAATAATTCTATCAATAAGTCCGCCATTCTTATACATACTTCCATCTGGCTTAACATATCTTTGTCCATGACCAATAAATTTTCCTGCGCCCGTTATAGTATCAGTAATATAGCATTGACCAACATTTCTTCCTATTGCTGATTCTTGTCTAATAATTGCCAATAAGAACGCAGGTCTGACACCAACAGAATTACC
Source organism: Spirochaetes bacterium ADurb.Bin218 (assembly GCA_002069965.1). GTDB lineage: Bacteria > Spirochaetota > UBA4802 > UBA4802 > UBA5550 > UBA5550. The sequence continues at coordinate 543 of MWCI01000126.1, read as the reverse complement.
TACGTTTTTTGCTAATTCAAGGGCCTCTCCAAATGTTGGTGGCTCTTGATCTTCAATAAGGCCAATTATTGAAATTAACCTCTTAGCAATTTCAGCCGCCTTTGTCTCAACATCCTCTTTCTCTTTTAATTGAGCTTGATATTGCGCTTCTGTCAAACTATACAATCTATCTTTCTCTTGCTTTGCCGTAGCTGATGCCTGTTTTTGTAATGCCTGTAAGGCAAGTAAGCTTTCTTTCTCTCCTTTTTCTTCCTCTAAAATAACTTTTCTCTCTTTTAAGTTATTATTCAGTGTTTGGAAATGAGTTAAAAGTTCCTGGTTTTTTAAGTTTAGTGTCTCTAAATAAACCATATTATCAAAAAACTCAGATATGGTTTTGCTAGTTAACATAATTTCTACGAATGACTTTTGATTTTCATTATTAACAGCCCTTAAAATCAATGCTATCTTTTGTTTTTGATTTTCTATCTCCTTTTCTATTTCAACAATTGATTCCTCTGTCTCTTTTGCCTGAAAATCTAAACTTTTAATGGCTAAATTTGA
>MWCI01000125.1 GCA_002069965.1 Spirochaetes bacterium ADurb.Bin218 | reverse complement strand
AAACATCCCAGGCATAACCAAAAAAGACAGGCCGTTGACCAAAGAATATTTTGAGGAGTTTGAGAAATGCTACGGTGATGACCCATTTGGCAAGTCAAACAGGGCTGAAAGTGATTCAACCCAGGACAGATGGAGGAGCTTTGCAATAGATGAAATCAAGGCCAAAGACTACAAAATTGACGGCCTCAAATGGCTCAAAGATGAGCTAGGTGAGGATGATATAGAGGCTGAACCCCTAGAATTAGCTCAAAATGCAACCCTTGAGCTGACACAAGCCATACAAGGCTTAAACAAGATTATTGCATGCCTTGAAGATAATGGGAATGGGCAATGAGAGACATTGACAACGAACCTCCAACCGACCTCCCTGAAGGGTGGATTTATAAAAAAGCAGGTACTATATCGTTAAAAATAACAGATGGTACACATAAAACACCAAATTATGTTACTTTTGGAGTACCATTTTTATCAACAGCAAATATACAACCATTTACAAAGGGATTTAATTTTAGCAACTATGAGCGATATATCACAGAAGAAGAACATTTAGAATTATGTAAAAGATGTAAACCAGAAAAAGGTGATTTATTAATTTCAAAATGTGGTACAATAGGGAGAACTAAAGAAATAGACGTAGAATATTCATTTAGCATATTCGTTGGCCTTGCATTACTGAGACCGATGAAAGGATTATTCTATAATAAATACTTAGAGTATTATTTTAACAGTGATATTGCATATAAACAAATGACAGAGTTATCACCAGGCTCAACCAGAAACACACTAGCTATAAATGCTCTAATGAATCTAAATATTTTAATATCACCAATAAACGAGCAAAAAAGAATTGTAGCAAAGATTGATGAGATATTTGAGCAGGTGGCAAAGGTAAAGGAAAGCCTGGAGAAGAGCAAAAAGCTTGTCAAGCAGTTCCGTAAAATGGTTCTTACAAAGGCTTTCAAAGGAGAGCTGGTACCAACCGAGGCAGAGCTTGCAAGACATGAGGGCAGAGACTATGAGACAGCCTCACAGCTCCTGACCAAAATTAATCAAAACACCCCAAAAACCAAAAATCAAGCCAACGTACCACCTACCGACTCTGAACCCCCAACCGACCTCCCCGAAGGATGGGATATTATAGAAGCAGAAAAATTATTTAGGTGGACTAGTGGAAAATTCATAAATGGTGGAGCCATCTCTAACGGGCTATATCCAGTATTTGGAGGAAATGGTATATCAGGTTATCTAAATGAATATTTAATCGATATTCCGACAATTGTAATTGGAAGAGTAGGAGCTTTGTGCGGAAATGTTTATATTTCTACAGGAAGAACATGGATAACTGATAATGCTATTTATGCAAAAAAAGTTATTCCAATAATAGATATAGGGTATGCATACTGGATATTTACTATAAGCAATCTAAATAAATCATCAGGTGGTTCAGGACAACCCTTTGTAAACCAAAAAATACTAAATGCTATAAAAATTTTATTACCACCACTTGAAGAGCAAAAAAGAATTGTAGCAAAGATTGAAGAGCTTTATGCTTTTGCAGATGAGATTGAAGCTCAAATTGACTTTGCCTTGAAACGAACAGACACGATAAAACAG
>MWCI01000124.1 GCA_002069965.1 Spirochaetes bacterium ADurb.Bin218 | reverse complement strand
AACCATAAGGTAAAATGTCCCTACTATTGCCGGGAATATTCCACCCTCTGTCATTTCCTTACGGGGCATTTGAGAGATAAATTCCCATGAGATTGAAGAAAATCCCCTGCTTATAATAAATCCCAATATAATGAATAGGGAGAGGATTACGCTTGCAAATCCCATCCTTATGAGAAGAAATATTATTTTTTCTATAATTCTGTTTTTGCGATTTTCCATTTATTGTCCTCAATGGCTTTTAAATTTGTATTTATTCGAAAGATAATCAGCTATTAAATTAAATATAAAGGTTATAATAAAGAGAATTATGCCTATGGCAAAGAGTGCATTATAGTGAATCCCTCCGACCTCAGCCTCAGCCATTTCTGCAGCTATGTTTGATGTGAGGGGCCGAACTGGATCGAAAAAGGAGTGAGGCATAAGAGCAGCTCCTCCTGCTACCATAAGGACCACCATTGTTTCACCAATCACCCTTGATATTCCAAGGATGATTGCAGTCCATATACCAGAGAGAGCAGCTGGTATTGTTATATGAAATATAGTTTGCCACCTTGTTGCTCCCAGAGCATAAGATGCTTCTTTCAGACTTAGTGGAACTGATGATATAGCGTCTTCAGATATACTGGCTATGATTGGGATTACCATGAAGGCCAGCATTATTGAGGCATTGAAGAGGTTGAGACCTGAATCTATGTCAAAATGATTCATCAAAAATGGAGCAACAACTACCATGCCAAAAAATCCAATAACAACAGAAGGGATAGAGGCTATTATTTCTATCATAGGCTTGAAAATCTCTTTTGCGCTTTTTGAGGCAATTTCTGAAAGATAAATAGCTACAGCAAGGCTAAAGGGGATAGCAATCAAAGAAGCAAGAGCAGTTACTGACAGTGATGCTATTATCAATGGGAAAATACCAAATCTTGGATTGCCACTTGTAGGATACCATTCAGTGCCAAAAGTAAAATCACCAATACTCAGGTGTTTGAGAATTGGAAGTCCTTCTTTAAAGAGAAAAATCATTATTGTAAATAAAACAAGCAAACAGCTTAGGGCTATTACAAAGAAGAATTTCTCTAAGGTAATATCTATTAAAGCTCCTTTATGTTTTTCCAAGGTGTTCCTCTTCACTATCTTTTTGATTGGAGTAAGAGGATTTTTTGTAAAAAAAATATAAAGAAATTGTTAATAAAGGATTAAATTCTAAAAATTAGGGGGTGTTTTTCTGGTTTCCTGATTAAAAAGGAAACCAGAAAATATTTTTAGAGGTCGAATTTGAGTCCTAAGTTAATGCTCTGGCTTTTGAAATATGCATCGTGATCACTGTATTCATACATATATTCGCCAAAGAGTCTGAAAAATGGGAAAACTGTAACTTCAACGCCTGCTCCAAAGCCATATCCTTTGAATTTTTCAGTATCAGATACATTCCCAGCCTCAATCTTGTCCCAGAGACAGTATGTCCCTCTGAGATATGGATGAATTACAGGAAGACCAAGAATGAGATTTCCGTCAAGACCAAGGCTTTGCTTTGTAAAGTCATCATCAGAGCTTGTAATATCCTGAGTTAGTTTTGAATACTGATAGTATGCTCCAACTCCAAGCTCAAGTAGTGGCATTAAAGAGGTATTATAGTGAGCCTTAAGCCCATATTGTCCACCCTTTGTGTCAGAGTTATCTGAGCCTTCAATTTTACCATTAAAAACGTATCCACCCCATACTGCAGCATCA
>MWCI01000123.1 GCA_002069965.1 Spirochaetes bacterium ADurb.Bin218 | reverse complement strand
TTGCTGATTTCCATTCATATCCTCTATTATTTAACAAATCCTTTTTATTTTATAACCGAAAATTGATAAATCCGCCCTATGTCAAGCAAATAAACTATATGCCGCCCTTCTTTAGCGTTTATCTCTTCCTTAAAAGGAGATTATAGTGAGCTTATGTCCGATTTCGGACATAAGCTGGACATGAGTTGGACATAAGCTGGATATAAGCTCCAAGAAAAGAATTAAAAAAAGGCTCTCACAGATTACACAGATAGCACAGATAAGAGGTTTTGGATAAGAATAAAAGCTCGCAGATTACGCAGATTACGCAGATTTGGTTTTTATTCAGATAAAAATTAAAAAAGTTCCCACAGATTACACAGATAACACAGATAAGAGGTTTTGTATTAGGATTAAAGCACGCAGATTACGCAGATATGGTTTTTATTCAGATAAAAATTAAAAAAAAGCTCCCACAGATTACACAGATTACACAGATAAGAGGTTTTGTATAAGAATAAAAGGCATGCTGATTACTCAGATATGAGTTTTTTTAACTTTTATTCAGATAAGAATTAAAAAACCTCCCACAAATAACAAAAATATGAGTTTTGCACCAAATAATCAATGATGCAGGTCCCATCCAACCAACTGTATTCGCTGTAGGTATGTAGATTGACGAAAGTCAAGTTACATCCAGTGCAGATTTTCCTTTATCGACAAAGACATGTATCTATAATAAAGACTAATACTAAAGAGAAAATTCTACAGAAGAAGAAGTCCAGCATTTTAAATCAGATTTAACGTCTAGGAATAAGTTGTAAACTCTCTCATTGATAAATACTTCATCAATGCCCATGTCTTGTTTTTGAATGGACAGAACATTTTCCCATTCTGATACTTGAGAAGGGCATGTTTTTCCTTTTTGATGATCGTTGATGAAGTATAAAAACACAAGATGAGGGTTGTAACCACTCACCTTGAGATAATTGTATATTGCCAACCGATTGGCTGTTTGATAGTATTTATGTAGCCATGAGTCTTCTACCTTGTCGAAATTGGGAATATTAAGGGCGATAGCTGTCTTGCGAAAAATATCTTTAATCTTTTTTAAACTGGTTATTCCAGCTTGGCATGAAGTATAAATTTCATCAACATGAGCTTTAGCTTCAAGCATTATAATATCTTTACTTAATTCTTGAGTCGGGCTATTTATTGACTCAATAAAGCCTACTCCATCCCAGTTTTGTTGAGTTCCAGATTTTGGCCATTCCCATCTTTTTTTCGTGTTCTCATCTTTTAAGAAATCTAATCCGGTTGGCTCAGAGTCAAACCATTTTGATATCTTATTATTAAATCCAAAATCAATCCATTTGATTCTTTTGTCGTTTCCAGCTAAGTGGATGATCAAAGAAACAGCTTTATCAAAAGAATTTCTGTGTCTTCCCATCCACCTCAGTAAATGACATTCACTTCCATATCCGTATCCCATCTTGCCCATGATTCCTCCTTTTAGAATCCTATACTTTTACTTACTTTATCTGTCCACGGCTCTTCCAGATCTGCGTATTTAAGCAAGTCTTGAAGATAGAGCCGCTTGGATTTTCCGTTGCGAGTGATGACTTCAATGCAGGCATTTTGTACCACCAAAGCGATCTGTGCGCCACTAAACGGGTATCTATGTAACGGCATTTCCATATTGATAACCTATGATACTGTAATTTCCTTTCTTAAATACATTTTCCACAGGTCTCTTTTGCTGTCAAGTTTTTGTAGTTTGAATATGAGATCGAAACGATGAAAGAAGGCTTCATCAACATCTT
>MWCI01000122.1 GCA_002069965.1 Spirochaetes bacterium ADurb.Bin218 | reverse complement strand
ACTATAGAGAATGGACTCTGCAGGATCCTGATCCTGATGATCTTACAACTTGATAGTGTGAATTCATAAAACCATTCGTTAAAAACAGGAGGAATAAAATGACTGATAATAGACCAGCTAATCCACTTGAAATGATTGCTTACGTTCTTTCTCAGCAGATTCAGGATGGAGAAGTAGTATATATAGGAACAGGTCTCCCTATGGTTGCAGGGATTCTTGCTAAAAAAACGCACGCTCCAAACATTACACTTGTATATGAGTCTGGTGCACAAAACCCTATGCTTGGTGATATGCCATGGTCAGTAGGCGGACCTGCCACATGGAGAAAATCTCCTATGATTCTTGAGATGGCATACTCCTTTGGTCAGCTTTACAACGGATATGTAGACAAGGCATTTCTTGGGTATGCTCAAATTGATATGTATGGGAACGTCAACACTCACATGATTGGAGGAGACTTCCACAACTACAAAAATAGGCTTACAGGATCTGGCGGAAACAATGACCTATCATCTCTGGCAAGCCACTTGATTCTTGTGGGATTGCAAAATCCACAAAAATTTGTGAAACAGTGTGATTTTATAACTTCACCTGGATTTTTGACTGGAGGAAATAGTCGTAAAGAAGCAGGCCTTGTTGGTGGCGGTCCCATGGCTGTAATTACATCAGCAGGAGTTTATGACTTTGAGCCAGTATCAAAGAGGATGAGAATAAAATCTCTACATCCAGGAGTTTCACCTGAGCTTGCACAGCTTGCAAGTGGATTTGAACTGCTCAGGCAAGAGGGAGAAATTCCAGTAACACCTGTTCCAACAAAAGAAATTATTGAAATCCTCAGACGAGAAGTTGACCCACGAGGCGTTTTTACCTCAATGCCAAGCTAAAGCAAAAAAGGCTGCCAATTGGCAGCCTTTTTTAATATGTTAATTAAAAGTCTAAGTTAGCAGTTCTATTTATTTTCTTTCATCTATAGAAATATATTTATAGACCTGATTATTCGGTGGAATATAAGCAGGCCTTATGATCTTACCCTGGACAATCTGCTCAAGCCTATGAGCTGACCACCCCGCTGTGCGCGCCATAGCAAAGATTGGAGTATATAATGCCTCAGGAATACCAAGAAATTTATACACAAGTCCAGAATAAAAATCTACATTTACACAGGTTTCTTTACCCTTTCTCTCTTGAACAAGCTCTGGCCCTATTTTTTCCACAAGCTCAAAAAGATGAAATAGCTCAAGCTTATTATTTTTTTCTGCCAGATATTTTGCATATTTTTTGAGAATCTTTGTCCTTGGATCTGACAGAGTATAGACTGCATGACCCAGTCCATAGATCTTTCCAGTCCCGTCTGCTGCCTTTTTATCAAGAACCTTCTCAAGGAAATTTTTTACCTGTTTTTCACTGCTCCAATCCTTTACTTCCTTCTGACATTGCTTCATCATATACATAACTGACTCATTTGCCCCTCCATGAAACTGACCACTTAAAGAGGCAACACCTGCAGCCAGTGCCATATAGGTATTGGCACCACTGGATGAGACAGTTCTTACAGTAAAGGTTGAGTTATTGCCACCACCATGCTCTGCATGCATAATAAGGCATGCATCAAAGATCAGGGCCTCATCACGCTCTGGCATTTTACCTGAAAGCAAGAATAAAAAGTTTTCTGCCATAGCGAGATCTTCCCTGGAACGCAAAATCCGCAGATCATCACCTTTGCGGAATTTATATATGCTATAATTATTTGCCACAATAACAGGAGCCTTTGCAATTATGTTTATACACTGCTCTGTAATCTTAGAAAAATCTC
>MWCI01000121.1 GCA_002069965.1 Spirochaetes bacterium ADurb.Bin218 | reverse complement strand
GGTATGGCTTGATGACAATTTTATTGAAGCTCACAGATCCAACCTTCTCAGAAAGCTTCCGGAGTTTTATTCTTCAAAATTTCCAAATACAAAATCAGGTCTTGAGTACATTTGGCCAGTTGGAGGGAAGCATGAAAGATAGATTTCAACCAGGGTCAGGAACTTATATTTGCAGAGATTGTGGAAAGCAGACTCGTGAGACAGGATATGGGGAAAGTGACAGTGGACTCTGTGCCTGTTGCTTCCGGATTGCTGAATGGGAAAATGCTCTTTCTGATGGAAGCATCTCTGAGGAAGAGTTTGACAGGATTGTGGAAGAAATAAAAAAGGAATACACCGGAAAAAAATTAAAAAATTTTAATAGAAAAACGTATAATAAAAAGGAGGACGTTATGAACACGGAACAATTAAGGAAAGCAGCAAGTGACCTCAACAAGACTCTTGGCCTTGAGCCAAAGATTGATACAAGGCTTCAGAAAGAAGAGCTCACAGAAAAAGTATCAAAGGCCGGGACCATGCTTGAGGATGGAGACAAGATTGAACAGAACACTTTTGATGTTCTTGCTGAGCTTGAAGTTGACATCCCTGCCGGGGTCAAAAAAGTAAAGGCTCAGAAAGCTGAAAAAGCTTCTGGAAAAGAAAAAACAGGGAAAGCTCCTGCCAAGGAGAAAAAAGAGACTTCCGACTATTCAAAATCAAATAAGGCTCAAGTCTTTCTCTTATGGAAAAATGGAGAAGAAGACAAAGAGGTTCTTTTCAAAAAAGTCAAAGGAGCTGTTAAAGAGGAAACTATTAAAATATGGATAAACCAGTGGAAAAATGGAAAGAATCTCCCGGCAATAGCTGCTCAGATACAGTAGTTGCTTTAATAGCATGTTCATCCAAAAAAGCTCCCACAAAAAGAGAGGCGTGTAAATTATATCAGGGGGAGCTTTTTAAAAAAAGCGTTATCTATTGTAAACAGAGAAATATCAAATATTTTATTTTAAGTGCCAAATACGGACTTATTTCTCCAGATCAGATAATAAGTCCGTATAATCTTTCACTTAATAATATGAACAAAATGGAAAAAAAGAATTGGTACATGAAAGTAAATAAACAATTATATGATGAAGGAATAGAAGAGGCTATTATTTTAGCTGGAAAAAATTATCATGAAGGGTTAAACATAAAAAAAATTATGGTTTTGCCTTCAAAAGGTATAGGATATCAATTACACTTTTTACAAAATCAAATTAAACCAAGGGGGATTTTTGATGAACAATGAAAAAGCTGTTGTTCTTTTCTCAGGTGGCCAGGATTCGACCACCTGTCTTTTTTGGGCCAAGGAGAAATTCTCTGAGGTTATAGCTCTAAACATTCTTTACGGACAGAGACACGCTATTGAGAGAGAATCTGCCCGCAAGATAGCAAAACTTGCTGGAGTGGAACTTGTGGAACTGGAGATGGATGTATTCTCCAAGATAAACGATTCCGCTCTTATAAACACAGATATGGATGTTTCCACTGCTCATGATAAAAACAGCAATCTTCCGGCAAGCTTTGTTCCGGGGAGGAACATCATGCTTCTCACCATAGCAGCTTCCTTTGCCTACTCGAAGGGAATATCCAATATTGTCACCGGAGTCTGTCAGACCGATTACAGTGGTTACCCCGATTGCAGAGACAAGACCATTAAATCACTTGAGCTCGCTCTTTCTCTGGGTATGGATAAGGACTTTCATATTCACACTCCTCTTATGTGGAAGACAAAGGCAGAAACAGTTCTCATGGCAACAGAGCTTGATGGGTGCTGGAGCGCTCTTGCCCTGTCTCATACCTGCTATAATGGACAGTGGCCTCCTTGTGGAGAGTGTCCTGCCTGTAAAATCAGAGCCCGTGGTTTTGAAGAAGCGGGAGAGATTGACCCAATATTTGAAAGGAGGGATTGATGATTCA
>MWCI01000120.1 GCA_002069965.1 Spirochaetes bacterium ADurb.Bin218 | reverse complement strand
ATTTCCTCTATCTTGTCATAAACGCAAAGCTCCTGCTGGGTATTGCTCCAAAGAAAGGTGCTTCCATAATCCCTTCTCAATTTTCTGCTTGCCTGAAGCAAAGAGAAAAGAGGGGAATAAGATAAAAAGGGTTCTTCTGTAATTACATTCTGAAATGTATCAACCCTTGAAAGAGAAGCCTCCTCAATGTTTGTATTTATGCCTGCTTCCTTGAGCTCCCCTTCAACTTTTTTCAACACTGCTTGAGTTCCCTCTTTTCCCACTGAATAATAATTTTCCCCATTATGAATTTTGGGAATTGAGAAATGCACAAAGCACTGAACCCCACCTTGTGAGAAAGGCTTTATATCAACATTCAATGATTGAGTATTGAGATAAGCCTTACTTCCCATTTCCATTTCCCCATTTTCATTTCTCCAGAGAGGAAAGTAAGAGGTAAGCTCTCCAGTTCCATAATTCAGGGGGGAAGGCTGTATAAGCAAATTAGCACCTGCTTTTATTTCCCAGTCATTCAAGCAAAGCTTCACAGTATCAAGCATATTTCACCCTCATTTCACTGCAGGGTACAAACTTTGTACCTTTTCCACCTTGTTATACAAGGGGAAAAGGGTATTTTTCTTTTTGGGGGAAAATTGCCTCTTGTGAAAGTCTTACCATTCAGATACAATGAAGATACCCAAAAAGAAAAATCATTATTATCTTGAGAGGAGCTCCCCACGCAGGAGCTCTTTTCATTTCTCACCTTTCACCTTGAACCTCTCTTTCCTTCAAGGGAAATTGAATAGCTCCCCCCTCAATCTTCCTCTTGAAATCTTCTAAAGATTTATTCAGACCTTCAGAGTATTTCATTAGATTTTCAAAATACTCTTGAGCATTGTCTATTGAATAATCAAGCTTATATTTATTTTCCTCAAGCCTTGATAATATTTCTTTAGTGGGATAGTGGTAGGAATATAAGATTTCCCTCAAGTATTGAGAAATGCTTTCACCCCTTTTTTGAGCCTGTTTTTCAAGCTCCTTATATAGCTCCCTCTCAAGCCTCAAAGAAATGACTTTAGTTTTGCCTGCTTCCATTTTACCCTTTCCCTGTATACATAATTATATCATCAATGTTTACAGTTCACCAATCTACTCAACATTGAAAGCTTGAATTTTTTTCAATACTGCTTTACCCTCCCCCTCTAATAATTCAAGTTCAAATAGCTCTTGCCTATAATCAAAATTGAATTTCCCATTATCCCCTGCAGGGAATAGACTTGAAATATATTGAAAGCCTGAACCTGATATACAACCTAAATACTTTTTAGGCTTCTTCTCTTGATCTTTCTTTCTCTCTAATATGTGTATCTTTACTCCATTGATAACAATCTTGCTATTGCCTTCAAGTGGGTATATCCCTTCTGTAAGTTCCATCTTTATTTATCCTTTCAAGGTAAAGTTCAATTTTGTTATTCATTTCTTCCTCCAATTGTTTTTTATTGCTATCAACCCATACTGTTTTTCCACTGTTTATCAGTAAAGCTCTATTCTTCTTTCCCGTTTATTTCATGTCTAAACGCAAACCCTGATATTCCCCTGTTATCAAGGCAACCCCTTCTAATTCTCTAATCTGTAAAATTCTGTCAAATATTTTCCCTTTCCAATTGCTCAATATGAGCAATTTCCTTTTTTTATAGTGTCCTAAAACTCCCATTTCAACCTGAAAAAACCTGAAAAATCCAGAAAAATCCATAAGTTTTTTATTGTGAAAGGGTGAAAAATGGTTCATTTTGGTTCATTTCAGTTCAAACAAATCTTTCCCTGAAGCTCCCTATATAAGCCTGCTAAAGTTTTTCCTTCACTCTCTCCCTTTAGAAGCTCCATTTTCTTTTGAGCTTCCTCAAGTTTCTTTCCTGCTCTTTGTACTTTCTTTTTTATTGTTTCCCTATCTGTTCTTTTCTCCTGCTCAAGTTCCTGTATTGCCATTTTGAGGGGTGTAATGCCATAGT
>MWCI01000119.1 GCA_002069965.1 Spirochaetes bacterium ADurb.Bin218 | reverse complement strand
GCTTGGTAGCGCGCTTGAATGGGGTTCAAGAGGTCGCAGGTTCAATTCCTGTCACCCAGACCATCTAAGTAATCAGAGTGCTTTAAGGCACTTCTTTTATTTTTTAAGAAAACTTTATCAGGACTTTTAATAACCACAAACGCACCAAATATACACTGCCTTAATACTATATATTAAGAAAAGCAGACAAGTTATCCTAAAAGGAGGTGTATAAATGAGTTCATTATATAGAAAATCGGGTTTTTCATCTCGTTTCATTCGGTTGCTGGACAGTACAGTAGAAAAATGCGGTGAATGCTGTTTAGTTCACGAAAAGTTTACCTTAAACCTGATAAAAAAAGCAACAAATGAGCCAAGAACAGATACAATCTTTAAGGCAAGTGAATTTCAAGGTTGTTCTCCAGTACAAATTGGTATAGCACAAAATTCTTCCCGATTCCCATCCGGCAGTATATTAGTAAGAAATTTTTCAGCAGTACCTGTTTCCTTTACAGTATTAGGGGATACGGAAGAAGAAACCGATATGACAGTTCAATCTAATTCTGAGGTTGCAGTAACACTTAATGAAAATTTAAGCCTGTAATCGCAATGATTTCAGGCTTATTTTACGGATTTTATCATATTAATTAAATAAAATTTTAAAGCACATTACACTTAATCAACTCTGATTATCTCATACTCATAGTTTATCTCTACATTATTTTTCACCATATTCCACACAGGGCAAATGCTTTCTTCAGATATCCTGATAGCCTTTTCCATATCAGGAGCTTCAGCATCCTTCGACTTAAGCTCAAAATGTATGAGTATCTTTTTAAAATAGGTTGGATGTTCTTCCCTCCTCTCTCCGTAAGTTGTAATTTTTAGTCCTTTAACATCCTTGTTCATCTTCCTTAACAGTGAAGAGACTGATGTTCCGCTGCAGGTAGCAAGGCTTATCAGGAACAGTTCAAGGGATGTATATCCTTCACCGTCGCCGATAGGCTTTACATAGTCGATAATTATCTCCTTATTATCCCTTGAAACGCCCGAGAATTTCACCTTATCATTTATAAGTGTTGCAACTGCTGTTAATTGATTGCTCATAAAAAAACCTCCTGTTATTTTTTGATTCATTAGCTTTGATACAAAAAATAACAAAAGGTCACATCGATTTTTTATTTTTATGACAAAATTTCTAAAGATTTTTTAGAAATCATAGTTTTAATATTTGCAAAAAAGCTGCCATAAGGCATTCTTTCCGGATATTTATCATACAAGAACATTATTTTTGAAAGGAAATTCATCTCCTTCGTGAATATTAAATTATAATCTATTTCTTTATCCAGCGGAAAGCTTGGTATCATATCCATTCTATTGTTTTCTATTGCATATGCAACCCAATTCTTGCAGTTACAAGGGCTGTCGGGGTTTATGTATGAGCATTTATCCTCCATATTTTCCTTCATTCTAAGCCTTGCCCTATAGACATTGGTTTTTACCGCTCCAACTGAAATATCCATAATCTGCGCAACATCCTCACAAGGCAACCCAAGCAATATTTTAAGCACAAAAGCAATCCGCTGCTTGCTTGGCATGCATTTCAAAAAAAGCTGCAGGCATTGTTCTCTCATAGAATTTACCATAACCTCATCCTCAACAGGCTCATAGGATTTTAGCTTTTCAAAAAACTCATCCTTGGTCATATTGTATCTTGGAGCAATGTCATAAACAGGCAGCCTCTTCAACTTCTTCATATTCTTATATGAACAGTTTACAACAATCCTGTATAACCAGGTTGATATCTGGCTTTTATTTTGAAACTTCGGGAAGGCACTATAGGCATTTAAAAATGCTTCCTGCAGCACATCTTCAGCTTCTTGCTTATTTGCTGTCAATCGATAAGCCAGTTTATACAATTTGTCATATTGCTCGTCATATACTTTATCAAAATTAAGCTCCATAAAATTCTCTCCTTCAGCAATAGTAAAACCTTTTTCACAATTGAAGCTCCTCAGGCTGCCTAAGCCTCTGATGCCTTAGGACGGGAATCTGATATTTCTCTCCAACCGCACGTACCAGATCCTTATAGCAGCCTTTCATTTTATCATGGAACACCACCGCC
>MWCI01000118.1 GCA_002069965.1 Spirochaetes bacterium ADurb.Bin218 | reverse complement strand
TCCAGTGCATTATGACCAGAAAGACATTTTACTTTGTTGCAGAATTCATAATATGATGGAATATTCATCATTGTCTCCTTTTAATATGAGCTTTATTTTTGCACGTAAATCATCTCAGAAAGTGAATGTTCTGATATAGATTAAAATTCTGCCCAGGTGCTTGCGCAGAGGATTCATTTGTGACCACTTAGGGTATCTTTTCACTGCAAGGCTTGTTATCACTTTTGGCAGCAGATAGGTTTCTACTATGTTTAGTATTCGTATAAAAGCCATAGTGTCTGGCACATTTCCCGAAACAGCAAGCCTATTGTGAGCAGATGCAACACATGTTGATTCTTGAAATGTAAACATGAGCATTGCTGCCTCAATATTTTTTATTTTCATATCAAGAGTTATTTTTTTCCCTGCAGGATTCCAGCCCATGTATTTAACCTTGCCATTCTTGTCTTTGCCAACAATCATACCTGGACCTGATGGCAGAACATGGAGATGCATCATAAATTTGTCATCAAGGCCTTTAAATTCTTCTTTTACCTCTCTGTCAACTTTTGCAGCAGCAGCAATTGCTCTTCCAACAATCCAGAGCATAATTGCTACATAGATTTTTTTTAAAGTCTTCTTTCCACTTTTTATTTCAGGATATTTTGCAATATTCATTACTTGCCTCCCTTGATGATTTCAGAGTTAAAGGCAGACTGCACTATCTTCTGGCAACCGTTCTTGCTAAATTGGTTGCCATAAATTTTTTCAGCATCAAGTAAACTTGCTTCTACTTTATACTGAGGTATCTTTAGAGAGTTAAGGTTTGGAGGGACAACCTTTGATTCTGATATCATATCAAGGAGTAACTCAACAGCTTTATCGGCTCTTTCTTTTATATCTGTTGAGCAATATGTATCAATGCCAGCAATAGGTAAAAGCAATTCCTCTCTTATGCTTGACTTTGTTTCTTTGAGTTTAAACTCTATAAAATGAGGGAATATTGTGCAATAGAGAAGATCAAAGCTAAAACCTGTTGACATGGATAGGCTCCGAGATATGTAACTACAAAATCCCTCTTCTGCATTGGATGCTACTATGCCAGATATAGCAAGGCCATTTGCAAGTCCAACTCTGCTTTTGCTACATGTGATAGTTTTGCTTGCCTTAAAGAGATTTTCTGCAATTAGCTGAATTGCAGAAAAAGCAAAGGAGTCAATCATAGGATTGCAATTGAGTTGAGAACATGCCTCAATGGATGTTCCTATGGCTCTTATGCCTGCAAATAGTGTTGTTTCTTTATTGGGACTTTTAAGCATTCGTGGATCAATAAAAGCTATGTCGGGCATAAACTCGCTGCTTTTTAGAATTCGACCATCAATTATAGCATTTGCAGAAGTTTCTTTCCCAGAGGAAAAAGAACTTGCAATGAAAAACATTGGCTTTAAGTGTAATTGCTCCTTGATCTTGTCAAAGTTTGCAAGGTCTTCCATGTCACTACAAATGAGGCTGTTTACCCCTTTTGCAGTGTATGCAACGCTTTCTCCACCAAGTGCAATTATGCTATCACAGCCTCTTGCAGAAAAAAGCTGAGATATTTCTTTTATAATACCAATAGCAGGATAAGTGACATCATCATATACTGCCCCTATTGTAATTTTTGAGTCAGCAAAGGCTTTGAGCAATGTCTGTATAAGGCCATTTTTGACTGATGTTTTGTCTGTAATTACAATGGGCTTACAGGCATTCATGTTCCCAAGCTCAAAGGGAATATTCTCTATTGCCTTTTTACCTGAGATTATTCTTGTTTTGTTATAAAAGCTGAACAGTTCGGGTATGTGCATAAGTTATTCCCCCGCAGGTTTAATTTTTAATTTTTTAAGGGTTTTTGCCTTTGGAATTCCATTTTTATCATATCCTCTGACAAAATAGTATCTGTTAAGCATTTTTTCCAGAGGAATCGCTCTCTCCTTTGAATCGCATTTGCGGAATTCTCTCAATAAGCGATCTGGTAGAGTGTCATCTTTTCTGGAAATCCCTTCATTGCAGTTCATAAGCCTTTCCAGGACGTGGATTCTTTCGCCAGCTTTAAGCATTGATGTCATGCCCATCTTTATTCCTGTTATGGCAGACCACATCTCAGGCCAG
>MWCI01000117.1 GCA_002069965.1 Spirochaetes bacterium ADurb.Bin218 | reverse complement strand
TAAGCCATGCAATGAAGGAACAGCAGGCGGCAATTGAAGGCATAGCTCTTGCCATTGAAGACACAAGCAAAACAGTGCAACAAAATGCAGAGAATACAAAAATCCTGCAGGAAAGCGCTGAAACATTGAGCAAGATCTCTGGCAGGCTTGAATCAGAGGTTGAAGCTAACGCCTGAAGTCTCCCATGACCTCATAGGCATCATTTACAACAACAAAGGCACCTGGATCTGCCTCTTTAATCTTTGCCTTTAACTTAGGAAGTTCCCTGGTATGTAAGGCAACGTATATTACCTCCTTTTGCTCACCTGTGAATCCACCCTCTCCCTTAAGTAGAGTAAAACCTCTATCAAGATCTTGTAATATATATCTCTTTATCTCTTCCCCTCTTGTGGTAACTATAAAGAGTTCCTTTGTATAAGATAATCCTTCCACAACAAAATCCGTTGCCTTGGTGGTAACATAAAGGGACACAAATCCCCACAGTATAAGATTAGGATTTTTAAAGATTATACCAACAGAAAAGATTATAAGGCTATCTATGATGAAATAAGACATGCCAACTGTAAGACCAAGATATTTTCTTATAATTAAGGCCGGGATATCACTGCCACCTGTTGAGCCATTGAATTTTATCACAAGGCCAGCACCAAGTCCAAGCAAAAGAGAGCCAGCAATTACACCAAGAAAAATCTCATTTGTAAAGGAAACCGACTGTTCATTGATCCTGAAAAAAAATCCCTGTAAGACCTCAATGCCAAGAAATCTATCGCCATTAAAAAAATCAGTCCAGAAGGAAAGCCAGAATATGCCCCACACTGTTTTAAGGCCAAAGAGCTTCCCAAAAATCACTATTCCTGCAATAAAAAGAGGCACATTTATGATAAACATCATAACACCAGCAGGGACATTAAAGAGATAGTAAAATATCTGAGCAACCCCTGCTGCACCTCCGGGGCTTGCCTTAAAGGGAATAAGAAAAAGCGATATACCAAAGCCACCTATAATACATCCAACTATTATGCCAATTAAATCTCTAAGATTATTAGCAAGCTCATCTCTTTGAATTGTTAATCTCATTTTAAATTCCTGAGGGCTATCTTGTTCTATTTTCAAATTCTTTCATAAGATATTTATGTAAAGATGTGGCACCATCTAAATCATAGATATTAAATCTGGCTAAAATATCCTCTTCTATGTAGTGATAATAAAAAGTTCTCTTTTCTATGAGGGTAAAGGCATTGGCAAGATAGACAATATATACTATATCCTTAAATTCATCTTCTACAACTAAAGGAGAGTGATGAAATTTTATAGCTACAGAGAGATAATCCGGAAAATTCCACTTTTTAGAAACAAGATATCCAATCTCTGAATGGCTTATTCCTATGGAGATCTCTTCCATGATATTTGTTGTAATTATCTCATGATTTTTTACAATATCTGCAATTCTCCTCACAGACTTCATATCTACAGAAAGAAATATTACAGAGCCTATATCATGTAAAAGGCCTGCCATATATACATTTTCTGCAATGGAATTAAGCTTATATTTCATTGCAAGAGCCTTAGAATAAAAGGCTACCTTTGCGCAGTGTTCCCAGATCTCCTCAAATCTGCTGTATCTGGTTTCAAGAATTTTACGAGCTGTGCTTGCAATTAAAACAGAATAGAGATTTTTAAGACCAATTTTGACTATTGCCTTCTGGACATCCTCTGTTTTTCCAATTGTGACAAAACCAGCAGAATTGGCAAGCTTGATGACATCAGAAGAAAGGGCAACATCTCTTTTAATTTTATCTGCAATAATATTTATATCTGCCTCTGGGGAAAGGCACATCTCTATTAGCTCTGTAACGTTTTCTGGAAATGTTGGAATACCCTTAACCTCAAGGAGAATTCGAGTTTTAATTCTTGAGACTATTTCCACTGGCTTAATCTGCCTTGGTATGGTAAGAGAAGATACAGTTACATTTCCATCGCTTTTGATCCTGAAAAACTCTGAAGGAATTCCCATGCTCTTTAAAAACATAACAATAAGAGCAATTCCCAGGCCTGCTCCTTCATTATCACCCTCAATTTGAGCATAAATATCACCAAAATTTTCATTTTGAAGAGCAATTGCAAACCTTTTGTTAAT
>MWCI01000116.1 GCA_002069965.1 Spirochaetes bacterium ADurb.Bin218 | reverse complement strand
ATATTTTGAAAAGTATGTGAATAAATATAGCTCTGTATATCTTATAGGTATAGAATTTAGTAAAAAGGATAGAAACATAGTAAGCTTTGATTGGGAGAGACTTTAGTTTCACTCACTGTGTGCTCCGTGGTTAACCTTGCTCTTCATCTTAAGGAGTGTTTTCTTTTATGTCCTCCAGAGTAGTTTCCCTTCCTGTCATTTTAAGGAGGCTGATCCCTTCTGTCATTGTGAGGGAGGAAGTCCCGAAGAATCTCAGAATCAGGCTGTTTATTACAGGGGATCCGCCCTTCCGTGCGCTCCTCAGGGTGACAGAGAGATCCTTCGCTGCGCTCAGGATGACAGGCCCCTTTTTTGCTGCTTTTATTTTTTATCAAAAACTGTTCTTCCATCAAGTGATGGGGAGATTTCTTTTTCGTGTTTAATTAGCCTCTCAAAGTCAATTTCAGGGGAACATGTCTCTTCAACCACTCTTATGAGCCTGTCAAGCTTACGCAGTGCCTCAAGTTGATCTCTATTGCCAAGTTTTGCCTTTCTTACAGCATCTTTAAGTATATAAATTGACTCATCATAAGTCTTTAATGGAACAGGGGCAGGGTGCCCATCCTTTCCACCATGGGCAAAGGAGAATCTTGCTGGATCCTGAAATCTTGATGGTGCTCCATAAATAATCTCTGCCACAAGGGCAAGAGCTTGAACTGTCCGTGGACCAAAGCCCTCAAGGAGAAGGGCATCTGTGAATTCCTTAAAACCTTTGTGATATGCAACAGCTAAAACTGCACCAAGTCTTTTAGTGTTTATATTTTCTGATCTCACATCGTGATGTCGCGGCATATTGACAGTAGGGCTTTTCAATATAAGCTCTATCTCTGAGATTTGCTTATCAGGGTGAAGCGACAAAAAATCCATTATGCTCTCCCTGGAGAGCCCTGCACGGGAATCACTTAAGTTTAAAATCTCCCCTTCGTTTTTTCCAATTATTGCACTATGGGGGTCGTCAGTAAAGGATTTCAAGTTTTCACTGTGCCAGTGATAGCGTCTTGCCATAGCATTGTTTTGGTTCATCCCCTGTTGCACCACAGCCCATTTACCATCCTCTGTGACTATAAAGTTATGGAGATATAGCTGGTAGCCATCTTGAATGCAGGTGTTGTCAATTTTCGCAGAGAGCCTTGAACAGCGCACCAACTCATCCCCCTCTATACCCTTTAAAAGGGCAAAGTCTGTAATTTCCTCAGGAGTTTTCCTGGAATGAGCCCCTCTGCCACCGCAGATATACAGTCCTGTTTCTTTTGAAAGAGGATTAAGCCCTGCTTTAAGTGCACCCATTACACTGGTAGTTATACCAGAGGAGTGCCAATCCATACCCAAAGTAGCTCCAAAGGCCTGAAACCAGAAGGGATCAGAAATGCGGCGCAAAAATTCATCCCGGCCATGAGATTCAATAATAGCAAGAGTGATTAAAGATCCCAGCTTCTTCATTCGTTCCGATAGCCATTTTGGGACATAACCATAGTGAAGAGGTAGATTTGCTGTGCCTGAACGCTTCATGATAAAATGATAACAAATACTATATTTTTGTAAAGTATATTTTATTTTAGGAAATTTTATTTTTTAAGAGTGGAGAGTCTTTGATTGTAAATTCAATTAAGCAACGATTTCCCATTTATACTGAGCAATATTTCTCTTTTCCATGTCAAAATTTATTCCCACAAGGTAAATCTCCTTAGCAGAGGAGGTAAAGCCTTCGTAGTATTTTTTTTGCCTTATCTGCTCTATTGCCTTATCTGCACTTTGATTGCACTTAAATTCAAATATATATACCTTATCCTTTACCTCAACAACCATGTCAATGCGGCCACTGTAATTAAGGACCTGACTTCTTGCAGGTAGACCTCCTGCAGCCAATGTAACATAAAACAATGTATGAAAATTTGCCTCATTTATCCTTGAACCCTCATCATAGGTTATGCCTGCAAATATGGAACTCATAACAGAGATGAATTCATCAAGATCCCCTTTAGCAAGTAGTTCCACTAACCTTTTGTATTTGTTATCTTCATCAGGTACTCTATCTTTATATAAGTGTCTTAAAAAAGAATACTTCACCTCAACATTTGGATATCCAAGAACATAAGTGCCAAAATCTCTATCATAATCTTTTATTGTAAGGTATCCAGTCTGGAATAA
>MWCI01000115.1 GCA_002069965.1 Spirochaetes bacterium ADurb.Bin218 | reverse complement strand
GGCAGTTTCAACTGCATGACCATTCTTTTCCAGAACAGCTTTAAGGGATGTAATTACATCCATATCATCATCAACTAACAAAATTTTCTTTTTGTTCATGTGCCCCCCTTCAAAATGTAAATTATGCTCCTGTGAGCCCTTTTAATTTTTATTTAGAATTAAAGTCTAAAAAAAGACTTATAAATATAATAATATATTATTGACTTTATTCAAAGCTTTTTTCAGCAATTATTTTGTTATTTGGAATTTTTTTGGGAGGCCAGCTTGAACTGCAATCTTTGTAATTTTAAATGTAACGTTAACAGAAATGAACGCTTAGGAGCCTGTGGCATTGATAACTCAATATATATCTGTCATTATGGACTTCATAAAGGAGAAGAGCCTTTTTTAACTGGAAAACAGGGATCAGGGACAATTTTTTTTGCAGGTTGCACCTTGCGCTGTATTTTTTGCCAGAATTACCAAATAAGCAGGTGGAATCTCAAAAATCAATGCATAAGTGTCAAAAAACTTGATATTCAGGGACTTGAAAAGATTTTCTGGGAACTAAAGAAAATTGGAGCAGCAAACATAAATTTAGTATCACCAACTCCCTATGTCTACTCAATCATAGAAGCTGTAAATATTGCTCGCAAAAAAGGGTTTGATCTTCCAATTGTCTACAATACACATGGCTACGACTCAATTGAAACAGTAACACTCCTGAATGGGATAGTGGACATTTATCTCCCTGATTTAAAATATGGCGATGACGCTATTGGAGAAAAATTTTCAAAGGCCAGAGGAATATATAGCCATGGCAAAAAAATTATTAAGGCAATGTATGATCAGGTGGGATTATTGCAAAAAGATGAAAATGATATTGCCAGAAAAGGAATAGCCATTCGCCATCTTGTTATCCCGGGACATATTGAAAGCTCCCTTCAGGTTCTTGACTTTATTGAGAGTGTGGATAGAGAAATCCAAATATCTCTAATGTCACAATATCATCCAGCAGGAGATGCCATGGAGGAAAAGTATCCAGAGCTTAAAAGGACTCTCTCCTATGAGGAATATAACAAAGTAGTGGATTATGCCTATGCCCTTGGATTTAAAAATCTACTCATTCAGGAGATGGAAAGCCACAGACACTATCTGCCAGACTTCAATCGAGAGGGAGTTTTTGAAGAGTGATTCTTAAGGAGCAACATAACCTCTATATCTGACGTCCCCGGGAACATATCAAGGGGCTGACATTTTTCAGGCATATAACCGTATTTTTCCCACCGTTCGATTTCTGCAGGAATAGTCTCAAGACCACAAAAGATATGCAAAACACTTTCTGGATTTCTTGAGGCAATAAATTCAATAACCCCTGGTGCAGTCCCATTTTTTGGAGGATCAAGCAGAACATGATCATTTTTTAAATTATCTGGCAAGAGTTGTGATAAATTTCTGGGATCAATCTTTTTTGCAAAAAAGTTATATTTCTTTCCAATATTCAATCTCTCCATGTTATCACGGGCACTATCTATTGAAGCAGGCAAATAGTCAACACCTGTCAGGCTTTCATAAAATTGAGACAAAAAGCAAGAAAAAAAACCATAGCCACAATAGAGATCAAATAACCTGTTGCCATTTGGAGCTAAAAGTTTCACTGCAGCATTTAACATATCTGAACATATAGATAAATTTACCTGAGAAAAACACTCCGGTGAAAATTTATATAAGACATCATTAACCTTAACTGATAAATACCTGTTACCAAAAAGCCTTTTAAACTTTGGGCCATCAGTTTCTGAGGAAAAATTCATGTAATATTTTGAACCCTCTGGATCGACAAAAAGAAAAGCCCCATCAATTGCAGAAAAGTCTTCTGCTAAATTCGAAGCAATAGCAGTAAATGTTCTAATAACATTTCCATCTACTTTTTTAATGTTAAATATAACAACAATCTTCTCGTAATTACCCCTTATGATGATAAAATTCAGATCCAGAGCATACCTTATATTCTCTTTTTTATTTAGTATTTTTGATAAAAAAGAATAAATTTTTGAATGAATCTCTGGCTCCAACAAAGATGGAGTGTCACTTAAGGATATTTCCTCTGAGGACGATAAGATTTTGCCATTGTGATTATGAATTCTCCGCTTGGTTGTTGTTCTGTAATGCCTTGGCAATGGGGATCTAACTATTGAAAAAGATCTAACAGGCAAATTTATTTCATAAAA
This sequence comes from Spirochaetes bacterium ADurb.Bin218, assembly GCA_002069965.1. Lineage (GTDB taxonomy): Bacteria > Spirochaetota > UBA4802 > UBA4802 > UBA5550 > UBA5550. The sequence goes on along the minus strand of MWCI01000115.1, from coordinate 47 downwards.
ATATGAAGACAAAGCCCGATCCTTTGCAAGGAGTTCATCATCATATT
>MWCI01000114.1 GCA_002069965.1 Spirochaetes bacterium ADurb.Bin218 | reverse complement strand
GTCCCTCTGAATATAAAAGTAGTATTACCAACCCTTATTTCGTCCCAGTTTCGCAGCAGCTTTGGCCGCAGAATCTTTTTGCCATTGAGGAATGTCCCTCTATCAGAGATCAAATCGTAGAGATAATATCCCCCTTCAATTCTCCTTATTCGCGCATGGACATTGGAGGCAAAATCATCATCTATCTGAATTGTATTTTCACTGCCTGTGCCAATGGTGGCTTCGCCCTTAAGGAGAGAAAATTTTTCTCCAACCCTGCCGTCATCCTTTTTTTGAAGCCATGCATTGGAATACATGGAATCAGGGACCTCAAGGGCTGCATTTTCGTCAAACTTTTCTTCCTTGAGAAGAGACTCCACAGGGATGTTGGAATAGATATTTGTGAAATAGCTCTCAGACTTCTCTTTTTGATTTTTATCACCTGGCATATATTTTTCTTTCTTTTTTTTGAGCAGCACAAAGAGCAGCAAAAAGGATACAATGAGCAATGAGGCAACAAGCCCGCTTATGATGATGTAGGTTCCATCAGGGAACTCAAGAGCAGGGAGACCACTTTTTATTTTAAAGGAGACCTCATCCCTGTCTCTTATCTCTCCACTGCGAAAGCGCACCTCCAGCTTGTGATCAGATTTTGATCTATCTGCCATGGAGATATATGTAATTTCGTATATGCTTTTCATTCTGGAAATAAGAGAGCTATATATGGTTGTAAGATTATTTTTTTCTACAGATTTTACAATGCCACCTGTGAGTTTTGCAATTCTTGATACTTCTTTTAAGTTGCCTTTTGGCTGTGATGTTATAAAATATATAGGCACACCTAAGTCTTTGGCAAACTTTATAGCGTCATCACTTTGAATAGAGCTGCCTTCATCTTTGCCATCGGTCCACACAAGGACAGCTTTTCTCTGGCTTTTGGAATTGCCTACAATCTCAATAGCATCATAAATTGCATCATATAGCTTTGTCTGTGAGCCATGGCGCTGAAGATTTTTTATTGCAGATAAAAGCTCAGTGGAGGTTGAACCAAAGCCAGCCTTTAGCTCCACCTCATCATTGAATTTGAGCAGGCAGACTCTATCTGACTTTGACAGGAGAGAAAGCATGTTTTTTGCCTCAAGCTTAATCTTTTCAAAAAATTGCGGGCTTATGCTTTTGCTTGAGTCAATGGCAATGACAAGGTAAAGGGGATCGCTTTCAGGGGAAATGTCCTTGAGACGAACATAGTTCACCATATAGCCGTCTTCATAGATCTGGAAGTTCCTTTCATCAACAGAGGATATACCCTTGCCATCTCTCTCAGATACTGTAACAAAGACTTTTACCTTAGGGAAATCCTTTGTTGCATCTACAGAGTTTATTGATATAAAGGGAGAAGCAAATCCCTTTATGGAAAGGAAAGAAATTAATAGAAATAGAGCAAAAAATCTCTTCATTGGCAACAGTTATCCGCAAAGATTTATTTTTTAAATTATCGGAAATTTTTTAGATATTGTAAATAAAAATAAAAACAAAAAAGGCTGACACTCTGGTCAGCCTTTTTCTCTCTATAAGAGTTTAAACCTTATATCTTTGTTGTAAGACCGTATGCAACTTCCCATGCATCGTCTGGGATAATATCGCCAGCTTTGATATATCCACCTTCAACAAAGAATGTTGTAGCTGGAGCAACTGTGTAAGCAGCTTTCAGGTCAAATTCCTGACCAATTGCACTATCACCTGTTGTTGTGTCATCAGCAACTTGGGCATAGCCATACTGAGCAAGAAGTGCAAGTTTTCCAAAAGTAGCCTCAAGGTTTACACCATAAACCATAAGTCCAGCGAATGTGTCTGTTTGGTCAAAAGGCTGATATCCGCCATTTGAAGCAACACCAGCAGCTTCAATGAGGAAGAGTCTTCCATCACATGCGCCCATATAGGTTTCCATTATAATGTCATAACCCTTGAATTTGTCTCCATCGTCCTGGCCAGAGGTGTATGTTGCAAATAGACCAAGAGATATTCCCTCTGCAGGTTTAACAGTAAGGAGTGCATCAAATGCGTAAGCTGCTACATCTATTTTTCCTTCTGTTGTTTCTGTAACATTACCCCAGAGGTATGCACCTGTAAGGTCAAGGCCAACCATTCCAAAGTCGCCATTTACATTAAGAGCAGCATTGTAAAGTTTTGCCTTAGATAATTCTGTATCATCACCTGCGTTATAGATTCCGTTTTCATTGTCATCATCAAATAAAAATTTAGCTTGCTTTCCACTTGTAATGTAGAGGAATCCAGGGCGGATGTTTACTGCACCAGCTTTAATTGGGAGGTCAATTGCATAAGCCTGAGCGTCTTGATTTTGTTTTACATCATCAGCAGTTTTTTCTACCGGTTTATATTCATCAATTTTGATGTAAGAGAATATAGCTTT
>MWCI01000113.1 GCA_002069965.1 Spirochaetes bacterium ADurb.Bin218 | reverse complement strand
AAAAAACTATTGGATACTCAAGACCTTTACTTGCATGCATCGTTATAATATTAACAGCATCTCCATCTAAATCAAGTCGCTTCTTAAATTCTTCCCCTGAAAGTTTATTAGCAATAGCATCTTCAAACCATACAATTAATTCATCAGGTGAATACCTATTTTCAAAAAATACCTTGTTGAGTATTTCTGCAATGTGCATGATGTTTGAAAAAACAGTAGCTCCCTCTTCCATTGACAGGATCCTCACTGTGATGTTCTCTTTATCAAGAACCTGCATAAACATATTCATAAATCCTCTATGAAGCCATAAATCCCTATAAAAATAAAGTCTCTCTGTAAATTCTGAAATAAAGATCTCTCCTTCATTTGCTCCCTTGTGTATATCAAAAAGCTCCAGAGAATTTTTAGCCATGAGCTTTGTAGCAAGAAGGCGTTTTACAAGGGAAATCCTTGATGGGAAAGCAATGGCAGACAAAAGGAATAAAACATCAGTTGCCTCTTGTGTTTCAAAAACACTTTCGTGGCCACGCATGACAGATGGAATATTATATCTTGACAGCAATTTCTTAATCTTCATGGCCTGATCATGAGTTCGCACCAAAATTGCAATGTCTGAGGCTTTAACCTTTTCCCCTGTAGAAAAATAGAATCTATCGGAGGTAAGGCTTTGGATATCACAGAGAATTTTTTTGATTACCAACACTTCCTCTTCCTTCTTTGAATTGTTTCCCTGAAAGTGCGGTAAAAATATGTCAATAGCTGGTTGAGTTTTATTCTCTGAGACAAGTTGCTTTGCATCCTTAGAAGAAGAACCCACCGGCATAAATTTAATATCATCCAATATAAAGGGATTTTCTTTTATGGAAAAGAAAAGATTTATAGCCTCAACAAGCTCAGGAGTGGATCTATAATTATAATTAAGTGTATATTTATGGCTAACATTTTTTGAGGCATTGATATAAGAGAAAATGTCTGCCCCTCTAAATTTATATATAGCCTGTTTTGGATCCCCTATAAGAAAAATAATACGCTCCTGTTTTATAAACACTTTAAAAAAAATTTCATACTGGAGATCATCAGTATCCTGAAACTCATCAATTAATGCAGCTTTATACCTTGTAGATATTTTCGATATAAGACTCTTAGCTTTTTGCTCATCCCTGAGAGACTCTGCCAAATCAATGATGAGGTCATTATATCTCTTTTTGCCTTTCTCTTTTTTTAGCCTATCCCACTGAGTGTCAATAAAAGCAAAAAGCTCATGCTTTAGTGTAATAGTATATTTTTTAACAAAATCGAAAATTTTTTCATAGCAAGAGTGCAGTGCGCTCATAAAATTAAAAAATTCAATCCCCTGCGGAATTTCTTTTCCACTTAATACATCCTTTGATATTTCTTCTAATGAAAACTTTTTTAAATCCTGAGAGAATTCATCATAGATCAAGACAGAACCAGTCTTCATGTAGTTAGCTAATACTTCAAGATAGTGATCTGGATTTGTCTTAATCCTTCTTCCCTTTTTAAAATTTTCTCTGCAACTTATAAAATTTTCTATATCAGCTCCTTCATTTTCCCATGCTATTTTTGCATCTTGAAAGGCTTTTTCAAAATCTAAAAGTAGCTTGTTAAATTTTTCTTTATCTGGCAAATCTTCGTTTGGTTTAATTATAAGCTCTGACGAGAGTGGTCTTCCTATATAAAGTGAAAAAAGTTTTGCAGGATCAAAATATTCCATTACCATAGTTGCAAGGCTTTCTGGCAATGTATAAATTTCCTTTCTGATAAAATCTTTAATAAGTCTTTCAATTATTGCATCATCTGTAACTATCTCATTGGAAAAAAGTTCTTTGCTCTCAAAGGCTCTCTCTGACAGAACCTGCTGACAGAAGGAATGAATGGTGTAAATTGATGCCTCATCAAAATTTTTTAATGCGCTCCTAAGCCTCTGGGCTACAGAAAAATCCTTTTCTTTTTCAACAATCCTTTTTATATTTTCATCACAATTATTGGAGTCATTAGATTCTAAAATCTTAAGCCCGGCAACAATAGCATCCCTTATCTTTTTTCTTAACTCCATTGTTGCAGGGACTGTAAATGTAACTACCAATATTTCATTTACCGAGAGCTTAAGCTCTACAAGCATTCGCAAAAAAAGCATTGTGATGTTATAGGTCTTGCCTGTTCCTGCACTTGCCTCAATGAGATTTGATCCAGATAAAGGGACTTCACATACATCAAATTTCTCCATGATTAAAACTCCTTCTTAACTCTGTAAGGGATTTCATAAACAGCCTTGGCATATCGAATAAAATCATCATTTAAGATATAATTATCACCAAAGACCTTTATCACATAGGAATTAAAGGCATCACCACTTTTATTATAATCATTTTTAAAATTACTTATTGCAGAGGCAAGAGCTT
>MWCI01000112.1 GCA_002069965.1 Spirochaetes bacterium ADurb.Bin218 | reverse complement strand
AAAAAACTATTGGATACTCAAGACCTTTACTTGCATGCATCGTTATAATATTAACAGCATCTCCATCTAAATCAATCCGTTTGTTAAATTCTTCTCCAGAAAGTTCATTAGCAACAGCATCCTCAAACCATAAAATCAATTCATCCGGTGAATATCTATCTTCAAAGGAAACCTTGTTCAGTATCTCTGCAATGTGCATAATATTTGAAAAAACACTGGTCCCCTCTTCCCTTGCAAGGATCCTCACTGTGATGTTCTCTTTATCAAGAAGCATCATAAACATAGTCATAAATCCCCTGTGGAGCCATAAATCCCTGTAAAAATAAAGTCTCTCTGTAAATTCTGAAATAAAATTCTCACCTTCATTTGTTTTCCTGTGTATAGCAAAAAGCTCGAGAGAATTCTTAGCCATAAGCTTTGTAGCAAGAGCTTTTTTTACAAGGGAAATCCTTGAAGGAAAAGCAATGGCAGATAAAAGAATTAGAACTTCCCCTGCCTCTTCTGTTTTAAAAATACTTTCATGCCCACGCATAACAGATGGGATATTATATCTTGAAAGTACTTTTTTTATCTTCGTGGCCTGATGATGAGTTCGCACCAAAATTGCAATGTCTGAGGCCTTAATCCTTTCACCTGTAGAAAAATAAAACCGATCTGAGGTAAGGCTTTGAATATCACAGAGAATTTTTTTAATTACAAGATCTTCCTGTATCCCTTTTGAATTGTTGCCAGGCAAGTCAGGTAAAAATATGTCAATAGCTGGCTGAGTTTTATTCTCTGACACAAGTTGCTTTGCATCCTTAGCACAAGGTTCCACTGCATTAAATTTGATCTCATCCAATATAAAAGGATTTTCTTTTATGGAGAATAAAAGATTTATAGACCTAACAAGCTCAGGTGTGGATCTGTAATTATAATTGAGTGTATATCGTTTGCTAACATTTTTTGAGGCATTGATATAAGAGAAAATATCTGCTCCTCTAAATTTATATATGGCTTGTTTTGGATCCCCTATAAGAAAAATAATACTCCCTGTTTTTATAAAAACTTTATGAAAAATTTCATACTGGAGATCATCAGTATCCTGAAACTCATCAATTAATGCTGCTTTATATCTTGTAGATATTTTCGATATAAGAGTCTCAGCTTTTAGATCATCTTTGAGAGACTCTGCCAGATCAATAATAAGGTCATTGTATCTCTTTTTGCCTTTATCTTTTTTTAATTTATCCCATTGAGTATCAATAAAAGTAAAAAGCTCATACCTCAATGCAATAGCATATTTTTTAACAAAGTCCGAAATTTTTTCATAACACAAATGCACTTTGCTCATAAAATTAAAAAATGTAATACTATCAGGAATTCCTTTCCCTTTCAATATATCTTTTGATATTCCTTCCAGTGTAAGCCTTTGTAAAGATTCAGAGAATTCATTATAGATAAAAATAAAACCATTTTCCATGAATTGATTTAAAATTTCGAGATAGTCATCAGGTCTTTTTGCAATTTTTGTATTTCCCTTAAAATTTTCTCTACACCTTATAAAATTTTCTATATCTATTCTTTCCATTTGCCATGCTGCTTTTGTCTCCTGGAAGGCTTTGTCAAAAGATGAAAGCATCTGTAGGAACTCCTCCTGAGCTGGCAGCTCTTCCTTTGGTTTGATGATAAGCTCTGAAGAAAGTGGCCTCCTTATATAAAGTGAAAAGAGCTTTGACGGATCAAAATATTCCATTGCCATAGTTGCAAGGCTTTCTGGCAATGTATAAATTTCTTTTCTAATAAAATCTTTAATAAGCCTTTCAATTATTAAATCATCTGTAACTATCTCAGTTAAAAAAAGCTCTTTACTCTCAAAGGCTCTCTCTGAAAGAACCTGTTGACAAAAGGAATGGATGGTATAAATTGATGCCTCGTCAAAAGTCTTTAATGCGCTCCTAAGTCTCTGGACTACAGTAAAATCATCTTTTGCACTAAGAATAATTTTTTTTATATTTTCATCTATATCCGTTGTGTTTTCTTTCTCAGACAAAACAGAGGTTAAAAACTCAAGGGCTCTTGCTATAGTATCCCTTATTTCTTTTCGCAATTCCATTGTAGCAGGAACAGTAAAGGTTACAACTAAGATCTCATTAACAGAAAACTTAAGCTCTACAATCATTCGTAAAAAAAGCATTGTTATATTATATGTCTTCCCTGTTCCAGCACTTGCCTCAATGAGATTCGCTCCAGATAATGGAACAGAGCATACATCAAAATTTTCCATGATTAAAACTCCTCCTTAATTCTATAGGGGATTTCATAGACAATTTTTGCATATCGAATAAAATCCTCATCTAAGGTATAACTATCACCAAAGACCTTCCTCACATAGGAATTAAAGGCATCACCACTTTTATTATAATCATTTTTAAAATTACTTATTGCAGAGGCAAGAGCTT
>MWCI01000111.1 GCA_002069965.1 Spirochaetes bacterium ADurb.Bin218 | reverse complement strand
TGCCGATATTAAAACAGTTACACCCACTATATACTACGCATGTTGCTATGACTGCAGGAAGAAAGTAGGGCTGCCAGCAACAATTCTATACCCAAAAGTTGACATAGAAAACTTTGCAGTTGCAGGCGGGACCACAGTAATCAAGGACGGAAAGCTACTGACAAATCTCGCTCTTTCTCCAGGCACACAACAGACATTCGTCCAGATTGAAAACAGAGGAATGTTCACACAAAACGACACAAGAGCTAAATTTGAGGGGCTGCCAGAAGGAGTGATGGTATCAATAACACCTGAAACTCAAAAGCTTAAGGCAAAGAAAATAGGAACATACTCCGCAACATTTACAGTCGGACCAAATGTGCCATCTGGCAAATACCCAGTTACCCTAGTCGCATACTCTGAAAAAGGTGTCTTTGACAAGATAACATTTGATTTCATAGTCCCATAAAATTTTATTATTTTTCTATTCTTTATTTAATTTATAGCTATAGCATATTTCTATAACTGCTTTAGTTCATGCCATTGCTTTTTTTGGAATAACATATTTGCATGACTCTGCACCCATTGCGATACACTCTGTTTCGTGTACGTCATAATCTTTTCCTGTTGCCCACCTCATCATACTCTTCCAAAACCCAACTGGAGGCCAGCATATACACTGATTTGATTTATGATTGCCGCAATAGAAACAGTTCTGTATTTCTATATTGAAGGCATCAGGAGTTTCAGTCAAAACATGGGGGACTCCGTAAAGATTTTCACTTTCTTTTAGGACCCTCTTCAAAATAAATCTAGCTTTGCCTTCCTCACTCATGAACTTAGTTGCAAATCCAGCAAGTCCAAACAATGTCGGATTTGATTCAAGAGCATAGTCAAATGTAAGCTTTCCCCATCTGGTAAGTAGGGGCCTTGCAGCCTTTTCACCGAATAACTCAATCACAGCCCCCATCGCACTTTTGAATCTATCCATATCTAGGGTAGGCGTGTCATCATCAGGGGGTGGATTTTGTATGTAGCAAGTTAACTTAGTTTGAGTGAGAAGCATCTTCAAGCCTCTTTCCCCAAGTTGATCCTCAACGCTCTTGAAAATTATATTTAAAAGAGAACCAGGTATTCTATTGTCGCTCATAATGATCAATTACTTGCCTAAATTGTAAATATATAAGACTTATCAAAAGAATAGGATACAAATTAATTATTATGGATTTTACTTATAACAACTATTGTTTTTTTAAAGCCCAATTATTTCCTTAAAATCAGGAAATTATTTAATCATTATAATTTTGGCTGAAAATTAATTTAATAAAAAGAAAAAGATAATTTTATTTTATCCTCTGCATGTTCTGCCGCAAGTGCGTGTCTGTTTCTGCTGAGCTGTTTTATTTGGACATTCTCCTATGCAGTTTGACTTGTCACAGTTGCCATCGCACGTACCATTTCTAATGCAGTTGCCTGCATTTGGGCATGTATTTGTGGCATCCGCTTGACCTCTAAATGAAAGGACAGCACCGATGCTCACCATCGCAATCAAGAAAATGACTGCAAGGCCAATTATATGATTTCTCTTCATAACAATCACCTTAATGTTAAGGATAATCAGCCGATATATAAGGGATTTCCGAGATTATTCCCATTTAATTCCCAAATTCATACCGCATTATAGGGATTTAGCTGACATTTCACATATGTTAAGGCCTTTTGAAGCATAACCCCTTTCTCTAAATCTAAAAGCGAGCTTTATGTTGGCTAGATTAATCCCTAGATACTTTAAACTCTTTTCAAATATCCCTAAAGTTGTCAGAATATGTGCCCCTCTAAAAACTTATTGACTAAAATATGGGCGTTATCATTTCTCCTAAGGCTTCCTATAATACCTAAAAATTTTGCCATAATAACGACTTATTCTCTTTTCTGTAGATCAATACTTATAAATTTCAATATATTTCTTCCCCGATACTTTTATATATAGCTAAAATACCTACATTGTAATCCAATAGGTGATAATTATGAAGAAAATATTTGCTGTATTGATTTCCTTGCTCTTTGTAGCAAGTGTGTTTGGAGTTGCATCCCTTTCAGCTACGGATAAAGCCACGGCAACTCCTGAAAGAGTAAAAGTTGGGCAGATAATAACAGTAACAAGTACTTACAATCCTTGTGCCTTTAATGAAACTCCGCCCAAATGTTATGATCCAACAGTGAAAATATACGACCCTTCAATGAAAAATATATCATTTTATCCAGATATGGGTTTTGAAACATTTCAAGATGCATCATCATATGTAACAAAACTCTCTGGTCCAATCGAAACATCTGATGGCATCTGGACATGGACATACAGAGCCAATTTTCCAGGAACAATTGTATTCGGCACTCCAAGTATTATAAACAGCCCTCCAGAAGGTAGAATAAGATCAAATCCAGTTACTATAACAAGTAATTCTCTTCCAATGGATAAATTTTTCAAGTTGTTTGGATTTGGCAAGAAAAAATAATTTAAATTTTTTTTATATCTTTTCTTAAAATTTTAAATTAATTAGTAAGACTTATA
>MWCI01000110.1 GCA_002069965.1 Spirochaetes bacterium ADurb.Bin218 | reverse complement strand
TTTTTTGACGAGCCTCTTCATATCCCTGCAAATTTTTCCTGTTTTATCTCCACAGGAATATTTACAGGAAAGCTCTTCTATAAGTTTAATATTTTTTAAAGCGCATTCTCTGGCTTTATCTTTATTTTTCATTTTCACATATATATATGCAAGGTCGCTATATATGTGAATTTTGTCGTATGGCGATAGAACCTTGCATTTTAGGGATTGCAAAAGTGTTTCCTCTGAGTCTTGGTATTTTTTTACTCTTGCAAGAGCCTTTGCTTTTATGATATATAAAACAGCAAGCTCTTTGAATCTTTCTATGAGTCTTGTGCTTGAATTTATTATCACCTCTGTTTTTACCTCTTTGCCGTGATTCCACAGTCTGAATAATGACCATAGTTCTCGCGGATTAGAGCACTGTGCAACAATTGAATCATTGATCACTGATGAGAAGTCAGGAGTTTTGAATTTGACAAAGCTGAAACGCCTTGATATGCCTTGAGTTACAGTATGGACAAGTGAAATCTCCTGATATAAGGAATACCACTCCATGAATTTTTTTAAAGAGTCAGATCTAAATTCCTTCTCTGCCTCTTTGTATAGCTTTCCTTCCCCAGATAAAAGATCAAAGGAAATAAGGTCAGAGAGAGCGCTGTATCCCTCTGCAGCAGCTATAAAAACTTTGCATGAATTATTATCAAATATTATTGTGTGCAGAGTTCTTTCATTTACTATTGTTGAGTTAAGAGATCCTGTGAATTTTTTGTATTTCGCCAGATCATAATCTCTCAAGAGTTCTATCATGTCATCAATTGACTGGATGCTGTGTTTTTTTAAATACTTATCAAGCCTTTCTCTTCTGGCTATGTTATAAAGGCCTGCACCTCTGCTTATCTGGAGATATTTTTTTGAAAGGGAAATGTCTTGAAGTCTTTCTGGAGAAAATATGTCATTGAGAACGTAAGCTGTTCCCTCCATGGGATAATCTCTTCGGACAATAATTCCATCAAATATGTCAAAGGTTGCACATTTTTTTTCTATGGAACTTCCAACTGTTATTATCCAGCCCAATTCATCAGGCCCAGCTTTTTTGAGGATAGCCTCTACATCATCTATGGATGTTGCTTTTTCCAGAATCTCCCTCAGCTTGTATCCCATGGGAAGGCCTTTATTTTCTTTATTATATGTGCCATCGCCATAGTTTACTGCAACTGATATTCCTTTTTCATTTATTCCATGGAACATTCCAGGGACTCCTGCAACTCCAAGATGCATGTATTTTAACTTTTTAGGATGATTATAGACCACTATTGCTGGGTATAAGCCAAGATATGCAGGCTCAAAATCAAGGTTATGGGCATGGAGTATATTGCCTTTATATTTGACAAGTATTGATGTGCAGGCTGCATCAAAGACAACTCCACCAAAGGCTGCTGTGAGAATATCTGTAAAGGGAACCTTGCTGCCAAGGGCAAGGCCAGCAATTTCCTTTAAGTATTTTGGGGGAATGCGTAAAAGGGAATATCCAGCTACAAGGGCCATTATAAATCCGCTTATAGGTTTCATATACCATGGCAGGTGTTTTATTACTTCTGTTTTTCTGTTTTGATTTTTTTTATAGAGCTCTCTAATTTCTTTTTTCAGCAGGAGTCCGTACTGCAATCCCATTGTGTAATAAGTCCCTTTTAAAAAAACAACAGGGTAGCCTTCAATATATTTTAGCTCTCCTCCAAAAATTTTTCTATCAGAGAGCTTGGAGTTGTTTTTGTAATCATTTGATCTATGTTTATAAAACATACAAATTCCTCCATTGATTCAGCTTTTTGATTTAGACTCTTTTTTGTCTACTTTAATATTTTTTTGTTTTTCTTAAATTTCTGTGCTTTATTTATGGACAGATGTAATTGAATGAATTATCAAAAGAAAATTTGTGAACAAAGTAGCGTATATGTCAGTAATGTTTTATGGCTCATAATATAGCTCTAATCAACACTGTTGAGGTTATTGATTCATATCTTAACAAAAGATTAGTATGGTGCTTATTTTCATATAAAAAAATACTTGCACGTTATTGATATTATTTTAATTCTGCTATAGGTGATAGTATGAATTATAAATATAGCTATTATGGAGATATTCTTATAATTTCCTTTATAAGAAGTGATGGTAGTCTCATTAGTGGCTCTGTTGAGTCCTTTGCAAACGAGATTATAGCTTTGCTTAAAGGAAATGAGGTTAAGGTGGCACTTGATTTGAGAAAAATAAATTACATAAATAGCTTTGGTCTTGGCGAATTGATAAACATGAGGGAATTTTTTTTGAGTAGGGGAATAACCCCTGTGCTTATTCTTGAAAGCAAAAAAATCTATAAACTTTTTGAAATGGTGGGCATACATGAACTTTTCGTGATTGTAAGCCATGAGAGTGAAATTTAATTAAGGCAAGGTGAAGAGGAAACTATGAGCGATAATCATGAATTATACTCATCCTATATAAAAACAGGGATTATTACTGCGGAAAGGTTTAAATTCTTTAGATTTATTACAAATATCATTTTCAACAGAGTTAACCTTGATGATGAAAGCAAGCTTATTGTAAATGAATATAAGGATAAAGGAGCTGTTGTTTATGCTTCTATTCAGAGCACCTATACATCCCTGTTTATTTTAAAAAATGCTTTGAGGCGTGCATCCCTGC
>MWCI01000109.1 GCA_002069965.1 Spirochaetes bacterium ADurb.Bin218 | reverse complement strand
CCAGGCTCAGTCAACATATCATTTTGGGATAAATCCAACAAGGGTTACAGAGTCTGTCTTTGATGTGCTCAAAGGCGAGAAGGATTATAGGGAGATACTTATAAAAAGGGCGGGTATTGATATTTTGCCATCAAACTCAGAATTGCGCAATATCGAATTTATACCTTTACCCGCAAAGGAATTTCTCTTGAAGGAGAATATGGAAAGCCTTGAGGGCTATGATTATGTTTTAATTGACTGTCCTCCTTCTCTTGGAGTTTTGACACTTAATGCAATGGCAATAAGCCAGTATATTTTAGTCCCTCTGCAGACTCAATTTCTTCCTTTTCATGGAATGTATAATCTATTTGAAACAGTTCAGATGGTAAAAAAGAGAATTAACCGCAACATAGAGGTTGCCGGGATAATAGGCACAATGTTTAATCCTAAAAAAAGCATAAGCCGTGAGGTTATTGAAGAAACAGAAAAAAGACTGCCCGGCAAACTCTTTGCAACCATGATAAGAGAAAATGTTTCATTGCAGGAGGCTCCAAGCTGGGGCAAAACAATCTTTGAATATAAGCCAGATAGCAATGGAGCAGAGGATTACATGACTCTTACAAAGGAAATTATAGATAGGTTTGATACTCTTTACAGCTAAATATATTGTAAAATATACCATGTTACTGCAATTGAGGCTGTTACTGAATAGATAAGATTTTCTGTTAGCCATGCTGTTATTGCTGCAGCAGTAACTCCTGCAATTCCAGCTGCTGGATTCTGTTGAAAGGAGTTAATTACACCAGGGAATATGAGAGCCCCCAGAGCTGCTATTGGTAGATATTCCAGAAATCTTTTTAAATATGGAGGTAAGTCTTTTCCTCTTGAAATAAAAAAAGGAATCACTCTCAAAGAATAATTAGCCACAGCGGTGGTTAATATTATAAGCACTGTCTTATTCACTTTCGGCTTCCTCTACAGCTATGTCTTGTATGTCTTCTTGCGAAAAAAAAGCAGCGGCAATGCCTGTAACTATGATCATTGAGATAACTATACTCCACCCCTCAGAGAGCTTTAATTTATAGAAAATGAGAGAGTTTAAAATTGCAGCAGATGAGGCAATAATCAGGGCTCTGACCCCTTTTTTTATTTCAGGGACAAGAAGTGCTGCAAAGAGAGCAAAAAGAGCTCCAGACATTGCATTTTGAAGAGAATAAGGAAGAATCGAACCCATCGTTACTCCACATATGGTTCCAGATGTCCAGCCAAGCCATGATATTCCCTCAAGACCTATCATAAATTTGAATGTGGGCACCTCTTCCCTCAAGGCAGCAATAGAAAATACCTCATCTGTATTTCCAAAGGCCACTATGGCTTTTTGTTTTTTTGAAAAAGACAATAATCTATTGGATAGAGAAGCGCTCATAACAAAGTAGCGTAAATTTATAAGTATTACAGAGATTATAATTTCACTGGCTAAAGCACCAGAGGCAAAAAGGTTTATTGCCATAAATTGAGCTGCACCTGTCAGGTTTGTTGCAGAGAATATTATAGCCTCAAAAGCATTGAGACCTGAAGACAGTGCAAGGATACCAAAGGCAAGTGATGTGGTGAAATAACCAAGAAAAACAGGCAATCCATTCTTTAGACCATCAAGAATCTCAGAATTATTTTTTGCAGCCGCCAAATTCATTTTCATCTCTCATTATGAAATGACATTTTTGTCCTCCTACATCCAATGTCAACATAAAAAGAGATGAAAAAAGGAACTAATAGGGCAATTTCAAGCAGACAACTGTTACTTGTCCACTTTAACAGAAACAGGTGCTTTTATTTTAAATAGATCCTCAACAATCTCTTTAATAATTGGATCATTTGTATTTTTACAATAGACTGAATAGGGCAAAATGGGCTGTCTCAGGCTTGCGAAGCCCTCTCTATAAAATTCAGTTTTAAAAAGAAGATAATATCCCTTTTCTGTTTTCCCATAGCTGAATATTGCTGAATGTTTGCGCCTGTCATCTATGTCTGCAAATTTTACATTATATCCGTAAGTATCTGCTATAATGCTATATTTATCTTTTCTATTTAAGACGGCCTTTAATACGTCAAGGGATCTCATTGGGTCTGTATAGTTGTTTTTAAATATTGTTCCTTCGATTATGGCACGTTTTAAACCTTCTGTATCTGTGGTAAAAAATTTTGATGGTGAGCTCTTGATGGAGCGCAATTCCTCTGTAACAGGGTTGTATTCTATTACTGATTGTATTGTCTTATAGTCATTGGCAAGAGTTATAAGTATTATTCTTTTTTCAGGCTCTGTAAAATCTCCTATTATTATTTTGGTGACATTGTCAATGGACTGCAGAAAAAAGTAGTTTTTGTTATCTTCTGGAACAGGGAAAAATTTTAGCCTATCAGGATCTACACTTTTTATCTGAAGATCGCTTGTTACTGATGCTGATATAGCGATTGAAGCAATAGCTATGAGAGTTAAAATTTTTATTTTTTTCATTATGGAAACCTCCTGTTTTTTATTTATTAATAAAAAAATGATCAAATTTCAATATTTGAAATAAAAAAGTTAAAAAAAATGTGAAAAGTGGAGAGGGAGAGGATTACTTATGGAAATTTAGAAATTAGAAATTAGGGTCAGAGCATTGATTTTTGAGAGTTTATGTTGGGTGTTTTTTGCTCTTTTTTAATCAAGGCTCTGACCCTACTGCTTCAAATATAAATAAAATCCTCAAGACAAACTTGTGCTCCTGTAATAACTGATAATATTGACTCTA
>MWCI01000108.1 GCA_002069965.1 Spirochaetes bacterium ADurb.Bin218 | reverse complement strand
TGTTAAAAAGGCTGGCTTTTTTCTGTCAGCCTTTTTAATTTAAAGAACAAATACTGTGATTTTAAGGAGTTATAATATGTATAAGAAAACAAAAGAAGGCATTATAATTGGACGAATTGGCTATGGAGAGGATTTGCTTACAGCTTTATTGCAGGTAGCAAAAAAGGAAAATATAACACTTGCAAAAGTGGAGGCAATAGGAGCACTTCAGAGAGCTACTATTTTTTATTATCATCAGGATATTAAGAAATATGAATCAGTTAGATTCCATGAACCTATGGAGATTATTTCTTTATTGGGCAATATCTCTATAAAAGATGGAGAGCCCATGGTCCATGCCCATGTATCTCTTGGCAATAGCAAGGGAGAGCTTTTTGGAGGCCATCTTGCATCTGAGAGCATTGTTTTTGCCTGTGAGTTTATGATCTTCCCATTAAGTGGAGTAAGTCTTGAGAGAAGATTAGATGACAAAACAGGACTATTTTTGTGGGATATAAAGTAACTTTTGGCTATTAAATTTTTTAAGGGGGCTGCCTCAGAAGTGATCCTTGAAAGGACTTTTTGGAACAGCCCCGCAAAAATTTTATTTCCCTGTAACAGGAACTCGCAGAGCCTCAATATTGACTTTATAGTTACCAGCAACTGTAACATAGCCTTTGTGGCGGTCAGAGATATCTGTGATTTTTGTCATAAACCATGAGTCATAAGTTTCTGATTTTTCCTCTGGGCCGTAATAGACTCCATCTTCATTAGTATGAGCCTCACTTGCAAATACAATCTGACCTACCTTAATATCAGCAGAGGTTGCAATTCTTGAAACCCAGTAGTATTTTGTCCATATCTCCTCTCCATCAGAAATATACATGAATTTGGCTTCATTCTTTGTTTCTTTTGAGGCAGGTGTAACTAATTTTGCAACTCGCACTCGTATCCAGCCAGATTTGTAAGGCTCTTTTGATACAATGATGTAGTCATCTTCAAAGAAATGAGCATCCCCTGAACCTCTGCCAAAAATACCCTTTGATGAGCTTTTTGAAGTGCCGCCTGAGGAATTGTCCTTCACTGAGCTTATTGCTGTATCAGTTAGACTGTCCATCATTTGATTTTGAAGATACCTTTTGCTATCAGAACTGCAGGAAAATA
Organism: Spirochaetes bacterium ADurb.Bin218; assembly: GCA_002069965.1. Classification (GTDB taxonomy): domain Bacteria; phylum Spirochaetota; class UBA4802; order UBA4802; family UBA5550; genus UBA5550. The sequence continues at coordinate 1,682 of MWCI01000108.1, read as the reverse complement.
AAATGGAAATTGCAGCTATAATGAAAAGCTTAAAAATCTTGTTAAACATTAAAACCTCCTGTTTTTACAGGCAAAAAATAAAATCTGGAATAAAAATTATCTCGTGGAGGCTTGCTTGGGTGAGGATAAGCTCTCTTAACATTAAAAGTAAAGAAGATGTTTAATGTTGGAAATAATTTTAAATAAGCTATAACCAGATTATAAAAATTTTTGCCAATTTTTTTAATGTATATATAGCAATTAAATATGGAATATGCAAGCCTTTTTTTAAGGTAGCAGACTGTTTTTGGGACATTAAATTATTATTGCAATAATTCAGGCTTTTAATTAGATATGCTAAAAAACATAATTTGCTCAAAATACTGGGAGGCACTATGAGTAACTCAAGGTCATGGAAATGGCAGGGTGATGATCTAAAACCAATTCCATGGCATTTTTATAAGACATGCGAAAAATATCCTCACAATATTGCACAAATATTTAATCCAGAAAAATATAATGAGCACAATGGACAGTTTAAATGGTATGAGCTGCGCGATAGGGTGGAGATTATTGCCTCTGGATTTATCTCTCTTGGCATAAAACCAGGCTCTCTTGTTGCAATAATGGCAGAAAACTCTCCACGATGGACTCAGGTGGATCTTGCACTTTGTTGTATGGGAGCAGTTAGTGTTACAATATTACCATCCCTTTCCCTTAAGCAAACAACTCATATATTAAACGAAACCTCCTGTAGATATATCATAGTTGGTAGTGAAGAGATCTTTGATCGCATAATGAAGGCCTATACAGAGATCCCATCTCTTGAAAAGATAATTCTTTTAACTGATAGCGCATCAAGAACAGATAGACGACTGATAACATTTTCGGAACTCCTTGAGATAGGTGAAAAGAATAAGCTCTCCAATTATCCCGATTACCTTGAAATGAAGAATAATGTCAAATTATCTGATTGGTTTTCTGTTGTATATACCTCAGGTTCATCTGGCACACCACGGGGTATAGTGCTAACTCATTTTAGCATATCAAGTAAGATTCATGGAGCCTTTGAATTCTGGGATAGGCATGGCATGACTATTACACAAAATGATCGAGGGCTTTGCTATTTGCCTCTTGCTTATATTTTTGACAGAGCTGTTTGTGAGCTTGTATGTGTTTTTACTGGAGCAACTATTGCATACGCAGATTCACCAGGAACAGTTATAGATGACTTGCGTAAATACAATCCTACATGGATTAATTCAGTCTCTTTGCTTTATGAGAAGATATATGTCCATTTTCGCCATGCAATGGAACAGAGCTTTTTAAAGAAAAAACTCTACAGGTATGCCATAAAGATCGCTCTAGCTGCACTTGAATATCGAAGAGATCAAAATGGCTGCTATAACATGAGCAGGGATTTTGACGTGCTCTCAAAATTGCCACTGTGTCTGAAGATACAATATAGAATTGCCAATCGTTTGCTTGAAAGGATAAAAAAGATTTTTGGAGATAACCTGCGCTTTGCCTTTTTATCTGCCTCTGGAATCTCCCCATCTCTTGTGAGGCTTTTTTATGCCCTTGGAGTTCCAATATGCGAGGGTTATGGCCAGACAGAAACTACAAGCGCCTGTTTGCTTAATCCGCTGACAGCCTGCAAGCCGGGAACAGTAGGAATAAATGCAAACGGAGGCTATTCAAGG
>MWCI01000107.1 GCA_002069965.1 Spirochaetes bacterium ADurb.Bin218 | reverse complement strand
GACAATGATGAATATTCCATCATATTATGAATTCTGCAACAAAGTAAAATGTCTTTCTGGTCATAATGCACTGGAAAAGCTTCCAGATATACTTGCCTCTGTCAACTCAAAGAAGCCAATGATAATTACAGACAAGGGAGTAATGGGTGCAAAGCTAATCACTCCTGTAGAAAAGGCTCTTGGAAAAATAAAGCATGGAGGCATTTTTGACGATGTCCCTGCTGATTCCGATGTAAAGACAGTTCAAGAGATTGCAGCAAAATACAGATCTGCAAAATGCGACTCAATAATTGCTGTGGGAGGAGGCTCTGTCCTTGATACAGCAAAGGGTGTAAATATTTTAGTTTCAGAAAATTCCAACAATCTCATGGACTTTGTTGGCTTTGGCGCTCTTAAGAGAAAACTGAAGCCTCTTATTGCTGTGCCAACAACATCAGGAACAGGTTCAGAGCTAACACTGGTTGCTGTTATTGCAGATCACCAGAGGGATGTTAAAATGCTTTTCCCCTCTCTTTTTCTGTTGCCAGATTTTGCCATACTTGATTCAAGAATGACGAAAACTCTTCCACCTGCAATCACTGCAGCAACAGCAATGGATGCACTTACTCATGCCTGCGAGGCCTATACTTGCCTTGCAAAAAATCCTCTAAGCGATACAACAGCCCTAATGGCAATAAAGCTCATTTCAGAAAATATTCTCAGAGCAATTAAAAAGCCAGATGACATGGATGCAAGGCTTGCACTTGCCACAGGTTCAGCTCTTGCGGGGATGAGTTTTTCAAATTCAATGGTAGGAATGGTCCATGCCATAGGTCACTCTATTGGGGCAATATGCCATGTTCCTCATGGTGTATGTATGAGCATATTGCTGCCCTATGGGCTTGAATATAATCTCCACAAAAGCGGTCACCTCACGGCAGAGCTGCTCTTTGCACTTAGAGGCGAAGAGGTTTACTCTAAAACTAAAAAAAGCGACAGGCCAGGGCTTACCATATCAACTATTCGTGAGCTTAATTCACAATTACGTCAAGCTACAGGTGGCAAACATCCCACATGTCTGAGAGAGGTTGTAGATAGAGATGGGAACCTTATGATCCCACGGGAGGTCCTACCTGAAATAGCAAGGCTCTCTTTAAACGATGGAGCTCTTGTCTACAATCCAGAGGAACTGAATTACTCTGACATGCTTATGGTTCTGGAAAAGGCCTGGGAGTGTGAACCTCTTGATCTCAAAAAAATAAAAAAGGGTAAAAAAACATCTGAGATATAATTTTTTTACTGATGAGAGTTATCTCTCATCAGTAAATTCTCCAACAAAGCCATTTATGCATGCCTTTGAATTACCATGACAGTAGGCATCAAACCTCAGACTTTTATCTCTCTCTTCAAACATAACAATTGATTTTGATCCAACAAAGATTGGTGACTTAAAGGCAAGGTCAATCTGGATAGGAACAGCCCTTTTTACATGAGATAACCTGCTGGCAAGATAGCCACAAAACCACATTGCATGGGCAATACTTTTTTTAAGGCCAAAAAACTTTGCCATAAAAGTAGAAATATGTATTGGGTTATAATCACCTGTTACCTTTGCAAATCTTTTACCTATATCCTCAGGTATATCCAACTCACAGAGCACCTTCCCACTTTCAATTGGAGTAAGAGTTTCAAAGGAAGCAATCTTTTCATCAGTATACCCAAAGTTTCCTCTCTTAAACCATGTAGTTATGCCCCTCCATAAAATTTCATCTTTTTGTAAAATTGAAAGAGAAAAATCAAACTCAATCCCATTATTGAGAATTTTACCATTTTCCAATTTAACATCTATATTAAAAGATTCTTTCTCTGATATTGGCCTATAAGATATGATTCTATTTTTAACATGAAGTGCCCCTAAGAGATTTAAAGGAAATTCCCTTTGGCTGAGCATAAACATATAAATCGGTGCTGCAATTGCGTGGGGATACAGAATTGGAAGTTTTCCATCATCTTCATATCCTGTAAAATTTCTGTAAAGCAGAAGATTTGCTCTGTCTATGGAAGCATTCTCCATGGTTACATTTAAATATGGAAATTCAAAGTGCAAATTCTTTGGAGTCCTCTTGCTTAAGATCTTTAAGGAGCTTATGAGCAATGAGGGTTTTCTTTTTAGTATAAGTCTATTCATACGATCATCCTCGCTAAAAGCTTATAATCACCATATAACATGAACACTCTGGCTCTCTGTAAAATCTCCAGAAGCACTGCTATTGATAGCCTGCACTTTATAATAGTGATGCTGTCCCCATGACAAACCTGTATCAATAAAATTGCATTGATCAGTTGTGCCTATATCTTTATAAGATGTCTCAAAAAACTTTCTCCTCTGGACCCTATAGGATGTGGCTCCAATAACAGGAGACCACCTCAGGAGTACCTGCTTATTGCTATAGGACACCGTAAAATTACCTGGCACAGCAAGCTTTGTGTTACCAAGAATATAGTCAGTCATGTTGCTTTCCCCACTGACATTGACAGCAGATATTTTATAGTAATAGTCCTTTCCCACAACTATTGAAGGGAAATCATCACTATAGGTTAAATTAGAAATCCCAGAGGCAAGGAGATTATAGATTCCATTTTTAGACTCACTTCTATATAGTCTATAGAAGTCAGCTCTGGCTGCAGTTGACCATGATAGAATAATCTTGCCATCAGTTCTATTTTTAGAAGAAGTAAAGCCAGATGGAGAATCTGGAATTTGTGGCATTGCATATCCATCATCATAAAGGCTATAATAACTTTCGACAGGATCACTTCCCTCACTCCAGGATGTTACCTTATAATAATACTTTGTCACAAGAGATGGTGGAGTATCAACAAAGGAGCTTTCAGTAATTCTATTG
>MWCI01000106.1 GCA_002069965.1 Spirochaetes bacterium ADurb.Bin218 | reverse complement strand
TTTGAGATTTCATAATGATCAAAACCCTTTGAGACAAGATAATCTATGGCAACTTCCCATATCCTGGCCTGAAAATCAGAAAACTCATTATCTCCAGGAAACCGTTGTTTAAGAGAAGTTCCATCTTCTAAGGATAAAAGATACAGGGATATATGATCTGGCTGCAGGTTTGTGATATATTCAAGTTCATATATTATCTCTTCTTTGGTTTGACCTGGTATGCCTGCAATGAGATCAACGCAACGTATAAAATCACTTCTTGATAAAAAATCCTTCAGCGTCTTATCTGGCACAAGAGCAGTGCTTCTGCCGATAAATCTTCTGAGATCCACATCAAGGCTCTGGACTCCAAGGACTATCCTGTTTATGCCACATTTTAAGCAGGAGTCAATTTTGCTATGGGAAAAATCCTCTGGATTCATCTCCAGAGTTATTTCTGCACCCTTTGATAATTCAAAGCGATTTTTAACTGCAGAAATAATTTTTTCAAGATGTTCCTCTTTTAAAAGAGAGGGAGTCCCTCCGCCAAAATATATAGTATCTGCTAAAGATGGGAAAACATCACTACATGATGAAATCTCATCACAAAGCCTTGAAACATATTGCTCAAGAATTACTTCATCTTTAAGTGGGACAGAATAAAAGCTGCAATAATCACACTTTTTTTTACAAAATGGAACGTGTATATATATTCCACATGGATCCATATATAGCTATAAAGTATATCTTTACAGTATTTATAAACTTTTGCCTAAAACACAAAAGGCTATAAAGATAAATCAATCCCCTTCAAATTCGATCAAATGAAAAACCTTATAGCCAAGGGACTCAAGCTTTTTTCTGCCTCCAACATCGGGCAGATCAATTATAAAGGCCATTTCAACAACCTTTGCGCCAAGTTGCTCTGCAAGTTTTGCCCCTGCCAGCGCTGTCCCACCTGTTGCAAGGAGATCATCAATTAAAAGAACCTTATCCCCTTTTTTAAGGGCATCTACATGGACCTCCAAAGTTCCCTTGCCATACTCAAGCTCATATTCATAAGATATGGATTCTGCAGGAAGCTTGCCTGGCTTTCTCACAGGAATAAAACCCTTACCCAATGCATAGGCTAAAGCTCCGCCAATAATAAAGCCCCTTGCCTCAATACCCATTACATAATCAAAATCAACATTCTTATAACGTTCAACAAATCTATCAATTACCTCTCTAAAGCCCTCTTTATCTTTTATGAGAGTTGTAACATCCCGAAACATTATGCCCTTATGGGGAAAATCTGGGATTGTCCTAATTTTTGATTTAATTGACATTAAGTGAGCTCCTTAAAAATTTTTATCTATTAACACACAGAAAAAATTATTACACCTTCCCTTTAATCTATGTCAAACTATTTTTTGGATATAAACCACTGATACATAAAAATAGAAAGGGAAACTGTTGCATTGAGAGATTCAATATCATCAACCATAGGTATAGAGACAGCATCCCCCTTAAGATTTTCCGGAAGTCCAGGACCTTCAATTCCAGGGATTACAATGAACTTATCCGGGAAATCAATTTGATTAAGCATAACTCCATTTTTATCCAATGCAAAAACCCTAAAGCCATCACTTTTAATAAATTCATAAATTTCTGCAAGCCTTGGTGCTCTTACAAAATCCACATCAAAAACAGCTCCTGACGATGCCCTTATGCTTTTGTAATGATAGGGATTTGCTGCATCAATTGTGAGTATAATTTGTTTTATACCAAAGGCAACTGCACTGCGCACCGCTGCTCCTACATTTAATGGATCCTGAAATGGTATAAGAGGATTGCATCCATGGTAAATAGATCCATCCCATTTTTTTATCAAAGGCATATCTGCAATTAAAAGAGGTCCTTGAAATCCAATATCAAGCTCATTAAACAGTGATTTTCTTATGATATAAAGTGCTCCTTTTTTTTCAAATTCATTGAGAATTTTTTCAAAACCCTTGTCTGTCTCACTATATTCATCTGGCAAAATGAGCCTCTGACATCTTTCCTTATTTTTATAGAAAAAATCCTTTATAATCTTTTTACCTGGCACAGCAACAAGCTCACTCTTTTTTAATCCATCTCCAGAGATTATGCGCTTTAATGTTTTAAAAGTTGAATTATCTGGTGAGATGATTGGAATTCCATGAGTGTCACGGTCAACCTTCATTATTTTATATTGCTTTTTGAAAGAATCAGAGATCTTTTTAAAAACAAGAACTCTCCTTTTAAAATCAGTATCAAGCAAATTATAACTTATATCTTTTTCAAGTTCAAAAAGAGATTTATCATCTTCGGAAAGAGCTGATATATCTTCATCAGCATCAGGTCCTTTAAGTAAGATAACCTGGCCACCCTTTGGCAAAAAATGACCAACACGGCTCAGTGTCTGAGGAGCGTCTTCCAGAGCTCTTGTAATAACTGCATCTATATCAAAAAAAGACTTATCTGTAACTTTATGAGGATATATCTCCACACCCTCAAGCCCAAGTTCCTCAAGTGCAAGAGAAAGAAAATCGCATCTACGCTTTCTCTGCTCTGCAAGAATAAGCTTTAATGAGGGATTCATGATCTTAAGTGGAATTCCAGGAAATCCAGCGCCTGTTCCTATGTCAACAAGGGATTTAGGAAGCTCTATGAATTTTGTTATATAAACAGAATCCATAAAATGCTTGATAATGAATTGATCCTCACCCTTTATTCTGGTGAGATCATTATCATCATTATTTTCATTAATAAGAGTATAGTAAAGAGCAAAGAGATCCGCCTGTTTTTCAGTCAAAGGGATGCTGGCAGAGTGAAAATATTTTTTTATCTTGTCTTTTATCATGAAATTAACCTTAAAAATTTAAACAAAAGAGGCCTCAAAAGAG
>MWCI01000105.1 GCA_002069965.1 Spirochaetes bacterium ADurb.Bin218 | reverse complement strand
GACAAGGCAAGATAGTTGACATTATCGTCTCAAATCAACAGAAATGGCCTTATAAGGAGGGTGAAGGGCAAAGGTATATAAAACATCAACTATGTGCCAAAACGTGCGTCTACGAGCCTGCTATGAGGTTCTATATTTCTTAGCAAAAGACTGAACAGAAAAAAGATATTTGATCGAAAAATTGGCCACAGATTTCTATGCTTCGAAATTGTTTGTAAAAAAAATAGAAAAACCACAAAAAAAAGGGGAGAGCGTTTAGGCTCCCCCCTTCAACATTTAACTTTATTTGTCTTGGGTGATTGGATTTAAATACGAATCACATACCCCACCCAACCTTCTAAATTTTTTATCTTCAAGTATCTTTTTTCTGAAACAACTAAAAATCTTGTGGCACCTTTTGGTTGTTTCTTCTATGTCCTCAGCCAATCCGAGAACATAGCCTTTATCGATAAAGTATCCAAGGTAATCTTCTTTTATATAGTCATATCCTGTTGGAGTGATAATTCTTACCATCATGATAGCCTCCTTTGTTTTAGTTTATTTTAGGTTTTTGCTTTATTTTGTTTGGTTTTGGGGGGTTATTTTTTATTTGTCAAACACAGCAAAATCAAAATCTTCGTCATAAAAAAGAGTGTTTTGTTTTGTCTTGTTGTTTAACCATGGAAAATCCTTATAAAAATTATATTTTCTTTTATTTCTTGGGAGGTCCATAACAGTCTCTACCTCCCATGAGGGGGTTGTTCTGTGCCTTAGCTTATATAGCTTAAAGGGTTTAATTTCATAATCAATCCCTTCTTTCGCTCTTACACCAGAAATTTCTAAAGCCTTTTCCATCATAGCTGGTGTAGAAGCAAACCATCTTCCTAAATTAGCCTTTCTAAAATCAAACACAGAAAGTGGTCTTCCCTCTGATCTCCATAGATATACAGCTTCAGGAGACATATAAGCAAAAGCAAATTCGCCTTCAGCAGAGATAAATTTTGTTACTTCTGCTATTGCCTCTTCCAGACTTTTTCCTTTTTTCTGCAACTCCTGCAAAGCCCAAAAGAAGGTCTCAGAATCCACATCTGCCACTGAACACCCGAAATTTTTAGACATTTTTTCGCACAACTCATCTTTAAAAACCCCATTGTGCATTCCAAAATGCCATATTCCTTTTACTCTAAAGCCAAAAGGGTGGGAACATCTATCAGACTGTTCCCCAGAAGTCATATACCTCACATGGATAAAGGCAAAATTGAATTTTCTTTGCCAAAGGAAGTCTGCATATCCTCTGACAAGAAAGTCTCTTCCTCTTATCCCTTTTTTCATAATATGGTTTGTCATTGTTTTTAAATCTTTAAGAACAATACCTGTTCCATGGGGGTTGCTCTTCTCCTCTGCCATGATAAGACCGCGAAGAATTGCAGAAACCCTCCTATCTGAAACAGGACCTATATAACCCGCTATCCTACACATACCGCCTCCCTGTAAAAATTATCTTCTTCGTTTTGCAATCTTTCTAGTTCGTTTTGCAATTCTCTCATTTTTTTTATTGCCATTTCTCTTATGATATACCTGGCAGCGTATCTTGCGTGGTAACAGTACGAGGTATGTAAATTTCTTCTAACATTTGAATTTCTTCTAACATTTGAATTCCTAGCATAAAAACATCTACAAACAGGAATTAGCGAACCATCCTCGTTAGTTACAATATCTACTCTTCTTCCATCCACCTCTACTTGGGCCCTTAAAATAGGTATTTCTGCGTTATCGTCAAGATCAGCAGGGTTATCAACAAGATTATTGATAAGAAGAGTAATTGAATTTACATCTATCTTTTTATTCACCCTTCCTTTTGCAACACTATATAATTGCTCACTTTCAGGTATCCAATCTAGTCCTCCGCTAGACCAGTGCCATGGCAAATTCCAGTTTGTATTTATACTTCTTATTATCGTGGTTGCCTTTTCAATTATTTCTGTAAGTTTTCTTATTCTTCTTATCTGGGCAATACTTACACCATTAACAACAGCAGGGGGGCTTATATTCGGTACTTTTTCAGGATGCTTTTCCGCCTCCTCCCTAAAATGGTTATACCTTGCAATAAGATATTCTTTTGTTTCCCTTAAAAACTGGCAGGTATTCTCTCCAAAGCCAATTTTGTCAAGAAAACCAGAAAAATTGTTTTTAGGGACATCGCGATAAGTAAACCCTTTCCTAACAGCATCATAGATACGAAGAACAAGCGTGGTCCATGCAGTCACCTTTTTCCAATCTGTTGTGCAGTTAAAGAGCCTAAATTCTACAGTTCCGTGTCTTTGAAGAGCATCGAAATTTATGCTATAGTATCTTCCTACCGAAATTTGCTCTTCATATACATCATTTAAAACATTATCAGTAACCGCACGGCAGAAACCATTATTTCTTCTTGACGGAGAAACAAGATACCACATATAAGGCATCTCTATCGCCGCCCATACAAGCAACAAATTTGTTCTAAACTCATTGTCAGCGCTATACATATCAAGGTGAATATGCGTTCCTGCTGACTTCACATAATCAGCGCCAACCTTATTCCAAATCTCAAGAACCTGTTTTAGCTGAAGAAATCCTCTATATCCCAATAACTTGGGGGAAACGAGCTCAATAGGTTGATACCTTTTATTGCCCATACTAACAGAATTGTCAGCAGAGATCCTCCATTCGTTTGCCGCTCTAGTACCGCCGGTATAGCCTGTTTCTGTCACTACTATCCCTTTTTCAGTAAGGGCTTCTCTAAATTCATTTTTATCTTTTACGTTTCCTTCAAGCTCTATCCCATAGTGAATAAGGGGCAATAATAAGGGTTTTTTCTGATTCTTTAAAAACCATGTAAGCTCTGGATAAGATATCCCTCTAAGTTCAAGAAGCTCCCCTATCAAAAAATAGGCCTGAGCATTAGAAAGATTTTTATCGTCTACCCCCAAAGTTTTAAGCAAAAACTTCTGCCAGTCTGACGGTGGTTTTCCTGTATAGGGAATTTTACCGTTTTGCGACAAATAATCCCTGATGTGTTTGCAGGTCGAGAATGGATTATTTCCGTTTTGGGTGCCGTTTTGCAGAAGAAATGATGGACAGGTGCATACAT
>MWCI01000104.1 GCA_002069965.1 Spirochaetes bacterium ADurb.Bin218 | reverse complement strand
CAGTTCCTCTTCTCCACCAAGGGATGGTTCAATTTCTGTTAAACTCATAGGAGAAAATGGTGAAGGGGATGTTGCTTCAGGAGCCCAATCCTCTCTATTGTTGCCGCGCTTTTGGACTCCCAGAAGATAAACAGCAGTAATGAAATAGCGAGATTTCAGATCTTCCAGATGATGAGTAATGTCAGAAAGGTTTCCTAAGCGTATAATCTCTCCGTGTTCGTTGTAGACAAGACCAGGATGGCCATCGTTATCTCTCCAGTATATTCTGGTGTGGCCATGAATATCGACAAAGATCTCCAGTATAATCTCACCGCGGAGATCGGGTAAAACATTTACTCTGCCCGATGATCCATTTTCATTAATCCATAAAAAGGAATCTTCTTTTCGAAATATTACAGAGTAATCATAGTGTCCATATTCGCTAAAAAAATATTGGGCTGTAAATAAGCCATTTTCATCTTTTTCCAGAGGAATTTCATCAACAATGATTTTGTTTTCGAAGTTGAATTTTTCACCTCGGTTATTTTTGTAGACTCTTAGATAATATAATCCTTTCTCTTGAGGATCTGCCAGATGAAATTTAAATCTGTATTTAGAGTTAATTCGAACATTTATAAATTTTGTTGCCAGAGGAGAATCGTATTCTTTTGGGGAGAATACTCTGTCAAGGATCATATTTGCTCTGTTTCTTATCTCATGTATGTCATGTCCAGAGGCTGCAACAAGAAGTTTTATAATTTCACGTAGAGATTTTTGGTCTCCATTTTTTTTGTATGCTCTGGCGTAATTTTCCAGTTCAACTAACGCCTCAAGATTTTTATCATAATCAAAGTTCATTATGTCAGAGGGTATTCTGGCATTTAGTTTTTCGATTATTTCGTTTCTTTTTTCTTCTGTGAATATTGCAGCAGGAACAAGTTGAATGTCTTCCCTGTATCTTTCTTCAATACGACCAGTGTATTCAATAATACTATCAAGGAGCTTAGATAAGAGAATAGATGTCTCTGCTGGATATATTGTAGTATGGCTAAATCCTGTTTCAATGGCCCTTTCTTCTATATCAAGGAGTAATGTAAAGGCCTTAAAGAGATCGGGATTCTGACGCCCTTTCCAGTCGTTTAATGTTTCAAAGATTTTTAGACCAAGGTATATTGTAGGTATTTCTTTAGCAATAGGACCCTGACCCACATGAGCAAGAACTGTTGTTTCTTTTGATATATGGTGAATAGTTGCCCTACCTGGAAGCTCCTGAACTATAACAATTCTTCTTGACTGTATGAGTTTATTCTGGCATTGTGCTGCTGCTCTGTGGAAAGTAACAATGGCATTTATGATTTTTATAAAAAGCCTTGTGTCTCCTGTAAGTTTATCCTTTAATGCAGCTTGATTTTCAGATCTCTTCGCAAAGATCTGATTTGTCATTTCAAAGAATCTTTCTCTAAAAAGTTCAGGGGGATCACCTGCTGCAATTCTTTCAATTATGAAATTATCTGGTGAAAATTCAAAGGTTCTTCCCTCTCTGTATGCCTTGGTAATGGAGTCCTTTACAGCAACATCAGTTACTAAATGTTCATCAGATATTTTAAATCTGCTTAAACTTGTGAGAGTGCTTGTTTCCAATTGATTCACCTGTTTATGTTATAAAAATAATAAAGACAAAAAGGGCAGTGCCTTTTTACAAAAAAGTTATATGTTTTATTTTAAAAAGTAACTATTATAAATATAGTATAAATATTAAGAAAGTGTTTATAAAATATTTAAAAAAGGGCAAGTTTTTTATGATTTTAAATAAAATTTTAAATCTCTGCCGCAAAAGCAATGCGGCAGAGATAAAGCAGATTTATTTTTTGTTAGATCTTCTCCAAATTTTCATTCTTTCAGCTTCTTTAATTAAATCATCACGAAAATCAGGATGAGCAATATTGATAAGTTGTTCAGCTCTTTGCCATACAGGTCTTCCGCCCATTTGAACAACTCCATACTCTGTAACTACATAATCAACAAGTTGCCGTGGAATTGTAATCACTGTGTGTGGCTCAAAACCTGGGACAATACGGGATTTTTTATTGCCATTTTTATCTGTATAGGTAGATTCTATACATATAAAGCTTTTGCCACCCTTTGAAAGCTGAGAAAAGTAAACAAAATCAGTCATTCCGCCGTTTCCAGAAATTTGCTTTGGAACTCCACCAGCAACAGAACTTTCTGCATTAACCTGACTTAAGAGATCTATTTCTATAGCACTGTTAATGCTTATGAAGTTATCAATCTCCTTGATTTTTTGAGGATCATTGGTATAATTTACAGGATAGGAAGCAACAGCAGGATTTTCTTTCATGAATTCATGTAATTTTGGGCTTCCCACTGTAAATGTAAAGACAGATCTATGTCTGTCAAAGGGCTTTTTGGAGTTGGTAAGCTTTCCAGCCTCATACATATCTAAATATGTATCAACAAACATCTCTGTATGGCACCCAAGATCCTTGAGGTCAGACTCTGCAACTAATCGTCCAATAGCTGTTGGGAGCCCACCTATACCCAATTGAATGCAATCGCCATTGCGGAGATATGGCAGAATGTTTGCTGCAATTTTCTTTTCCACTTCGTTTGGCTCCTCGGGCTGTGGCTCAAAAAGAGGAGTGTTTGCCTCATCCTCAATTATCACATCAACATGGGAAATATGCACAGATTCCTCAGCTCCGCCATATACAGTTGGGATATTTTTATTTACCTCAAGTATAACAAGATCTGCCACCTCAATTGCAGAGGTGTGGAAAGAGTTGTGTAAGCCAAAGTTAAAGTATCCATGCTCGTCCATTGGGCCTGTTCTTATGGCAAAGACATGTTTTGTTTCTTTGACTTTGGCAGGATCATTGTAGTAGTAAGATCTTACATTACTGTCGTATTCAGGCATTTTTCTCATCCAGTTTGTTGTAAACCTGTATACAACAGGATTGTAATAGGGATGAGTCCCTGGAATACACTGAATCATCCTTGTGAGTTTGCTCCAATGCCAGTCATGGAAAATAAAACTCTCTGGATACTTACAGGTTTCTGGAAGAGGAGGGAGTGTAACACTGAAAAAAAGTCCAACGTCACGTAACTCCTCATGTCTCTGAGCAAGAGCCTGTTCAAAGGCAACAGGTCTTCCATTGAATTGAGCAAATTCAATTGCGTCCCCCGAATTAATTAGCTTTGCCGCTTCTGCGGGAGTTTTAAGCTTATTTTTGTATTCA
>MWCI01000103.1 GCA_002069965.1 Spirochaetes bacterium ADurb.Bin218 | reverse complement strand
CAAACGAAGAGCCAGAACACGATCTCTTTGTTCAGCTTATGAGACTTAAAAATACCTTGCGATGGCTTATGGATGAGCCACCTGTAACATACCTTGGCTCTGAAACTTATAATTGATGTAAAATTTATGCCACAACATTTTTAAGTGTTGTGGCATTTACAAATTCTTTAGCAAAATCTGCCAATGGTTGCAATGAAAAATAACACAATAATAAGCATATTCATTTTTCTTTTACTCTCCCAATCTCTTTTCCCCAATCAAAATCCAAAGCTTCAGGCATTGGATATAATTGCCCAAAACGAAAAACTCTATGCTTTAAAAAAAGTAGCTGAAGAATTACATATTACATTAAAAGGTCCCTTACTTGCCTATTATGTCGATTGTGACAACATTTATTTTATTCAAGAGACAGAGACTCAATGGCTAATTTCATCTTATGATATTAATACTGCTGCTTATACAGAAAAAACAATTCCTCAATTTCAGGGCTCTATAAAAAAATTTAAGTCGGATAATAATTTCTTTTATATATTGCTTGAAAAAAAATCAGAGAGCAACTCTGAATCCAACAGTTGCACACTTATTAAAATAGAAAGCCTGAACCTTAATCTATCTTCAATTGAAGAAATCTCAGATTTTGATATCGTGGACAACAAGCTATTACTTATTAAATCTCAGGGAATTGAATATAACGGAAGTTTTATTCCTATTTTATCTAAAAGCGCTTTAAGTATTAAACAAATAATCGATGAAAGAATTCTTTTACTTTCCAATGGAGTTACTACAGAGATTATAGATCTCCTTGCAGAGAGAAATATATACAGCTATAAAGGTAAAAGCCTTTTCCCCTTGCCTAATGACTATAACTTGATCCTTGAATTTTCAGATAGCTTTAGCTCACCCTCTGAAACAATTGTCTATTATCAGGTTACAGTGAATTCTGCAGAGGAGATCCGCACAGAAACATCTCACCCTGAGATAAAAAAGACCTTAGCACTCCAGGCAGAGGCTGGTAAATATGCAATAATAAAAGCAGAAAGATGGGAACTGGATAAAACTAAAGGAAGATATGTCAGAGCCAATAACATCTATCAGCCTGGTGAACTAAAGCTATTTATACCGGAAAATAGAATTCTTAGAGTAAAGTTTACCTTCGATGGACAAAGATATTCAATCACGCAATCCCTTCTGGAAAATTAAATCAAAGTATATTACTCAATTGCTTTTGCTATTGACCTTTTTTGGTATCTGTGTTAAAATTAACTTAAAAATCCAGGCTTAAATCATTAAAGCATAGGTGTTAATTATGGCTGATGATATCCGATGGCTCCAGTGACTTGAAAATTATAAAAATGCTCTTAACCAATTAAAAAATGCGGTTACTCAATACAAAGAGACAGGCTTAAATGATCTTGAAAAGCAGGGCATGATTCAGGCCTTTGAATATACCTTTGAGCTTGCCTGGAACTTAATAAGGGATTATTTTTTATATCAGGGCATTCAGGAAATTAGAGAGTCAAGGGATGCTATTAGAATTGCCTTTAAATATGCAATCATTGAAAATGGTGACATGTGGATGGATATAATTGCCACAAGAAATTTGACATCTCATGCATATAATCAAGCCTTGACAGAAAGCATAATTATCAATATTGCAAATATGTATTGCAGTGAGTTTGAAAAGCTATTTCAAAAATTTATGGAGTTACAGGCAAATGAGCGATGGTAAATTCGGGCTTTCTGAAAAATTATTAAAGTCTATGGAGGATATATTCAAATTAAAACCACAGGTGGAGAGAGTCCTGATATATGGTTCAAGGGCAAAGGGGAACTATAGTAAAGGTTCTGACATCGATATTACAATAGTTGCTCCAGAAATGAATTTTTCTGAATACCTGAGGCTTTATTCTATGCTTGAAGATTTAGAAATACCCTATAGGCTGGATGTAACAAAATACGAAATGCTGGAAGACAATATTAAGGAACATATAAAGAGAGTCGGCCAGGAAATATACAACAGAGAAAGAAGTTAAAAATAGAAAAAACCACTAAATTGCCATAGAGATAAAGTTCACATCTCTATAGCAATTTTATAATATTAAAATATTTATATTGAATCCAGTCTTTTTTGCAATGTCTCTGAGATTTCTTTTATATATTTAAAGTTGCTGATGTCATCGACAAAGAGATATATTGCAATATTTTCCTTTTCCATAAGAATTGACCTATCTCTGTTATATCCTACATATTCGCTAAGCTTTGCAATTTCTTCACCTGCAGCTTTTTTATCTTTAAATAGCATTATATAGCAAACTATATCATCTCTGAAAGGATTCTTTTCTTTAGCAAGTATTGTCATATGTATAGTAGAAACCTTGCTGGCTTCTCCCCCAGGGTATATTCTGGCTGTCATTTTTTGAATAGCCTCCTGGTCAAATATCCAGGGATTTGACTTAAGGAGATTTTTGGCAAAACCTGGAATTTGTCCATAAACAAAACCCTCAGGTATATCCTCTTTATTTATTTTGATTTTGTCTATTATAGAAGAACTATACATAGCCTTAGAGGTTACTATAAAAATAAAAGCTATCATTGTAATTGATAATGTTATAATCTTTCCCTTTTTCATGGAATTGCTCCTATATGACTTTTTGAAAAATAAGACTTCTCAATATATTATCGGTAAATCTAATTTTTTTGATTATTTTTTTTCTGGTGACATAATATTTTTAGTTGACTTAATGGCTTAAAAGAATTAAGGAATTATTTAAGCAATCAATATTGCATTATTTTAATATATCTTGCTTTATCCAGCACACTTTTTGTTGCGGCTTTGTATAAGTGGGTTGAAGATATTGTGATATGATAAACTTAAAATGGTAAATTTCTGTTTTGACAGAAAACTTTATTTGACAGGAGATCTTTTACTTTTTTAAGTAATGATTCACAGAGCTTAATATCACTGTACCTGATGTATTCTTCTGTAAAGTTTCTGCTTAAATTTTTATAGGCTACTTCAAAAAAGGAGTGGGATATCTTTTTATCTAAATTATTTTTATTTTTTTACAATATTTAATTGATTTAAATTTTTTATATTTTTGAGGTTTATTTTTACATGAAGATTGATTCTGAAATTCAGTATATCCGCAAGAGAGACGGTCGCATTGTTCCTTTTGATTCTGAAAAAATCACTGATGCTATCTTTAAAGCAGCAAAGGCTGTAGGAGGCACAAGCAGGGAGACTGCAGCAGTAGTATGCAAGTCTGTTGTGGATATATTAAATATAGTTTATAAAGACGGTCG
>MWCI01000102.1 GCA_002069965.1 Spirochaetes bacterium ADurb.Bin218 | reverse complement strand
GCTCATGTTTGTGTTTGGTGAGCCAATAGCCTGGAGATCCTTTTTACCCTGGCGGATAATTTCCCAGAATCCCTGCAAGCCGCTACGGACATATCCAAAGCTGCTATCGCACCATATATCACCGTCATGGACATATTCAGCAATAGCTTCTTTTAGAGACATGCGCTTGTCTCTCTGGTAGTGTTCTTTTTTTTGGCGGACTTCCCTTGCTTGTTTGTAATCTACAAGCCTGTCCAGTATTGAGGTGTCCTCAATGTTTAGATTTTTTAGGGCTTCCTGATTGTAATCGAAAATCACAGCTTCCTCCCTTAATATGAAGAAATTTTTTATTTTTAAGACAGACATGTCTGTCTTTTTAAAAAATATTGTAGACAAATAGACAAACATGTCTGTATATTTGCAGATACCGTCTGGATAGTCTTTTGTCAATAAAAAAATAAATTTGTTGTAAAGAAAGGTCTGGATTTTTTAAAATATTAAAAATGTTTGAGTTTGTTTTTGGGGGAGCAATGGAAAAAATAAATCTTAGAGAAAGGATTCTCTTCACTGCAATGAGGCTTTTTTATAATCAGGGTATAAAAAGCACAGGTGTCAATCAAATAATAGCGGAATCCAATGTTGCCAAGGCTTCTTTTTATAAGTATTTCCCTTCAAAGAGGGATCTGGTTAGGGAGTGTCTTCTTGAGTATGATAATTATATCAAGAAAAAGATGGTGAGCATTGTTCTTGATAGTTACTCCTTTAGTTCCTTTATAAAAAAGTGGAATGCTGCAATCAAAGAGGATTTTCAAATAAGATATCGCGGTTGTCCTATTGCAGAGGCTTGTTTTCACCTTGATACAGAAGATCCTGAGATGATGGAAATTTTAAAAGAAATTGTAGATGGATGGATTAATCTTGTTATGCAATTTCTTCAGAAAATGATAAAAAATGGAAAGCTGCCTCCAGATATTGATGTGGAGCAGGTATCGCGAAGAATGGTTCATCTTTACGAAGGAGCTGCGACTATGTGGCGAATAACCAATGACGAGAGATATATTGATGACCTTGAGTATCTTATGTCAAGAATGCTTGAGGCATGATTTCTTATTACTCAAAATTAAGCATATTTTGCCGATAAAAGTATTGACACAACTTATGCTCTTTGATATGATATTTTATCATGGTGTAGAGTAATTTATAAGTGGAGATTATTTATGAATAAAATAACAGGCGCTTTATTATCTGTATTTTTCCTCATTTCTGTTGCTTTTGCTGCTGAGGTAGATAAATATCTTGCAGATCTGGACGCTGCTAAGGATGAAAAGACAATTGTTCAGGCTGCAGACTGGGTAGGTGAGAAGAAAGAAGAAAAAGCTATTCCAAAGCTTGTGGCTTTACTTAAAGATTCAAGAGATATGGTGAGGTTGCATTCTGTAATGGCTCTTGGTTATATTGCAGAGGAAGATGCTGCTGATGCTGTTAATAATGTCATTTTAAACGATAAGAATCCAACAGTGCGATATGCTGCTTTGCTCTCTTCTGTGAGAATTGGCTCCAAGAAGTCAATACCTGTATGGGAAAAGGCAAAAGAAACAGAAACAGATCCATACATTAAGGATTTTTTGACAAAAATGGATGAAAAGGCAAAGGGTAAGAAGTAGTTGAGTTCTAAGTACGAAGAAGTAAAATATCTTGTTTTTGATGTTGAATCAGTTCCTGATGCAAGGCTAATAAAAAAAGTAAAATATCCAGAGGAAGACTTAGATGAGGTAAGTGCCGTTAGAAAATACCAGAGTGAAATTCTGGAAAGTTCCAACGGCACAACTGATTTTATACCTGTTACTTTTCAGTATCCTATTTCTATCTGTATTGCCAAGGTTCGTGAAGATTTTACTTTGATTGACATTGTTTCTCTGGATAAGCCTCAATTTAGACCTTCAGAGATGGTAAGGCTTTTTTGGCATGGAGTGGAAAATCTTTACGATCATGCATCTTTGGTTACTTTTAATGGGCGGGGTTTTGATATCCCACTTCTTGAATTGATGGCTTTTAGGTATGGCTTTACAGTCAAAAGGCATTTTAGAGATAAATGGGCTGGTAGAAACAGGTTTAGCACAAAGCATATTGATTTGCAAGATTGGCTTTCCAATTATAATGCCATAAGGATGAATGGTGGGCTTAACTTGCTGGCAAAGGTTCTCGGCAAGCCAGGGAAGATGTCAACAAAAGGTGATGAGGTCTATGATATTTTCTTAGAGGGGAGAATATCGGATATCAATGATTATTGCATACACGATGTCCTTGACACATATTTTGTATTTTTGCGCACTAGGGTTCTTATGGGCGAGATAACTCTTGAGAGGGAGCAGGAAATAGCTCAGATGACAAAGCTTTTTATCCATAATAACATGGATAAAATTTCAGCTTTTAAAGAATACTATGCAAACTGGCAAGAAATCGATCCATGGCCTTAATCATTGGGCTGTTAAAGATTAAACCTTCAAACAGCCCAATTTCCCTTCTTATTTCTATTCTTTGTCTTCTTCTTGATTAAAGATATCTAATATATATTTAACAATAAAGACTGCTATTGTTACTCCTGTTATTATTAACCAAATATTTTTGCTTATTTTAAGCGCTTTATAATTATCGCCAAGTAACATTGCAACAGTAATAGATGCAATAGTAAAAAGTATTACAGTTATAGGTTTCATGTTTATCTCCATATTCTTATACTATTCATGTTCAAAGACATGAAAGTTTGCAAGGTTCCCATCATTTATATTATAGGGGATCTGTGCTTTTTTTGAGGAATAAGAGATATTATGTAAAAGTGCATTTGCTCCATTTGGGGAATTTAGAGCTTCTATGGCAATGATGTGGGATATCCCAATTGTTTCTATGTTTTGATGGAATTAAATAAAACTGAGGGTTTGAACCTTTGTATATAAATTCAGGAATGTATATAGTTTTTATGCCTTCACTTACCCGTTGAAAAATTTCACAGCAGTTTATGTCTAAAGCCAGATTTAATTTTGTTTCTTGTGGGAATGCTTTTTGCCAGTCTGTTGAGGCAATATTTAACATCAGGTTAAGGCCTAATAAAAGAATTAAGGCCTTAACCTGGAATATCTTACAAAATAATTTTATAGTCAGATTTTTCATCTGGGCAATTTAAAATATAGTTATTCTTCAGGTAATTTTCTTACTGCTCCCTTATCAGCTGATGTTGCAAGTAGAGAATAAGTTTCAAGAGCTTTTGAGATCTTTCTATCTCTTCCTATAGGTTTAAAGGCATTTTTACCCTTTGCCATTTCTGCACTTCGCCTTTTTGAAAGCTCTTCATCAGAGACTAAAAGA
>MWCI01000101.1 GCA_002069965.1 Spirochaetes bacterium ADurb.Bin218 | reverse complement strand
GTGTCTCCAGGAACTCCAAGGTTTGCAATTCTTAACTTTATATCGGGATATTTTTCTTTGAGAATCTCTTTTAAAAAATCGAGATAGCCTTTACTTACAAGCCAGCCATAAGTTAGAGAATCGCCAAAACCTGCAATTTTAACCTCACTAAGTCCTTTTTCTATAAGTTTTTGTATCAATCCCATAGCTGCTCCTTGCTAAAAATATATTTTTATCAGTAATAATTCTTAAACTTCTTTTAAAATAAAAATATTCTATCATCACCGCCGCCTTCAGCGGCGGTGATGATATTTTTTTGATTTGATTTTACACTAAACAGTATCATTAAGAATTATTTCCAAAAACCAATAATTTTTTTTTAATATTTTAATATTATTATTGATTTTTGTCTATTTTTGCTTTTTTTATAAAAAAATTCTTACCATTCATTAAAAAAATATATTTTTTTTTGACTTAATAGTTTAAATAATTTATATTTTTTTATAAATATTCTAATTAATTACTCTTAGTTTTATTCTTTTAGGCTTTATTTATATAACTATTTGATTTTTTCAAAACTTTTTTCTTATGGAGTCTGATAATGAAAATTGAAATAACAATACTTGGTCTTTTAATGGAAGGAAATCTCTATGGATATGAGATTAAAAAGAAGATTGTTGAGCGCCTTGAGGATTATGTTGATATCAAGTTTGGCTCGATTTATTATGCTATTAAAAAATCAGTTGATAATGGCTGGGTAAAGAGAGTTGGCACAGAAAAGGAGAGTGGAAATCCTGAGAGATATGTCTATGAGATTCTACCAGCAGGTAAAAAGCATTATAAGAGGCTTCTCAAACAGTATTTTGATACTAACTTCATACATTTTGATATTGATATTGTGTTGATGTTTCTTGATTATTTATCAGAGGAGCAAAAGGAGCAATTCTATGAGGAGAGAATTACTCTTGTAAAAGAAAAAATAGACCAGATAAAGAAAAAAATAGAAGAGACTTCAGCAGAGGATTTTTCAACAAGACATATATTATCTTATTTAGAGCATCATCTTAATGCAGAGATGAACTGGTTGCAATCTACAAAACAATCATAATTTGATATAAAAATCTTGCATAAATAACTCTGGCTTTTAGAATTATCTAAAATTTCAATAAATTTTTAAAACAGGGTTATTGCTATGTCTATAATCAATAGAGAGGAAGCCTTAAGCCTCCTTAGAGAATACATTCAGAACGAAAAGATGATAGCTCACTCCATAGCCTCAGAGGCTGTGATGAGAGCTCTGGCAAGGAGATTAAATGAGAATGAGTCAAAATGGGCTCTTGCAGGATTACTACATGATCTTGATGTAGAGATAACCAGCTCCGATATGAAAATTCATGGCCTCAAAACAGCAGAGATTCTTCAGGAAAGAAATTTTGATCCAGAAATAATTGATGCCATAAAAATGCACAATGAAGAGGCAACTGGCTTGCCCAGAACCAAAATATTCCATCATGCCCTTGCTGCAGGAGAGACCATTACAGGCCTTATTTTTGCCACAGCCTTAGTTTATCCAGACAAAAGACTTGAAAGCGTTAAAGCAAAATCCATTGTAAAGAGAATGAAAGAGAAAGCCTTTGCAGCCTCTGTAAAGAGGGAAAATATACTTGAGTGCGAAAAAATAGGCATACCTCTGTTGGAATTTGCAGAGCTGTCACTGGCTGCAATGCAGGAGATAAGCCAGGAATTATCTTTTTATCAAAAATAAAAAAAGCAAGAGTTATAAATAAGTATTAACTTAGCATTTCCTCTATTGGTTTAAGAAAATCAGCATCTTTTTTATAAATAGCATCGCTGATTTCATGTTTTAGTTTTCCCAGATCTGCCTTAAGTCTATATATCTGCTGAGGTGTTGAATAGTCTTCAACCCCTTCTTCTAAGTCCAGAGCCATATCCACCACTGTTGATGTTAGGGATGAGATCTTCAGCAGATTATAATAGTGTTTTTGAGCAAGGGATATTGCAATTGTCTTTAGTAGACTGTTGTCCTTTTCACAAATCTCCTTTAGCTCCTGTCTTGAGATTTTTAAAACAACAGTGTTGTTCTTTGCTCTAAGTGTTGCACTTCTTTTTTCTGAAAGAAGTAGAGCCATTTCTCCAAAAACCGTCCCCTGTTTGTCAATTGTGGCAACTTTTACTCCTCCAACTTCAACTTCCAGGGAGCCAGCCTGAAGTATAAACAACTCATCTCCCTGGTCGCACTCTTTGCAAATGGCTGATCCTTTAGGATATTCAATCATCTTATCTGATAAAAATTTAAGCTCACCAACAGTTATGGATTCCTGAGATTTACAGAAGGCCTCACCTCTTTTGTAGTTTAATGATAGGAGGTGTTTTTTTAGAATATCATTAAGCCATGGTAGTTTACGTTTTTCATATTCAATATTTAAGGCAGAAACAGCCTTATAGTATTTAGTGGAGAGATCTCTGAGTTCTCTTTTTTCGCCATCCAGAATTGTCGAGTTTTTATTTATTATTTTATTTGTAAGCAAAACCTGTTTTGCAAGAACTATTGAGACATTTAGCAAAAATGAATAGGATTGAAGGTTGTTTATAAATTTTTCTTCTGGTATTTTTTTTAATGATGCATAGGATGGAGCTACAAGTGTTTCGAGTCTGAGTATATTTTCTCCACAAAAATTTTTCATTAGTAGCTCTGTGCATCCAAGGATGAGGTTATTTCCTTTAATGGTATACTTATCCAATGTGGTAGCATAGAATACAACATATCCTTCTTCCAAAAAAAAGGCATAATCAGCCAGTGAGTTTCGTTCGTAAATTTTTAGGTAATTCATGGCTAAACTATTTTATTTACAACTGATAAAAGTTCTTCTTTGGTAAAGGGTTTTGTTATGAATAGGTCAGCAGATATATTTTCATCATTCATTTTTATTGTATTTTCATTTAGAGCAGATATTACTATTATTTTTGCTCCTGGATATCGATTTTTTATCTCTCTGATTGCTCTCATACCATCTTTCCCACCCATGGTAATATCCATTGTGACAAAATCCGGTTTTAGCTCCTCATAGAGCTTAATGCCATCCTGACCATTATCTGCTTCACCAACTATGGTATGACCGCCTGAAGATAGAGCCTCTGCAATTATCTTTCGCATAAACTTTGAGTCATCTACAATAAGAGCTGTTGCCATAATTTACTCCTTGAACTATGCCACCATTTTTTATCGGTAAAAAAGTTATGTTTATTTATTTTTTAACAATAGAAATTATTGTTAATTTATATTTAAATTTTATTCAAGAACAAAAAATTTTTTTTACTTTATTTCTATTTTGGCAGATCCGCTTATCTCTGCAATTTCTGTATGAATAAAATAACTTGCCTCATTCTCTGGATAATCCCTCTCATCTTTTGGGTCTTCCCAGTTAATGCAGGCTACTCTATAGAAATAGATTCCCTTATTGCTGGATCCATTAACATGAGTAAAGGATGATGCGTCAGGGTTTCCAAGAGAGGAATTTGTCCATCTATTTGCTATTAAAATATATGTTGAGTATTCGTTATTAGGTTCTTTTGT
>MWCI01000100.1 GCA_002069965.1 Spirochaetes bacterium ADurb.Bin218 | reverse complement strand
TATTCTAAGTATTAAAGATACAGCAGCCCCGAATACAAAAACTTTTGTGGATACATCAACGATGAAACTTTATACATTAAATGAAGATGGAAAGAGAGTATACAGTAAAAGACCCGTATCTAGCTATTTGCCTATAACAAAGAATAATAATGTAGCTACAAATAATAAATAACAAGGAGAATCTGGAATGAAATTGAAATGGTATCAATTCGCCAGCTTAATATGTATGGTTGTCATTATAAGTTGTAATTATAAAAATGCGATATGTGAAAATAATACAGTGAATAGTATAAAAGATGGTTCTGTCGTTTTATTCAGTGAATATGAATTTATAATAAAATTTTCTAATCTCATTTATGAAAAAGATGGGAAGGAAATGAGAATACCAATATTTCAGGGAACTATGGGTGATGTATCATATAAAGATTTTCTAAAATATTGTGTAGATAAAAAATATTTAGAGCCGAATGTTGCAGAAACGAATTTCATTATAAAAGCACAAAAAGGCAAGTTGACGAAAACATTTCATGAATTTCTTTATTTCTATAAAGGTAGTATTCTTAAAAATGTTGATATAAGTAAACCAAATAAAATTAAAGTGGACGGAGGTGCTCTGGATATCTATTATGATTTTGTGATTAATGGTGTACCCTTTTCACTTCAAATAGGTATAAGTACTGATAAAAAAGAAATAGAAGACGTCGATTCAATTAAATCTATATTTGATGTAAATCTCGACGAGAATATGGAAACTCCAATTTTTACATATAGATTTTGGAAGAATAAGACTAGTAACGATTTATAAAAAAATTGGTTTCGTTCGATGTGAAGGGAACAATAAAAATGTCTCAGAATTAATCCCGCATTTTGCATCATATGTAGTAGTAAAGATTTAATTTGACATTTCCATTGTAAAAGGTCGATGTAGACTTTCAAAGATTCACTACATTTGGTAAAGGAGAAAATGCTACATTTAAGCTTACAGACAAAGAACAGTAGGGATGTGTTAGATGGAATCTAAATTAATGCACTTTAGATTAAGTTAAAAAAACCATACTCTTTTTAATTAAAAACTGTTGACCTTGAATAAAATTTTGCTATTCTTCATTGAACCAAAAAAATATTCAGGAAGTTATATGACAAGAGAAGAAAAAAGCTGGATACTTTATGATGTTGCAAACTCAGCATTTGTCCTCATAATGGTAACTGCAATAATGCCTGTATTTTTTAAAGAGATAGCATCAAAGCCTTTATCTCAAGGGGAGTCAACTGCAATCTGGGGATATGCAATTTCACTATCATCTCTTGTTGTTGCAATAGTCTCGCCTTTTCTTGGAGCTCTGGCAGATTATAAGGGCAACAAGAAAAGGCTTTTTAATATTTTTCTCTTTACTGGTGTGGCAGCCACTATTGCTCTTGCCTTTTGGGGTAACTCAGGATGGTTAATATGTATAAGCATATTTATAGTGGCAAAGATCTCCTGGGCTGCGTCAAATATTTTTTATGATTCATTTTTGGTGGATATAACATCTCAAGAAAGATCAGATAAAATATCCGCATCAGGCTATGCCTGGGGCTACATTGGAAGCACAGTTCCTTTTATACTTTCAATTTTAATATTGATGGCAACAGATTTTAACAACTTGATAAAATTTAAGCTGGTATTTATTATTACTGCTTTATGGTGGGCAATGTTTTCTATTCCGCTCATAAAGAACGTTAGGCAAAAATATTTTCTGGAAAAGACAGAAAGTGAGGTCAGGGAAAGCCTTCTTAGGATAGGGCAAAACCTTCGTGAGTTAAAGAGCCATAGAAATATATTTCTCTTTCTTATTGCTTATTTTTTCTATATTGACGGAGTAGATACCATAATAAGCATGGCAGCAGCCTATGGAATAGATTCAGGGGTGAGCATAAACTCTCTTATCATTGCAATACTCTTTATACAGATAATAGCATTTCCATTTACAGCTCTTTATGGTAAATTTGCAGCGAGATTCAGCAGCAAAAACATGATACTTGCAGGCATAATAATATATTCAATTATAACGCTTATTGCCTTTTCCCTTCCTTCCCTTGAGAGTAAAGTAGCTAAGGAGGTGACATTTTTTGGACTCTCCTTCCTCGTGGCAACATCCATGGGTGGGATTCAGGCCTTATCACGTTCGTTTTATAGCCAGCTTATTCCTCCATCAAGATCTGCTGAGTTCTTTGGATTATATAATATTTTTGGAAAATTTGCGACAATACTTGGGCCATTTTTAATGGGGATTGCAACAGATATAAGTGGCGATTCAAGAGCAGGTATACTGTGCATTCTTTTACTGTTTATTGTGGGAGGATTATTGCTTAAAGGCATTAAAAAGTAATTGTCAGAAGTCCTGTAACAAAAATATATGTTTTTAAACATAAAAATAAAAATAAAGACTAAAGATAAAAAAGAGGAAGCCAT
This sequence comes from Spirochaetes bacterium ADurb.Bin218, assembly GCA_002069965.1. Taxonomy (GTDB): domain Bacteria; phylum Spirochaetota; class UBA4802; order UBA4802; family UBA5550; genus UBA5550. The sequence goes on along the minus strand of MWCI01000100.1, from coordinate 1,126 downwards.
GAAAGAGAGAAGAAGAGGGCCAGATGCTATTCTTAAGATGATCAATGGAATATCAATTCTTTTATGGGTGATAATTGGTATTGTGTTTATCATATTTGCAATAACAAATCCTACTCACTCAGGACTTGCAGCAAGCAGACCAGGATTACAGGTTCGTCCCCTCTGGGCAGATAGCATAATCTATGGGTTGCTCGTAATTCAGGTTGTTTTAAGCATAGGAGGGATAATTTTTAATCTTACAAGGCTAAAGCGAAAGACAGACAGATTAAAACTTACACTTGTAATTTCACTTATACTTGGAATTTTTACAATGGTAATAATCTCTATAAAGTAACACAAAAAGTGCAGAGTTTGCGTCTATGGTATTGCAAACTCTGCAAGGTATATAAAACCCGCCAGATTTATAAATTTAAGCAAATAATAGTGCACTTAGAAAATTTTTTCTCAGGAGGAAAATTTTTATTGACATCAATGTTTCTTTTTATAGAAACAAATGAAAATATAAACTGTCGGAGGATTTTTAATGATTGAAAGAAAAATACTTCTGGAGGATAGGGAACTTCCAAGGCACTGGTTTAATCCAAACCCTTATCTTATTCAGTTGAAAACGCCTTTTTTGCCACCAATGAACCCAGAGACAAATGCGCCTCTGCCTCCAGAAGCTCTTGAGAGAATATTTGCAAAGGAATTGGTTGCACAGGATGGAAACATTACAGACAAACTCATTGCAATACCTGAAGAGGTTTTGAAGATATATTCATTGTGGCGTCCAACTCCAATGTTTAGAGCAGGTAGGCTTGAGGAAAAAATTGGGACAAGATCAAAAATATATTATAAATATGAAGGTGTATCCCCAGCGGGCTCTCACAAGCCAAATACAGCAGTGCCTCAGGCATATTATAATGCAAAGCAGGGTATAAAATACCTAACGACAGAAACAGGCGCTGGCCAATGGGGAAGCTCTCTGGCTTTTGCATGTCAGTATTTTGATATTACATGCAAGGTTTTTATGGTAAGGTGTTCCTATGACATGAAGCCCTACAGGCGCCTTATGATGCAAACATGGGGTGCAGAGTGTATTCCAAGTCCTTCTCCTTATACAAAATATGGGAAAGAGATTTATGAA
>MWCI01000099.1 GCA_002069965.1 Spirochaetes bacterium ADurb.Bin218 | reverse complement strand
GCTTTTGCTATTGCTTCATGCTCTGCAAATTCTAACCCATTATCAAACGTTAACGTCTTGACCTTGTCTTTATATCGTGACATGACCTCTATTATTTTTGCTGCCACATGATCAGACCTCTTTGATTCAACTTTTTCGATTATACTAAAACCATATTTTCGCTCAACAAGGGTTATCATGGCTTTTTTATGATTTTTACCAATAATGGTATCTCCTTCCCAGTGTCCACACTCCAAACGCTCGTCAATATGTGCCGGTCTATCATGTATTGATACCCTATTGGTAATTTGACCCCGTTTTGATGTGCTTTTACCATACTTTTTACGCCTTTTTTTATGACCCTGACGCAAATGTGTGTATAATGTGCCACCTTTAGCTTTATCTTCACGTATAAACTGATAAATCCTTTGATGACTTATGCATATATTTCCGTCCTTTTTAAGCCGATGAGATATTTGCTCAGGACTCCAGTTTTCCTTTAATAATGTTACAATCTTATCCTCACATTCAGGTGTCCATTTGATTGCCTTGTCAGCGGTTTGTTTCCTTTCCTTTGCCATCTCATTGGCTTGTTTTGGACGGTATCCCTTCATCCCTTTATTCCGTTTTAGCTCTCTGCCTATAGTCGATTTGTGCCTTCCAAGCTCTTGGGCTATCTGATTATTTGAAAATCCTGCTTTACAAAATCCACATATCATGCTTCTCTCTTCAAGGGTTAACTGCTGATAAGCCATTTTTTTCTCCTCTTTTGTTTTGTGTGCTAACTATCAAAAGAAGAGTAAACTTATTGGCAGTCAACCCTTCTTTTTCAAGAAAGGTTGCACTTGTTACTTGAATCCAAGAAATTAAAAGAAATCTTGAAAGACAAATTTGGAAAAGAAATCGACATTGCAAGAAAAAAATACTTAAAACAGAGAGTAAAGGATAAGATATTAAAGGATACAATTTATGTTTGAAAAGGACATGCAAAATATATTTGATATCAAAGAGTCCATAAATAAGACTATAAACTATACCAAAGACATTCATAATTTTGAGCAATTTGAAGATAATCTGCTCGTTATTGATGCTGTTTTAATGAATATTGTTACTATTGGAGAATCAGGTGCAAGACTTAGTAAAGATTTTAGAAAACACAATGATAAAATAGAATGGAAAAAAATTAAAGGATTAAGAAATATTATAGCTCATGATTATTTTGGAATAGATATTGAAGAAATTTGGCAAATTATGAAATACAAAATTCCTGAATTAACTCTACTTATTGATGAAATAATCAGAAAAGAGTATACGTCAAAATAACCACGTCTTTAAAAAAAGACAAAAAACATGGCTGAAGTTTATTTTTTAATAAGTCGCTTTTAATTCGGGATCGATTTATGCATTAGATCCTGAAACAAGCCTATCGTGACAACAGGACAGGGTTCAGATGCAAGCAAGATCGTCATTTTGACCACAATCCTATCAGGGGAAGAATCTATTTCTGTAAGGATAAAGACGAGATCCTTCACTTCGTTCAGGATGAAACCCCACTATACAACTCCACAACTAAACCACTAAATGGAAAAAATATACTTGAAAAAAACTAATCTATTAACATCATATTTTTATGTAAATATAAACCTTACAGGAGACAAAGATGAAAAAGCTCCCTATAGGCAAATCTACATTTCAAACATTGATTGAGGAAAACTATGTTTATGTAGACAAAACACAATTTGCCTATGATCTTATAGAAAATGGCGGAGGATACTACTTTTTATCTCGTCCCCGAAGGTTTGGGAAATCTCTCTTTCTTGATACATTGCGCACAATATTTGAAGGCAAAAAAGAGCTCTTCAAGGGGTTATATATCTATGATAAATATGACTGGAGCAAAACATATCCTGTAATAAGAATTAGTTTTAATGATGGCATGATAAATTCCAAAGAATCTTTTAATCATTATGTTGAGGAAATGCTTGATAAAAATCAGAGGGAACTAAATACCAATAGCCCAAAAAGTTTTTCACCTGCAGGATACTTTAAAAGATTAATTGAAGAAGTTTATAAAGCTTATAATCAAAAAGTAGTAATATTAATAGATGAGTATGACAAGCCAATACTTGATAATATTGAAAATACAGATACTGCAAGGGAGCTGAGAGATGAATTAAAGAGTTTCTACAGCGTCATAAAAGGTGCTGATGAATATCTCAAATTTGTCTTTATTACAGGAGTAAGTAAATTCTCCAAAGTATCTTTATTCAGTGGGCTTAATAATCTCAATGATATTACACTTGATAAAAGCTTTGCTACAATATGCGGATATACCCAAAAAGACTTAGAAACAGTATTTTTTGATTTTCTTAAAGACCAAAACTTTGAAGAGATTAAAAAGTGGTATAATGGATACAAATGGTTAGGGGAAGCAGTTTATAATCCCTTTGACATTTTACTTTTTATTCAAAAAGGATTTGAATACGATAACTATTGGTTTTCCACAGGAACACCTGCATTTTTGCTTAAACTTATAGAGAAAAACAAATATTATCTTCCAAATTTAGAGAATATAATAGCAGACAGGAGAATTCTTGATAGTTTTGATGTAGATAATATTGAGCTTGAAACTTTGATGTGGCAAACTGGGTATCTTACAATAGACAGAACAGAAACTTTACTTGATAAAATTGAATTTTACCTTAAAATTCCAAATCGTGAGGTTCAGCAATCAATTTTTGGAGTTTTTGCAGATTATTTAAGCAAAATACAGAACTCTAACTTTTATGTAAATGGGGTAATACGATCATTACTTGGTTTGAACTTTGAAGAATTTGAAAAGCAATTAAAATCTCTTTTTGCATCAATACCTTATAACAACTTTACTGGAGCAAAGCTTTATGAATATGAAGGGTATTATGCCAGTGTATTTTATGCTTATTTAAAGTCCTTAGGTGTAGAGGTAATTGGTGAGGATGTAACTAACAAGGGACGTATAGATTTAACATTAAAGATGCCAAATGCAATATTTATATTTGAGTTTAAGACAGATGAAGAGGGCTCTATCCAACAGATTAAAGACAAAAAGTATCATGAAAAATATGTTGGTTTAAAAAGGGCAATATATTTAGTAGGCATTGAATTTAGTTCCAGTGAACGGAATATTGTTAAAGTGCAGTGGGAAAGTGTAGATGATGGCACTGCGTCATTGTGAGGAGCGCCAGCGACGAAGAATCTATTCCCTCCTATTTAAAAATAACTCCTTAAATACATTTTGCCTTTTAGGAAAAGTAAGGTTTTAAGCAAGCACATAGAATGAGTTTTTATATTTAGAATATTGACTTATAAGAGTATAAATTTCATCTTAATGAAATTCTTGTAAGAATAATTTTTTAAAAATATATTTTTAGTGTTTTGTTGTGTGGATGTATAATTTCTTAGAGGGATTAAATTTCTAAAACTTTTATCAAAAATATCTTCAAATTATATCATAAATCCTCTTTAATGCCTTTATATTAAAACGATTAAAAAGAAAAGTTTGAGAAAAAATTTTTTTATAATTAAAAAAATTTTTCACAATTTTTTGCGTTTTTTACTTCAATTACTTCATTTTTAGAAATATTTTTTTCTTGTTTTTTTTATATAATCAGCAAGGCTTCACTTAAAGACTTAAACTAAAGGCAATAGATTTTTTATGAGAATAATACATACAGATATTATTAAGAGAGAAGCCAAGAGGCTTATTTATGA
>MWCI01000098.1 GCA_002069965.1 Spirochaetes bacterium ADurb.Bin218 | reverse complement strand
ATCAGCACAATACTATTTTAGTGTCAGGCGTCTACTTTTTCAAAGTTCATTGTTTTTCTTTACAGGAATGCTCCTATCATAAAAAATATGAGCGATCCGATTCAGTAATTTTATCTTACCGAAATTAAACAGGCTATATCGGATTTTTAACTTATCAAACCCTTGAGAAAATCTTATAAGTACTTATTTTTTCCCTATGCTGCTATATACAGCTATTGCATCGGTAATATTAAACTGTTCCGAATATAAGCTTCCTTTTGCACCCGCTGAAATAAAAATATACTCTTGATTATCCACGCTGGCGAGACTCGCCAGACATAGACCAGCTTCATCGGTATATCCAGTTTTGCCTCCTAAAATTTCTCCACCAATAATGTTTTTATTGGTGAGCTTTTCAAACATTGTATTGTAAAAGGTTATTCCTCCAGGGTGCTTATTTGTGGGTTGTGTGGAATGACGAGACGATGTAAAAACCTCTCGGAAAGTATCATTTTGCAAAGCATAGCTAAGAAGAATAGACAGATCTTTAACTGTTGTGTAGTGGTTTTCATCATGAAGTCCAGTCGTATTTTCAAAATGGGTATTACCCATGCCAAGATCTGCTGCCTTTTGATTCATCATCTTCACAAAGTCCTTTTCCGAACCAGCGATTTCATCCGCAAGCCCGATACAAGCCTCCGCACCACTTGGAAGCATCACCCCATATAAAAGGTCAATAGCCTTTACCTTCTCCCCCGGCTGAAAACCTGCCAACGAAGCATCTGCGCTGTACAGACCGTTAAAAGTATAATGGGTAAGTTCTATTTCCTCGTTCAGATCAGGTAAATTCTCTATGGCAACTATGGCTGTCATCATTTTAGTCATAGAAGCAGGAAAGATTTTTCCCTCGCTATTTTGCTGCATCAGGATGGTATTATCTTTTAAACAGATCAGAATAGCATTAGTACTGTTCAGTTTGTCAGAAGATGAAGATATGGAAACAGAGTGATCAGGTTCTATCTTTGACGGAGGAACGGTAGTTGTTCTATCGTCATATTCTTCTTTTGAGATATGGTGACTCCCTAAAGTAATGATACCTTTGTACACAAAAGCAGCAATTACAAGCATCAATAGAAATGCCATAAATATGCGTATTCCAGACTTTTTCTTTTTTACTTTTCGTACCATAATAAAGCAACTCCTTATGCTGTGATGTTATTATTTAAACACAGAATAAGGAGCCATGTTGGAATTTCACCTTATGAATTTCTTAAGATTTTCTTAAAGCAAAGGAAGTTTTACTGTAAATATAGTATTTTTTGTGTTACTTTCTACAGTGATTGTCCCATCGTGAGCTTTAACAATTTCCTTGGCGATGGCCAAACCAAGCCCTGCTCCACCAGTGTTTGTAGAACGTGCAGAATCTAATCGATAAAATTTTTCAAAAATAGCATCAAGCTTTGCCTGTGGGATTGGATTTCCCTGATTAGTAAAAGTTATAACAATATTTTTATCCTGCTGCCCTGCAGAAATGTCAATGACGCTATTTTCATCGCTATAGGCTATGGCATTTTTCAAAATATTATTGAACACACGAGCCAGTTTTTCTGCATCTACCCACAGAGTGAGTCCGTCAGGTACATTGACAGATACCTGCTTTCCCTGTGGAGTCAGCATTGGATAGAATTCATCTGCCATCTGTTGGAGCATGAACAGTAAATTGATTTTTTCTTTATTCAAAACAATAGTTTGAAGATTGAATCTTGTGATCTCAAAAAACTCATTGATAAGCTGCTCTAGCCGATAAGCTTTTTCCAAGGTAATACCGACATATTTTGCCTTCTGTTCAGCAGGCATATCAGGAGCCTCATCCAGAAGACTTAAGTATCCTATAACTGAGGTCAGAGGTGTCTTTATATCATGAGCCAAGTAAACGACCAAATCATTTTTGCGCTGCTCGGCATCAAGTGCAGCTTTCTTCTTCTTTTCCAAGTTGTTTTTAATCTGATTCAGCTTGTTTTCCATAAAATCCAATTCCGGTGATAATGTAATTTCACCATTGGATTCCTCAACAAGTTTATCCATTCCGCTACTTACTTCATCAAAATATTTAGTAAACCAAGAAATTGAAAATCTAAGCAAAATAACTAAAAATATGAGAATCATAATAAGTGTAATAATGTCCTTATTATAAAGAAATGTATACCGATAAATTATTACAGCATCGCTGTCACTCAAATAAAACTTATTCTTTAAAAATTGTACAATGCTATCTCCAACACTGAAGTTTTCTTGAATTACAAAACGCAGGAAAATAACAGTTGCAGCCGTGGCAAAAACAATAAGGAGCATTCGAAAAAAAACTTTCCTTTTTAATTTTGTATAATCATTCCTTCTTTTATCTCTGTTACTTTTCAATTTTATAGCCAACTCCCCATACCGTTTTGATATATTTAGGATGTTCCGCGTTGTCGTGCATTTTTTCTCTTAAATGCCGAATATGAACCATTACCGTATTATTGCTGTTGCTAAAGTACTTGTCTCCCCATACCTCGTGAAACAATTCTTCAGAGCTTACCACTCGTCCCCGATTGGAACAAAGGATCCAAAGAATAGAAAATTCCGTAGGCGTGAGAGAGAGCTTTTTCTCATTCAGCGTACATTCATGAGTATCCATGTCCAATACTAAACCGGAAAAGGCAATCAAATGTTCTTCCTGTTTTGGCTCTGAGAAATTATATTTGGTAAATCTCCGGAGCTGTGCCTTTACACGAGCAATTAGTTCTAATGGACGGAACGGCTTGGTGATATAGTCGTCCGCACCTAATGTCAGCCCAGTAATCTTATCGATTTCTTCTTCTTTGGCTGTAAGCATGATAATCGGAAAATTATGCTTTTCCCTGATTTGCTGACAGATTGAAAAACCGTCTATATCGGGGAGCATAACATCCAATATTGCTAAATCTATATTTTGGCTTTTAACACACTGCAAAGCATCCCGCCCATTATAGAACTTAAACACATTATAATTTTCGTTTTTTAAATATACTTCAATCAAGTCTGCAATAGAATGTTCATCATCCATCACTAAAATACTTTCTGTCATAGTCTGCTCAACTCCTTCTTTCACAAAAGCCCATAATATCATATCAAGGAATCGAAAACGGTTTTGTGGGTTTAATCTTATCAAATCCTTAAGATTATCTTAAGATAATGTGCTATTTTTCCTATTTTCTTTCAACCTACCATCGGCAGGCTTTGGAGCATCCTTTGGTATCGCCCATGAACGGCCAAAACGCACAACACCATCTATCCTTTTTTCTTCACAAAGCTTTTGTATTCTACGTTCAGAAATACCCCATTTAATTGCGGCATCCCGAACAGAAATATAGTCTAACATTTTGCCAACCTCCATGATAGGTTAGCTTTATTATATGCGCATATCCGTATAATATCAAGAAAAAGCATGAAATAATTAGATCTGGAAAACTACCAATGCGAAATCAAAAACAACGGAAAAAGACTTTGTAAATTTGAATTTGAGCTTTACGTTATAAACCCTATTCAAACTGATTCTATGAAAATATCGGAATACGAATAATAACTAAAAATCTCATTCATAAATTCATTACCATTAACCTTACTTATATAATTATAAAAAGGGAACGCCATCAAAACCGACATTCTCTCATCATTGCCCAGTCTTAATTTGCTTCACACTGCTAAATATAGACATGTATGAACACTCTAATTTAAATTTGAGAATAGAATAAACTTGTCTACACACTCCATGTCCAATACAACGGAAACATCGATTTTATTTTTCAAAACCTTATTTTTAAAATCATCGCCATTTGTTGTGAAAGTAGTGTATCGCGCAAAGTGCTGAAAACTCAGGATTTCTAAGTATCTCTCCTTTGCATTCCTATTACGCACTCCACATGCCTTGAGTAGACAAAAAAGATGCCGCTTGAACCTGGTGGAACCTTGGCGGCAGGATATATTTCTGAAACCATAGCCCGTTGCAGTCTGAATTTCGCAAGATTAATGACTGTATTTTGCTTTACAACCTATGTGAATTGTAAGCAATAAAACCTTCAAAAGTGTGATCCTCTTGAAGGCATTATTCAGTACAATTTATCACTTAAAATTCATTTTTAGCAACTATTTTGTCTTGTGTATAAATGATATTGTAAAAGTGTACCACTTTAGAGCCTTTTGACAGTGAATTAGTTTACCA
>MWCI01000097.1 GCA_002069965.1 Spirochaetes bacterium ADurb.Bin218 | reverse complement strand
TGTTAAAAAGGCTGGCTTTTTTCTGTCAGCCTTTTTAATTTAAAGAACAAATACTGTGATTTTAAGGAGTTATAAAATGTATAAGAAAACAAAAGAGGGTTTTATAATCGGAAGAATAGCCCATGGAGAAGATTTATTGCAGGGTATATTAAAAGTAGCAAAAAAAGAGAATATAACACTGGGGAGGGTAGAGGCAATTGGAGCTCTTCAAAGAGCTACTATTTCCTATTACTATCAGGATATTAAAAAATATGATTCCATTACCTTTGATGAGCCCATGGAGATTATATCTTTGCTGGGAAATATTTCTATTAAAGATGGTGAGCCAATGGTTCATGCCCATGTTTCTTTAGGGAACAGTAAAGGTCAGCTTTTTGGAGGTCATCTTGCCTCAGAGAGCATTGTCTTTGCCTGTGAGTTTATGCTCTTCCCCTTGACTGGTGAAAAATTTGAAAGAAGATTGGATGAGCAGACAGGGCTATTTTTGTGGGATTTGTGATATATTCTTTCAAATGAGAAAATATATACTTGAGTCTGTTGAATTTACTCAAGTATATATTTTAATATGAATAATTATTTACCAGACACTGGAATCCTGAGGGCATCAATACTCACTTTATAATTGCCAGCAACTGTTACATAGCCTTTATGTTTGTCCGAGATATCTGTTATTTTGCTCATGAACCATGAATCATATGTCTCTGATTTTGATTCAGGGCCAAAGTATACCCCATCTGAATTTGCGTGAGCTTCACTGGCAAATACAATCTGCCCTATTTTAATATCAGCTGCAGTTGCAATGCGTGATGACCAGTAATATTTTGTCCATATCTCGCTGCCATCAGAAATAAACATAAACTGCCCTTCGTTTTTAGTTTCTTTGCTTGGTGGTGTTACAAGTCTTGCAACGCGGACGGAAATCCATCCAGATTTATAAGGCTCTTTTGAAACTAAAAAATAATCTTCCTCAAAAAAATGAGCATCACCAGAGCCTCTGCCAAATAAACCCTTGGAAGAACCTCTGGAACTGCCAGAGTCTGATGCATTACTTTTTGCTGAGTTTATTGCAGTATCAGTAAGAGAGTCCAGCATTTGATTTCCAATATACCTTTTGCTGTCAGAACTGCAGGAAAAAAAGAAAAGAATTGCTGCAATAGTAAAAATTTTTAAAATTTTGTTATACATTAAAACCTCCTGTTTTTCAGCAAAAGTAACTGTCTTTTAGGATAATTTATTTTATGGAGGCTGATTTAGTGAAGGCAATGAGCGTCCATCTGACACTGTCATAACGGAGTTATGGTATGTTAGAAATAAATTAAATAATTTAAGAGCAGTTTACCTTTCTTGCTGAATTTTTTTAAAAACAAAACATAAGTGCCTTGAATATTCAAGCATTTTTCTATAGTTTAGAAAATTAAATAATTATTGCAATAATTTGAGCCTTAACTTAAATATGTATAAAATATATAAAAAGCATAAAAAGGGGAGGCAATATGAGCGAGGTTCAGTCATGGAAATGGCACAATAATGATTTAAAACCAATTCCATGGCATTTTTATAAAACATGCGAACAATATCCTCATAATATTGCACAACTATTTAATCCAGAAAAATATAATGAACACAATGGGCAGTTTAAGTGGTATGAGTTGCGTGATAGAGTAGAGATTATAGCCTCTGGATTTATATCACTTGGGGTAAAGCCAAAGTCTCTTGTGGCAATAATGGCAGAAAATTCTCCTCGCTGGACTCAGGTTGATCTTGCTCTTTGCTGCATGGGTGCAGTCAGTGTTACCATATTGCCATCTCTTTCTTTAAAACAGACAATGCATATACTCAATGAAACATCCTGCAGATATCTTATTGCAGGTAGTGAGGAGATACTTGAGCGCATCATGAAGGCTTATACAGAGATTACATCTCTGGAAAAAATTATACTTTTATCTGACTCCGCATCAATCTCAGATAGAAGAGTTGTGACCTTTTCGGATATTCTTGAGGTGGGCGAAAAAAATAAGCTTTCCAATTATCCTGATTATCTTGAGATGAGAAACAGTGTTAAGCTTTCGGATTGGTTTTCTGTTATATATACCTCTGGCTCATCAGGAACTCCACGAGGTATAGTGCTTACTCATTTTAGCATATCGAGTAAAATAAATGGCGCTTTTGAGTTCTGGCACAGATATGGCATGGATATTACAGAGAAAGATAGAGGTCTGTGCTATTTACCTCTTGCCTATATCTTTGATAGGGCAGTATGTGAGCTTTTATGTGTATTTACAGGGGCAACTATTGCATATGCTGATTCACCTGGAACTGTAATTGATGATTTAAGGAAATACAATCCAACATGGATAAATTCAGTATCACTGCTTTATGAAAAGATTTATGTTCATTTTCGCCATGCAATGGAACAGAATTTTTTGAAAAACAAGTTATACAGATATGCTATAAAAATTTCACTGGCAGCACTTGAGTATCGCAGGGATGAAAATGGTTGTTATAATATGAGTCAAAACTTTGATCTCCTGTCAAAACTTCCATTATGCTTGCGGATTCAGTATAGATTTGCAAGGAGGCTTCTTGATAAAATAAAATCCCTCTTTGGCAAAGATCTGCGCTTTGCTTTTTTATCGGCCTCGGGGATTTCACCCTCTCTTGTGAAATTTTTTTATTGCCTTGGTATTCCTATATGCGAGGGATATGGCCAGGCCGAGACAACAAGTGCCTGTTTGCTTAATCCGCTGACAGCCTGCAAGCCGGGAACAGTAGGAATAAATGCAAACGGAGGCTATTCAAGGATTGCAGTAGATGGTGAGCTTGAGGTTTCTGGTGCAGGGATATTTTCTCATTATTTTAACAGGGAGGAATTAACAAAAGAATCTTTTACAGATGATGGGTGGTTTAAAACTGGAGATATAGTTCAGATGGATAAGTCGGGCTATTTTACAATAGTTGATCGGAAGAGGTCAATAATATGCACATCTATTGGTAAGAATATAGCACCAGCCAAACTAAAAGGGGAGTTCCAATCAAGCGAATGTATTGATCAGATTTTCTTTGTTGGCGATGATAAGCATTACATCACAGCATTGATAGTTCCGGATTTTAATTATTTCATTTCCCTATATGAGAGAGAAGGTATAAGGTATAATAAGTCTGCACTTAAATGGGACGACTCCTATGGAGTATCTATGTGCGTTCAGGTGGGAGAGGATTTTATTTCTACATATAAGTTGCGCCAGCTTATAGAGGATGCAGTGGATGAGGCAAATAAAAATCTTGAGTCCTTTGAAAGGATAAAGCAATATACTATTTTGCCCGAGAGATTTACTCCTGAAAATGGCACAATGACTCCAAGTCAGAAGCTACGGAAAGAGGTTATACTACAGCGTTATAGGGAACTCATAGAAAAGATGTATGAGTGATTTTAGTAAATGAAATCTCTTTCTGCGTATTTTATATTTTTAGTCAGCTGATTTAATTTTTTTATGTCGTGCTTAAAGCTGAAGAGGATAAATCCTCGCATGCCAGCTGAGTATGCACTTAACATCTGATTGTGAATCTTTTCATAAGGCGTCTTGTTGTTTACTATGACACCCATAAATATTTTTTCAGGAAATCCAGTGTTTTTTGCATATTCAGTATATCTTTGATATACCTCAAGACTTTGAGTGTAGCTCATTACGCAGGCAAGATCAATATAGCCTTTTTCAAGCCATAGTGGCCAATCTTGAAAATAAACTTTTCCGCCGTAGTCATATCGTGGCATAACTGCTACAGATAACATTATATTTTTTTCTTAACTTCTTCTAATGCTCCTGAAAAATTTCTTTTGACTTTTATTGTTTTTATGTATTCTCTGCCGCAGGATATTGAAAATATAGCAATAAGGGCAATAAACAAAGATATTTTACTTCTTGATTTAGATTTTAGCATTTCGTTATATATACTTTAAAAGTTAAATTTTATAATATTTTACTCTTTTTATTTTGTTGTTTTATTACTTTTAACACGAGGAAAAAATTTTCTTAGGTTATAATTTAATTGTCAAATTTTTTATATCTTATAAAAAGGTTAAATATAAAATTTTATAGAAATTAAAAAATTAAAAAACCGTGGATGAACAGAAGACATATCAGCTTATAATTAATCGTGGAATAGAAGAAGGCTACGAGGAGCATTTTTTAGATAAAAATAAATTTGTGCGTTCCATTGTTAGCTATTTATCCAGGCCAAAAAAAGTTTTCCTTGGACTTGGAGATTTTTTAGAAATAGGGGATTACAATAACCTGCTGGATGCCTTATTACTTGATCAAAATGCGGCAAAGCTTGAG
>MWCI01000096.1 GCA_002069965.1 Spirochaetes bacterium ADurb.Bin218 | reverse complement strand
TTAACCTTGCTCTTCATCTTAAGGAGTGTTTTCTTTTATGTCCTCCAGAGTAGTTTCCCTTCCTGTCATTTTAAGGAGGCTGATCCCTTCTGTCATTGTGAGGGAGGAAGTCCCGAAGAATCTCAGAATCTCGCTGTTTACTACAGAGGGATTCTTCGCTGCGCTCAGGATGACAGAGGAATGCCAGTAATAGGGGATTCTTCCCCTTCGGCAGGTGCATGGCAGGGCATTTGCTCAAAATGACAGATTGCGATGACACAGAGAAGAAAATAATTTTCTCACCACAGAGAATCACGAGTTTATTTACAATACTTTTCCCTCTGTGTTCTCTGTGGTTAATATTCCATAGTAGAGATTGCTTCAACTTTTCGACTTTTGTAAAAACAGAGTTTTAAAGGTCATCTTTGAGATCACCAAAATATTTTTTTAATATGGTGCGTAGTTTATGTATGATTGCATCTTCAATTTTTTTGATATAGTAGCTGGAGATGTTTTTTTCTCTGGCTATTTCCCTGCGATGTTTACCTAAGAATCGTTGATAAAATATTTCCCTTGAATTGGGAGAGAAAGACTTGAGCACGTCACTTATTGTAGCAATGACCTCACCTTCAATAATTATAGAACAGGGATCTATTTCTTTAAATTTCCACTCCAGTATAAGACATTCTTCTTTTTTGCGCTCAGCTTCTTGGGCTCTGTGATAGTCAATGAACATATTTTTTGCAGCTTTAAACATATAGGATTTAACATGCTCCTCTTTACCAGAGGGTATATTTTTGTTTTTGTATATGCGCAAGAATACATCGTGGGTAATATCCTCAGCAAGATAAAGATCTTTACAGAGGGAAAAGGTGTATTTTGCAACAGAGAGAAAGTATTTTTTGTAAAAAGCCTCAAATTGGATTTCAAAATTTTCTTTTTTAGGCATGATTCCTCCTTTTAAAATTAAAAAGACTCTTTAATTTATATAGCCTGCCACTGGAAGTTTGAGAGTGACTATTGAATTTAAAGAGTTTTTTATTTTATTTTATATTATTATAAGAGTTCAAATCCCATTTTAATTAAAATTTTGCAAGAACAATTTTTTAAAAAATATATTTTTTAGAGTTTTTTTGATATTATATACGTAATTTTTAGCATTAATGAAAATTTTTTTTTCTCTCTCTCTCTCTCTCTCTCTTGAATAAATCTACTTGACATTAAGGTTATGTTTTTATAACTGTTATCATATTAAAATATAAATAAATCTTGTTTCCATGAAGGCAAGAGAGACTTACTTTCTTTATTTAAAATATCAAGAAAGGAAAGTAAGTTGGTTTTAAATAATAAATATATACACTTTTGCCTTTTTATTTTGAGAGAGAATCAGAAATGTGGTATAATGGCAACTTTTTAGAAAATATAAAAAGGTTTTATGCACATTTCTGTTTTAGATAATAAAAATTTTTCTGCTTCTGACGTTTTCCTCTGCATTGCCCGCTTACTCAAGGTACTTTGGGGTTTTATTATTCAGGAACTCTTTCTTGATGTTAAAACAGTTGTTAGCTCTTTCTTTTTGATTTTAATATTTTTAATTGAAATATTCACAACCTGTAGTTATATTAAAAGATATAAATTTTTAGCTGTGATTTATAACTAAAAGGAACTCCTGCTATGATGCCTTATGATCTGCTAATAATTTTGCTTTTATCCTTTGTGGTTTCAGCTGTTTCAATGCCTTTGATAATAAAATTTAGCGATAAAAATGGTTTTCATGATTATATAGATGATCGGAAGGTTCATAGTGGCAAAATTAGTCGACTCGGTGGTCTTGGTATTTTTCTGGGATTTGGTTCTGCTTTTATATATTTGTTAATTTTTGATTTTGCTGTTCAATTTAATGTTGTGCTTTTTATTATAGCAATGGTGGTTGCTTTTTTGACAGGTTTTTTGGATGATTTATTTCATATAAGGGCATGGCATAAATTAATATTGCAGCTTCTCTGTGGCTTGGTTGTAGCTTATGCCGGATTGAGAATTCAGAAGATAACTATCTTAGAGGATGTAACTATTTATTTTGGAATTTTTTCTTATGTAGCAACCATGCTATGGGTTTCGGGTTTTATGAATGCAATAAATATGCTTGATGGTCTTGATGGACTTGCATCAGGCATAGTTATGATTGCTTCAATATCTCTTGGCATCATTGGCTGGCTTGAAGGGACTTTGGTTGTAACATATCTGGCAATAGCACTTATCGGTGCAATAGTAGGATTTTTGATATTTAACTTTCCTCCTGCAAAGATATTTATGGGTGATGGGGGCGCATATTTTTTAGGTTTTATTTATGCAGTTGTTCCTCTTATCGGAATCAAAAAAACCGCAAGTATAATAATTTTTTTAATCCCCCTGGTGCTTCTTCTTGTCCCACTTGTAGACATGGTTACTGTGATGAAGAAAAGATTTTCTGGGGGCTATCATGTTTTTCTTGCAGATAGAAGCCATATCCATCATCGCTTGCTTCACATAGGCTTTACCAATAAGGGAATCCTGCTGGTTTTATATCTTTACTCCATTGTATTAGGCGCTTTTGCAATTCTTATGATACATCTCAGGCCATTCCATTCATTTATATTGATGGTTTTATTGATCTGCCTTACCCTGCTGGCATTTTACACCATCTCTGTGGCAGAGCAAGAAATTGAGCGCTTAGAAAAAAATTCAGAAAAGAATAACTCTCCCGAAAAGTGAAGGGGTTATAGTGAAAAACATACTTGTAACAGGTGGTGCAGGCTATATCGGCAGCCATACATGTCTGGAGCTTTTAAACTCAAACTATGGCGTTACTGTAGTTGATAATCTCTCAAACAGCTCAACAGAGCCTTTAAGGAGAATTGAAGAGCTCACTGGCAAGAAAATTGATTTTATACAGATGGATATAAGAGATTACAGAGGCCTTTGCTCTTTGATTAAAGAAAAAAGCTTTTATGCAGTAATCCATTTTGCAGGACTGAAGGCAGTGGGTGAGTCTGTTGCCATGCCCATTGAATATTATGACAACAATGTATATGGTTCTTTGAGCTTGTTTAGAGCAATGAGAGATAATGGGTTAAATAAAATCATATTTAGCTCATCTGCTACAGTATATGGTAATCCAGAAACTGTGCCAATTACAGAGGATTTTCCCGTTAAGGCAGTCAATCCTTATGGAAGAAGTAAACTTTTTATTGAAGAGATTTTGAAAGATATAGCGGCGTCAGATTCAAACTGGAAGGTTGTAATTTTAAGATATTTTAACCCAATAGGGGCTCATGAGAGCGGTCGAATAGGGGAGTCCCCAAAGGGGATACCAAATAATCTCATGCCATACATAACTCAGGTTGCAGTGGGTAGATTGCCAGAGCTCAATGTCTTTGGAAATGATTATCCAACTATAGATGGCACAGGGGTCAGGGATTATATTCATGTTGTTGACCTTGCTAAGGGTCATCTATCAGCACTTGATAATATTGATAGGCTCGATTCTTTGGAGATTTTCAATCTTGGGACTGGCAGGGGTTATAGTGTTCTTGAGATTGTGAAAGCTTTTGAGGAAGAATCAGGCAAAAAAATCCCCTATAAAATATGCAGTAGAAGGCCTGGGGATGTTGCACTTTGCTATGCAGATGCATCTAAGGCTAAGGCTTTGCTTGGATGGAGTGCTAAAAAGAATATAAATGATATGTGCAGAGATAGCTGGAATTGGCAGTCAAAAAATCCCGCGGGATATTGTGAGCAATAGGGGGTTTCTTCGTTTCTATGTTTAAAAAAGTTGTGGTAGAGTGGATTAAAGCATTTTCAAAAATTAATACAGTGAATAAAGCAAAGTTGTTTTACCTGTGCTTTGCTTAAATTATAAATATAATTGAGGAGCTTTGTCGATGGAAGAAAGAAAAGTAGTCTATGATGATGAAATTGATCTCTATGAGCTATTTGTAAAATTATGGAAGCATAAAATATTTATATTGATGTTCACATTTTTGTGTACTGTTGCATCAATTGTGGCAGTTAATATTATGCCTCCAAAATATAAAGTAACTGCACAGGTAGTCCCAAACAATATTGAATTTATTAAAATTTTTTATAAGGACCTGGGTAGCTATGGCAATATAGATATGGTGTTGAGTAATATATATATTGGTGTCTACACTGAAATAATTTTTCCTCTTTTTAAAAGTAGAGATCTGGCAATTAAAGCGGTTGGCCAGGCTCTTGGTGGTAATTCGGACCCTGAATATTGTGCAAGTATTATAGATGAAAAAGAATTGTCAATAGATGTTAAAAAAAATAGGGAAGTTACAAGTGTTATAGAAATTGAGGTAGTTCACAGGGATTCTGCCCTTGCCTATAACTTTGCCAATAATTTATTGCTTCAGGTGGATAATGAGCTAAAAAGAATATATA
>MWCI01000095.1 GCA_002069965.1 Spirochaetes bacterium ADurb.Bin218 | reverse complement strand
AGTAATTACATGCGTTGCCTTTTACTTCTCAGATACAATAGTATATTATATAAACAAACCTTTCCTTGATTCTGGGAATAAGCTTAACATATTTACTCTTATTGGTGGATTTATGCTGAAATTCAAAGTTTCAGCAGCCTCTGCATTTCTGATTCTTGTGCCAATAATTATTTTTCATATATGGCGCTTTATTGTTCCAGCAATTGAAGTTCAAAACAGAATGTTTTCCAGAGTAACAATAATCTCTGCGGTAATACTTTTTTACAGCGGAGTTGCCTTTGTCTTCTTTGTGCTTTTGCCAGCTGCCATTAAGGTTATGCTGAGCTTTGTTGGTCCAGAGATGATAAGCACAATTGGCGCAGAGGATTACTTAAGCTTTATAATATTTTCCTGTCTCATAATGGGAATTCTCTTTGAAGTACCAGTAATTATTCTGGTTTTGACCAGACTGGGGCTAATTTCACCTCAGTTTTTGATCAATAAAAGAAAATACGCCATAGTTATAATATGGATTATTGCAGCTATAATTACACCTCAGCCAGATCCCTTCTCTCAGTCTCTGGTTGGAGTTCCATTGATGCTTTTATATGAAATTTCAATTTTAATATCAAAAATAGTTGCCAGAAGAGAACGTAGGAAATTAAATATCACAAAAAACTAAAGGATTTATTCTATGGCTCTTAAATATATAGATGAATTAGATCTAAAAGATAAGAGAGTTATGGTGAGAGTTGATTACAATGTCCCTTATGACAAGGAGATGAATATCACAGATGATACAAGGATCACAGCAACTCTACCTACACTGAACTACTGCTTAGAAAATGGCGCTAAGCTCATCATAGTATCTCATCTTGGCAGGCCAAAGGGACAGGTAAAGCCTTCTCTCTCACTAAAGCCTGTTGCAGTGAGGTTAGAAGAAATTCTTGGCAGAGCTGTTAAATTTATTGATACCCCCTTAGGTGAGGAAACAATTGCTTTCACCAAAAATATGCAAAGTGGTGATATTGTTCTCTTTGAAAATATAAGATTTTATCCAGGGGAAGAAAAGAATGATAAGGCACTGGGCGAATTGTTGGCAAAGCATGCAGATGTCTTTATAAATGATGCCTTTGCAGCAGCTCACAGAGGACATGCATCAAACTTTGCTGTGACAGAATTTGTCCCAATAGTTGCTGCAGGATTTTTACTTAAAAACGAAATTGAATATAGTGAGCATACAATTCAAAATGCGAAGCGTCCCTTTGGTGCAATTATTGGCGGTGCAAAGGTATCCTCAAAGCTTGATGCTCTTAATAATATAGTAAACAAGGTGGACTTTCTCATTATAGGTGGAGGAATGGCATTTACCTTTCTTAAGGCTCAAGGGTATTCCATAGGGAATTCTTTGCTTGAGGAGGATCTTATTGATTCTGCAAAGGAAATTATGAAAAAGGCAAAGGAAAAAAATGTTACATTGCTTTTACCTGTTGACATAGTGGGAGCTCCAGAGTTTGATAATGAATCACCACGAGGTGTTTATTCAATTGACTCAATACCTGATAATATAATAGGGCTTGATATTGGGCCCGAAAGCATTAAACTCTTTGCTGAGGAGATCAAAAAGGCAAAAACTGTAATCTGGAATGGTCCAATGGGAGCTTTCGAGATGCCAAACTTTGCAACTGGCACAAATGAAATTGCAAAAGTATTGGCTGAATCTCACTGTCTGAGTATTGTTGGCGGTGGAGATAGCGTCACTGCAGTAAATCAGGCAGGAGTTGCAGATAAAATTACATATATCTCCACAGGAGGCGGAGCATTCCTTGAGGTTCTGGAAGGGAAAGTTCTCCCCGGAATTGCAGCTCTTGACAGATATTAAAAACAGATTAAGGCTGTCTAAACAAATTTAGGCAGCCTTTTGATTATAGCCTCTACTTCTTTTATGTAATTCTATTGATATAACAGCAGTTGCTGGCATACTTAAAAACATTCCAATGCATCCGATGGCGGAGCTTATAAGATCACTTAAAACCTGAGCATTATTAAATATCATTAAAATCGGCATTGAGGGATCATACTTTAGACTGATCATCAATACAAGAGGAAGTGCACCTCCTACATAGGCAAACATCAAAGTATTGACAGTTGCCCCAAGCATATCTGAGCTCACAGTGATAATAGACTTAAAGGCTTCTTTGAATGAAATTTCTGGATTAACACGGAAGATCTCATCAGTGGCTGAGGCTATGGATATGCAAACATCCATAATAGCACCAAGGGCAGAGACAACCATTGCTGACATGGCAAGGCCTTTAAGATTTATATCTATACTTGAGGCATAAAAAACCGTCATCATTTCATTGGTAACAATACCAGAAAGCCTTATAATCCAGCCAGCCAGAAGAGCAAGCGTGGTAGCTATTAAAACTCCACTGGAGGCACCACAAATTGCAGCAAGTGTCTTTTTTTGAAAGCCAAGAATTATTGGTATTGTGATCACTATTGCAAATATGGATATAGCAACAGCCAATGGCAAAGCAGAATATCCCTTGAGTGTCATAGGTATAAGCACATAAAAAAGCAACACTATAGTTGCAAGCAAAGAAAGCATAGATAATATGCTTCTAAATCTGCCCACCAAAATTATTGCACAAAGCAATATGACTCCAAAGACAAATAGACCTCTGGAGTTATCAACATCATACATCAAAACATATTCAGCATCACTGCCCACATTATCGCCGCCAATCCCTACAAAGATGACATCACCCTCTTTATAAAACATATCCTTTGGCATGTTGTCCTCTCCTTTAAACTCAACAACAGGCCGCTCACCTTTTTTGGGGCTGTCAAGTATAAGGAGATGAACTCTCACCAAGACATCATAGGGATTAGTTTCGTTACCTTCTATTCTTTCGATCTTTTCTATTTTGGCTCTGGCAAAAACTCTATCTTCTATATAGATCTTTTTTTCTACTGCAAAAAGCACTGTGGAAAAAGATAAAAAAAGAAAAAACAAAAAGAAAAAGCCTATTCTTCTCATTCCAGGAAAACTCCTTTTGACCATGATTTTTTATTCAGCAAAAGAGCAATGAGCTTTGGAGGAAAATTTTTCAAGAAAATAATGGGAAGAGTTATAAATTTTTTATGTAATTTCAAGTTTGAAGTATAACATTTAGTTCTTCACTTATACCATCTATGTCCTCAATTGTAAATGTCCAGTGTTTCGCTTCAATCAAATGGGAATTTTTGCCGGTTAAATTAAGCGGGTAAATCCCCCATTAAAATGCGATTTAATTCAGTATTTCTTGTAAATCTATTCTGCCGTGCCTGCTCTAATTTTTCTTTTCTCTCAGCAAGTATAGCCGGCCCTCTGCCATAAAAAACATCAACAGGTTTTAAATAACCAATACCAGCATGATACCTGTTGTTATTGTATTCATCAACAAATTTTTCAATTACTTTCACACCCTCTCCATAATATGATGGGCTGTTAGGCCGCAATGCCTCACTTCTGACAATCCCTACAAAACGCTCGGCCTTGCCATTTGTCTCTGGATGTTTCATCCGTGTCGGAACATCTATACAATTATTTTCAGACAATATACACTTAAAGTCATGGCTGATAAATTGTGAGCCATTGTCATGAATCACCATAGGCATGGCTTCCGGATACTTATCTATAGTTCTTTGAATAAATAGCTCAACAGATAAACCCGTCATATCAGTCATCAACTCCCAATGCAAAAGATACCTTGAAAAACCATCAAGCATAAACACCAGATAATAATGAACACCTCTCATTGTCACATAGGCTATATCTGTATGCCAGTGATGATGCACATACTGCGGTTTGTTCTCATATTCCTTCTTTGCCCCATCCTTTTCTTTATAAGCCTTCCCAAGCAGCTTAAACATGCTTAAAATACGGTATACAGACGGTTCCGTGAGAAATACTATGCCCTCATCAATCATCTTCCATGTTAATTTACGATATCCAAGTCTCCTGATTTCTTCTGAACTCTTACGATAATCTATAACTCTCTGCACTTCTTCATCAAGAATACTAAAAGGGTTAATAAGACTTGGACGAACTGGTTTCTCCTGTCTCCACCGGCTCATCTGACTGGAACTAATGCCAAATAACCTCATAACTTCAGTACGCTTCCAGCCCGTCCATTCTATCACACGTTCAATAGCTTCCATAATCTTCTTCTGAATAACTGACGTATAATGACCCAGGGGCTATCCCATATTCTTTTTTTTTAACTCTATATTCTCAGACACAACCTCTGCTATTACTTCCTTCATCCGCTGAATCTCAGAACTCATCCTCATCTTCTCACGATCCTCTGCCGCCTTTGTCCTCCCTTGAGATTTTTCTTTAAAACCGTTAAGGGCTGCTTCAAAAAATTCACTCTGCCAGCGATAATACAAATTTGGATGA
>MWCI01000094.1 GCA_002069965.1 Spirochaetes bacterium ADurb.Bin218 | reverse complement strand
TTGTTTATGCTTCTATTCAGAGCACCTATACATCCCTGTTTATTTTAAAAAATGCTTTGAGGCGTGCATCCCTGCCAGAGCTTACTCTTGGTCTTGGATTTGTCCCATATAGCTATCAGAAGATATTTTTCTTTTTTAGCTGGATGAAATCTTTATATAGAAGATTTTTCAACAAAGAAGGTGACCACTTCATTACAAATGCAGAATATATAGAAAGCACAATAAAAAATGATAGTATTGCCTTTGCAATGCTTTCCAGAACAAACTTTTTAAGGCGTTATGTTAAGATAAAAACAGATGCAATTGAATACCTTCTGGAGTTTCAGAAAAAATCAGATAAGCCTGTTTTTATATTTCCTCAGGTAATTTACTGGAATATGAATCCAGAGAAGCCCTCTTCAATTTTTGCATCAGATGCCGTAGGAGACAGAGGCCTTATCTCTGGATGGCTGACTATATGGAAGAGCACAACTCCTGCATTCATAAGAGTTGGAAGTCCAATAAATCTGAAGGATGAGCTTGCAAGTTGTGAGTCAACTGACATAAAACATATATCACGGCAGATAAGAAACAAGATTCTTGAAATATATAATTATGAAAAGAGAACAATAATTGGACCTCAGATTAAATCCCAACAGGAAATGATGGAGAAGGTTCTCTATCATAGAAACGTCCTTGATGTAATACAACAGGAAATGCAAGAGAAAGGGACAACTGAGAAGACTCTTCGCAAAAAGGCTTACAAGTATTTTAGAGAGATTGCTGCTGATTTTTCTATAGTCTATATTCGATTTTTTAAGACTGCCAATGATTATCTTTTTAAAAAGATCTTTGAAGGGATTGTTTACGATATTGAGGACTTTAAGCGTATAAGGGAGGCTGCAAGCAAGGGTCCTTTAATCCTTGTTCCAAGTCACAAGAGTCACATGGATTACATTATAATCTCCACTTTATTCTATATTAACAAGATGATTCCTCCTCATATTTTTGCAGGATCAAATTTAACCTTTTTCCCTATGGGGAAAATATTCCGAAGATCTGGCGCTTTCTTTGTAAGGAGAACCTTCAAGGGGCTTAATCTCTATGCAGCTGTCTTGAAGCAATATATTAAGACTCTTGTCAATGAGGGTTATACTATTGAGTTTTTTATAGAGGGAACTCGTTCAAGAACAGGAAAGGTTATACATCCAAAGATGGGTGTTATAAAATATCTCATAGAGGCCATTGATGAGGGTTATAACAAGGATTTAGTATTTGTGCCACTTACAGTAAACTATGATAGAATACTGGAAGAGAATTCATACCTTAAGGAAATTAAGGGTAAAGAAAAGACAAAGGAGTCCACTTCTTCTTTTATAAAAAGTGGGAAACTGCTAAAACGAAAATATGGCTCAGTTTATCTTGGAGCAGTTGAACCCTTTAGCCTTGCTGAGATAAGGGAGAAGTTTAAACAGGAAAAGAATATTGAAAATATAGATGATCTCACAGTTGAGCTTGGGTATTATATAGTAAAGAGAATAAATGAAGCTGTTGTTGTAACTCCCTTTGCTGTGACAACAGCTGCGCTGCTTAACACTACGGAGAGAGGTTTTACAAGAGAAAAGATAAGGGAAAGATTATGCTTGCTTCTGTCATACCTGCGTAAGACTAATTACAAGCTTACAGATATTTTGAAGGATGATAGCAAAACTGATGCAGTTTTGGATATGGTTCTTGAGTCTTATGTCTCTGATGATATAATAAGCAAGGTTAACCTTTCTCAAGAAGAAAAAATTTCTGCAGAGGATGAACTCTTCCTTATAGATCATGATCAAAGGCCAAGAATAAATCTTTACAAAAATAGCATTATCCACATGACTTTGCCCCTTAACATGATTGGTCTTGCTATAATTATAACTGCAAAGGATAACAGGAGCTCAAAGGATAAAATAATTGCTGAGTATGAAAGGATAAGAGATTCCTTTACCAAGGAATTTGTTTATCCAGATTTGATTTATGACAGCGAAAGTGTTTATGATTTTACTATAAAGCATCTATTATCAGAAAAAATTATTTTTGTAGAGGGTAATAATATTTCTTTCAATGATGATGGTGCAGAGAAGCTGAAATTCTTTGCAGGAATGATTCAGGATTATATTGAGTCCTATATAATTGTGCTAAAGACTCTCTCTCTCCTTAAAGTGAAAACGATTTCAAGGAAAGAGCTTGTTGTGGAAGTGAGAAAGACTGGAACAAGGATGTATCACCTCAATATGATTCAATGTTCAGAGGCGCTTTCTGTAATAAATTATAATAATGCCATTGATAAGTTTTTAGATGCAGGTCTTATCTCTGGAACTGGCGAAGATAAGAAATCAACCATAGCTATAAAGGATAAAAAGAAGATAGCAAGCCTCTATGATTTAATAAACAGCTATCTTGATAAGGTAAGAAGTTTGTAAAATAAAGTGAAAATTGTTTAAAATAAAAAAAAGAGTGCTAAGAGCACTCTTTTTTTTATAAATAAATGGCAGGTTAAATCATTGGGACATGAATGATGGAACAACTATTATATCAACTCTTCTGTTTAGTGCCCTGTTTTCCTTTGAGTCATTTGGAACAATTGGCCTAAACTCTCCACAGCCTGTGGCTGAAAATCTCTCAGGTTTAAGGCTTTTATCCTCAAGTATATATTCAAGAACAGCGAGAGCTCTTTCTGTTGAAAGTTGCCAGTTGTTTCTAAACTGTTTTGTGCTTATTGGAACATCATCAGTATGCCCTTCTATGATTATATTATATTCTGGGTATTGCGAAAGAATTTCCCTGATTTTTTTTAGTGATGGGAGAACTTCTTTTTTAAGCACTGCCTTACCAGAGTCAAAGCTTATTCTGTCATCTATGTTTATTATAAGCCTATTCCTGGATTTTTTTAGGCGAATATCTCCTTTTTTGATTTCCTCCTCAAGTTGCTTTTCCAGTTCGTTTGCCTGACTTTCCATGCGTGCAAGCTCAGCCTTTTGTTTTTCTGTGAGTTTTTTTAGCTCTGCCACCTCAGAGTTCAATCCCTCTATCTCTCTTTTTAGAGATGCAATTTTGTCTTCATAAAATTTTTTAAGTGATGAAATCTCTTCAAGAAATTTCTCTCTTTCTTTATCCGCTGCTTCTCTTAGTTTTTCTTTTTCTTCATCGCAGCGTTTCTGTAGTTCTTTGTTTTCCTCTATAAGCTTTTTTTCTGTATCTGAACTCTTTGCATTGAGGAGATCTATCATCTTTTGAAGCTCATTAATCTTTGCACTGTAGGCTGCTTTGTCTTGCGAATTTTTTTCCTTGAGGTTCTCTATTTCTTTTTTTAATGATTCAATCTGCAATTGCAGATCTCCTATGTTTTTGCTCAGATTAGCACGGACGTTTGCATATTGCTCCTGTAGCTTTTTTAATTCAAGTTCAAGAGCAACCTTTTGATTATAAAGAGTGCCATATTCCTTTTGAGTATAAAATACATCTGCTTTAAGAAGTGAGACGGCAGCAAAAAGCATAATCGTTGTAAGAGTAATTTTTTTATTCATATTTGTACCATCTCTGCATGATTATTTGTTGAGATTTTTTGAGTCAAAAGCAGCCTTTGCCTCAAGGAATTTCTTTTCGGATTCTTTAAATTTTTTCTCAGCCTTTGTAAGTTCCTCTTGCTGCTTTTTATAGTAATTTTCGTATTTTTTGTATCCATATTTATCATCTGGATCGGGCTTGCTAAATAAATTGGTGAAAAAGTTACCACCACCTTGATTTCCAGGATCACCTTGCTTTTCTCTGTTTCTGGCTGCTATTTTTGATTTTTCATAGTTAAGCTCTGCAACTAAGAGATTTAGCTCTGCAGATTTTAAATCAAGGTTTGCCTGTGTCATCTCTGTCTCTGCCTTTTGATAGTTAAAAAGGTTTGTTTTTTGTTCTATAAGCTCTTCATTTTCCTTTAGCTCTTTATTTTTCTTCTCCAGGTTAACAGCATCTTTATTTTGAGAATAGAAGTTAACCATTTCTTTAAGAGCAGCATTTTCTTTTTTTAGAAGTTTAAGCTCTTCCTCTGTTTGTGGAGCAAGAGGCGATATTTCTTTTAGTCTTTTTTCAACAGTCTGTCTCTCTTTGTTTTTTTCGATTATTTTTTGTTCAAGAGTGTTGATTTTTTCTGACTCAGCAGGAGTTTTATCTAAAAGATAACTTTCTTCCACAGGTCCTGGTATGGAACTGCAACCTGTTAAAATAATCAGGCATGATATACAAAATAGAATAAATTTTTTCATCATGAATACCTCATTTTTTTTTTGTTATTAACTAACCTACTTTTGGAAAAAGTCAAGACTTTGTTTTATATTTGAAGTAAAATATTAAATTAAGTTACTTTGTAAAGTTTTTAAGCCTTCTGGGCTTTTTTGAAAATCATTAAGACTTTACATTGTATAAAATATTTATTGATCAAAAATATGCTATTGATAAGGTTTGGTCATCATATTAAAAAGCAAATAAAATCATATAAAGATAAAGGATTTTTTAAATGGAAAATTTTAGGGTTACTTATGAACTCTTTGTTGAGTTATGCTATAAGCTCCTTGCAGAGGTTGAAAAGCATAGAGATGAATATAAGGCGATTTTGTGCCCTTTGCGTGG
>MWCI01000093.1 GCA_002069965.1 Spirochaetes bacterium ADurb.Bin218 | reverse complement strand
TTTTGTCACCTCAAAAATATCAGCTCCAACCTCTCCAGAATCAACTCCCTTTGTAGAGACATCCTCCCCTGCAATTTTAGCAATCTCAGAGGAGTTTCCTTTTATAATATTCACCTTTACGCTATCAAGTATCTTAAAACACATCTCATCTCTAAAAGCAGTAGCTCCAGCACCGCATACATCAAGGACAACAGGTATTCCCCTCTTATTTGCCACAATTGCAGCTTTGATCATGCTCTCAATAAAATCAGAAGTCAAAGTGCCAATATTAAGCACAAGAGCAGAAGCAATTGATGCCATCTCACAGACCTCTTCCTGAGCATGAGCCATAACTGGAGAAGCGCCAAAGGACTTCACCACCTGAGCGCATTGATAGATAGTAACCCAATTTGTAAGGTGATGAACAAGGGGCTGTTTTTTTCTAACCTCTTCAAGATAAAAAAATACATTCATGTGGATAACCTCTCTAAAAATTTTATAGAGCGGATAGCAGAAAAACGAAGCAGGATTTTAATTCCCTACGTCGGCATTACCCGCATCAGGTTCTATGGGTATAATCTCAGGCTCATTGCTGAACCACCCCAATGGACTTTACAAAAGAGTTATTAGCTTTTAAATATTTTAAAATGAGTCAAGGAAAAAATAGCAAGATAAAATTATTTTAGATCGCCCAGTTCTTTTTTATAGAAATTAAATTTATCCACGTAGATCTCATAAATCTCTGAGGTTGTCAGGAATTTCTTTTTCCCATCAAAAATTCTAAACTGACGGGATGTTTTTTTCTTTTTCAGCAAAAGATATGCAGCCTCAAGAATTGCACAGGACTTGCACGCATCTATGACTACAGTTTTATATGTATAAAAACCAGAGCCAAAACCAGAAAGTCCCCTCTTTTCAATAAACTCTACTTCTTTTGGAGATTCTCCTGTAAAGGCCTTCATCTCTCTAAAAAAATCAAAAATAAAATAAAAGGTTGGCTTCATCACAGAAATAATCTCCTCGCAAACCTGAAAAAATTTTTCCAGCTTATCGAGCTCTGCCTCGCTTTCAGGAGTGGAAGCGCCAAACTGCTCGCTTACAAGATTGATATTATTAAGCCTTGTAATAAATGTAGAATCCTCAGGAAAATACTTTGCAAATATTTGAGAAAACTTATCATGAAGTTGTATGTAAACCTGATAAGTTTTGTTCCTCTGAATAAAATTCTTCCAAACGCTTGCAAGCCACTTTAATACATCCTGGCTTAATACTAAATCGCTTTTGGTTTTTAAATTATAGATTATATTGGAAAAATAAAATAGAATATAACTACCACCTGAGGACTTAAAATAAAACTCACACTGACGTAAATATTCTGGATTATTAGATATAGTTTCAATAGCCGAGAGAGCAGAATCAATTTCTGCAGAATCACATGGCTCATACCTCAGGCACTTATACAAAACATCACCTATAATTTTCAGAGAAGCATCAACATCAAAATTTTGATCTTCCATAAGTGTATCATACCTTTATATTTTTACAATGAGCCTACTTTATTTAAACAGAATCATTTTTGTATGTCAAGACTTAAATTAAAAGTCCAAAAATTTATATCTTAAAATTTTATATTAAAATTATAATTTACTTTCACCATGAAATCAAAGACAGAGGGTATACTGGATTATTTTATTTCTATAGAAAAAATTAAAAAATTAATATTGATTTATTTCTAATTTTTTCCGCTCAATAAATGCATAATCACCTAAAAAAATTAAGGAATAAATACTGTCTCAGGATTTAAAAAATTGTGTAAAAATATCAGTTAAAGGCATTAAAAAATACACTAATTAAAAAATATTTATTGAAAATATTCCAGGCTTTTAGTGAATAGTAATTTTATCAAACTAAATTAAACCTTTCTGCTGAAAGCAGTGCATTTCAGCAGCAAATTCCACAGGAAGGAGGAACAAATGAAGAACTACGAACTTACAGTTATTGTAAGAAATCGAGATGTCGAAAACCGCAAACAAGAGGTAAAAGACATCCTTGCCAAGCATGGTGTAATCATCACAAAGGAAGACCATTGGGGTCAAAGAAAGCTGGCATACGAAATTGACAGAGAAAAGGAAGCATATTATATGTATATGCAAATCCAAGCTCAGCCAGATGCAATAGACAAAATCAAAAAAGATTTCGGAATAAATTTTAACATTCTGAGATACCTATTTGTGCTTCTTGAAGACAAAAAAACAGCATAACCTGAGAGGAAAAAATGGCCAGTGATTTTAACAGGGTTATACTAATTGGCAGATTAACCAGAGATCCAGAACTGAGGCACACTCCATCAGGAACCTCTGTTACAAGTTTTACACTTGTAAATAACCGAAATTACACAGTAAATGGAGACAAACGAGAAGAGGTTTCTTACTTTGACTGTGTAGCCTGGGGTAAGCTGGGTGAGGTTATCAATGAATATTGCAAAAAAGGTATACGCATTGCAATAGAGGGGAGACTCCAACAACAAAAATGGGAAGATCAGGAAGGGAAAAATCGTAGCAAAATTATAATAGTGGTAGATAACTTCCAAGTTCTTTCTTATCCAAAAGCTCAGGGGGATGAGTCATCACAGGGTTTTGACCACTCAGATAGCCTTAAACATGATGCTTCTTTCCATAATGAGAGTAATCCCTTTGACGAGGATATACCTTTTTAAAATTTAAAATTTTATCTTAAAAACTAATACTTACAGGAGATAAGAATGTCAGAAGAAATTAAAAATATAGAGCAAATGGATGTAGCAGATAATACCCTTGATGCACTTAGCAGCGATGAAAAGCCTATATTTCAGAGGAATATACGTTTTAAAAGAAAAGTATGTAGATTCTGTCATGATAAAAATCTTGCAATAGACTACAAAGATGCTAAATTGCTTGAGCAATTCATTACCGAAAGAGGAAAAATCTTACCTCGAAGAGTAACAGGAACATGTGCAAAGCATCAAAGAGCTGTTGCAAAGGCTATTAAAAGAGCAAGAATATTGGCTCTGATTCCATTTGTAGAAAAATAAAATTGGGACTTGGTGTTTTTTTAATCAGTATAGCTGTTACCATATTTTCTATATGGCTTTTTGTGAAGGTCAGATTTTTAACAATAATTCCCTTTGCTATAATAGCAGCTATACCACTGGCAAGCAGCAATATAAGCGGACTTTTGTCTCTTTGCATAATTCCTATCTCTGCTGGTATTGCAGGAGGAATTTGCTTTAACAAAGGAAAGGATTTTACTTTTTTTTTAAATATCTCCCTGGTTGTTTTTGTAACTCTATTCACAGTAGAATATCACTCTTTGAGGCTATTTAAAGGAGATGATATAATAGATAATGGGGCAAAACAGATCCTTGAGATGATGGAAAAGAGCAAAAGTGAGCTTTCAGATATTGTTAATGAACGAAAAATATCTGAAAATGAAATGAAGAAAATTCAAGAGCAACTGGATCTTTCGATCTCTGTGTTAAAAGATAAAAAATGGATTCAGTTGGCAAGGGACATGATTCCCTTTAGTGTATTTCTCTATGGGATTATAATTTTTGGCTTTAGCTTTCTCATACTAAAAAAATTTATATTAAGGGAAGCGGGCCGTAATGTCAGAGGTCTTGAATTTTATAAATTAAATGACTATCTGATTTTTATTTTTATTTTTTCATGGGCAGCCTTTATTCTAAGCAACAGTGAGGAGTTCCCTCTCTTTGCTATAGTGATTTTAAATGTTGCTCTTATTTTATCAGGGTTATATATAGTTCAGGCTATTGGGGTGATTAAATCCTTTGTCATAAAAAAGGGAATTCCTCCAATTGTTATTCCCATAATCCTTGTGACTTTATTTACCTTTGGTCTGGGCACTATAATATTTACAACGACATTTTTACTGGGGATAGGAACTCTGGACATCTGGGCTGATTTCAGAAAACTTAATCCCTCAGAAATATCATAATAATTTAAGGAGCAAACTATGAAAGTCATACTTCAAAAGGACATAGCAAATCTGGGAGATGCAGGAGATATCAAAGAAGTTGCTGATGGTTATGCAAGAAACTATCTCATACCTAAAAAACTTGTAATTATTGCAAATGAATCCAGCAAAAAGGCAATTGACCATCAGAAAAAACTTATAAAGATTAAAAAAGAAAAGAGGAAAAAAGAAAGTGAAAAGCTTGCAGAGAGTTTGAAAAATTTAGAACTCACAATAAAAGCTCAGGTTGGTGAAGAAGGTAAACTCTTTGGTTCTGTCACTTCTATGGATATAGCGAAACACCTTACTGAAAAGGGTTTTACCATTGACAAGAGAAAAATCCAACTGGAATCCCCAATTAAGCATGAAGGAGAATTTACTGTTTCCATTAAACTTGAAGAAGGACTCTCTGCTACAATAAAGGTATCTGTAGTAAAGGAGTAATTAATGGCAATGGACAGGCTTCCTCCTCAGGACGTTGATACTGAATCAGCTTGTTTAGCCTCAGCGCTTCTCAATAGAGAAGCGCTGCTTCGAATTACAGAAATCCTCCAGCCGGAGGATTTTTATCTTGAAAAACACAGATTCATCTTTGAGGCTATCATAGAACTGGAAAAAAAGGGACTACCTGTTGACCTCACAACTGTCCGACAAAGACTCATAGACAAAAACATTTTTGAGAAAGTCGGAGGCAACTCTGCGCTTGCTGAAATTTACCAATCTTCCTCAACTTCTGTCCATGCAGAGGCTTATGCGAAACGCATAAAGGAGATGAGTCTCAGGCG
>MWCI01000092.1 GCA_002069965.1 Spirochaetes bacterium ADurb.Bin218 | reverse complement strand
TTGCCAACCTCCTCTGCAACCACAGCAAAGCCTCTGCCATATACACTTGCCCTTGCAGCCTCAATAGAGGCATTAAGTGAAAGAAGGTTTGTCTGATCAGCTATGTCGTTGATCTCATCTGCAAAATCAGATATTGTATCTGATGAGTCTTTTACCTTCGACATACCATCGGCAATTTTATCAAGTGATTCTATAACTGCCTGAGTCTTCCCCAAGACATCCTGTCTTAAATCAACAGCCCTGCCAGTAACTTGAGATATACTCAAGAGGTGATTATTGAGATTATCCAGCACAGTTACTCCTTCGTTGATTATATTCTTTTGAATTGTAGCATGGTCAGCTATTGCCACTGCAGATCCAGTAAGCTCCTCCATTGTTGCAGAGGTTTCTTCCAGAGATGCAGCCTGAAGATTCATCTTATCTTCAAGCACTATAGAATTATCCTTAAGAGTTATACTTATTCCAATAAGTTCATCTACTGACTCATGTATGTTAAGAAGCAATTCCTCAAGCCTCTGATTCTTTACCTTAACCTCCTGAGTTACACTTTGCATTCTCCTATAGATAATCTGCACTCTTCGAGCTATAATTAAAAAGAATGAAAGTATAAAAAAGGGATAGGCAATATTGCTCATAAAGGCATAGCTCATAATAGTCCTATTCATCATAAGTGCATCATGCACAAGAGTCATAAAAAAAACAACATATCCTATGAGCATAAACTTTGCTTCTATATTGCTATTTCTTATTCCACTGAAAATAATTACTCCCCATAAAATCTGAACCAAAACAGCAATGGGTCCAAGGAGATCAAACCTCCAACCTGTTATTGGAGAGTTATTCGTTGCTGTGGAGGCTAAAACAACAGTAAGCAAAAAGACAATATAGACAATTGCCCTGATGTAGGTTCTTTTGCCTGTAAACATCTTCTCCAGTATAAAATAAATCAGCAAAATGAGAAGTGCAGATAGAATATAAAATAAGTTATCCTGAAATCTCCAGGAAAAAGGACCAAAGGAAGGGAGCCAGAAATGCATTGTTATAAAAAACCACAAAATAGAGGCTGCAGTAATTAACAAAACAAGAATGTCTTTTTCTTGAGAGTAAAAGTAATAAATAAGCAGAAATAACCCAAATAGAAGAGTCATTATGCCCAGAGACATAACAAGATACTCTGCCAAAAACCTCTCTGAAAAAGTTCTGGATTGAACTGTAGATATATCTGCAATAAAAGGAGAACCATTAAAATTTAATTGCTGATCTGTAAACTGCCTGATTACAATAGTATTTGCAGTTCCATATTTTATCAAATTCCTCGGGATATAAAATGATAGAGCAACATTCCAGTCTGAATGGAAGTTTGGATATTCACTTCCTGAATTGCCAATAGGCACTCCATTAAAATATACCTCTGTTACATCCCAGACTTTACCTACAAAGAGAGCAAGTTCTTTACCTTTAAAATTTTCAGGTATGGTAAACTCTTTATAAAGCCAGCATATCTGCTTTGCCCTCTTATTATTTATGGCAGATGGCAATTTTGCAATATCTTGCCATCCAGATTCATTAAGGGGAGGTAATTCATAGCTCCATGGAATATTTTTATAAGAAATGTTCCTGTCATCAAAATTCACAGAGGAGAGATCAATGCTGAAGGCTTTCCAGTTACTATCAATTGGGATAAAAACCTCTGGTTGACTGCCGCATCCTGTTATAAAAAACAAAACAAAAATACAAAAGCTATAAAAAATCCTCATAAAATTATCCCGATCGGTATAATAAGCAGCTCCCAACGATGCTCTTTGTTTATTTAAATATGAAAACTTTAAATTTCAAGTTAATTTTACAAACAGCGTTCAAAAAATAGAACAACTGTCAATATTTAGAGCAACTAATCAATATTAATACCATAATCCTTGAGCCTATCTATAACATCAAGAAAGGTATTTAATGGGTGAGCCCCAATTAACTCAAATTTATCATTAAAAACAATCTTGGGGACTCCAGTAACATTATATTTTTGAGATAATGGAACAAAGTTGTTGGCATCAATCATATCTGCTGTTATATGCTCATTTTCCATTGCAAGCCTATGAGCAGTGCTTACTGCTGCAGGGCAATGGGGACATCCAAGGCTAACAAAGACCTGAATATGAATATCCCTATCTATAGACTTTATTCTCTTCATCAACTCATCAGGAATTGGCTCTCTTTTTCCAGATAACTCCAGAATTGCGCCAAGAAATGAATTAATCTCATATCCTCCAGGGAGCCCATAAAACCTTATGCCATAATCCTTTTCATCTTTATCTAAAAGAGCAATTGCAGGTATCTTATCTATTTTATACCGCATTGCTATTTCTTTATCTGTGACAAAATTATATACTTTAACTTTTAGCTTTTCACTTAACGATCCTATTTCCTCCACAAAAAGCCTTGTTTCCCTGCACATTGGGCATTCGATCTCCTGAGTAAAATTTACAATTGTCACTTCCTCTTTCATTGATTTTAAAATCTCTTTAAGTTGCTGTTGAATTTTTTCTTCAAATAGAGCCATATTATCCTCCTACTCCTCATTTAAAAGATATTCCCATGCAGAAAGAGCAGCTTTTGCTCCCTCACCTGCTGCTATTATGATTTGTTTAAAAGGAACAGATGTTACATCACCTGCAGCAAAAATTCCCCTGGCACTTGTGCTGCATGAACAATCTACAATGATCTCACCATTGCTATTGAGCTCAACCACTCCTCTGACAAAATCGCTATTGGGCACAAGCCCTATCTCTATAAAAATTCCATCAACATCAATTTCTGATTTTTGCAATAATTCTGTGTTTTCAATCAAAATGGTTTTTACAAAAGAGTCACCTATTATTTCACGAACAACTGTTTTATAAAGAAAATTTACATTTGTAAAGGAATTCAATTTATCTATGAGTATCTTATCTGCTGTAAGCTTATCCAAATTTTGAATTACAATAACCTCCTTTGCCACCTTTGCAAGATCAATTGCAGCTTCAACTCCAGAATTGCCTCCGCCAACAACCACAACTTTTTTGCCTGCAAAAAAAGGGGCATCACATATAGAGCAATAGGCAACCCCCTTACCTATAAACTCATCTTCTCCTTTAACTCCGAGCTTTCTCCACCTTTTACCAGAGGCAATAATCAAAGACTTACTCTTTATTATTCTTCCATCTTTTAAAAGCACCTTTTTTATACCTTCATCTTCAATTGCCTCTACTTCACCTCCCTCATCATAGTCTATTGTAAAGTGCAAAACCTGATCTTTAAATTTATCTACAAGTTCAAGACCATTTATATACCTGTATCCCATGTAGTTTTCTATGCCTGAGGTTTCTGCAACCTGGCCTCCTGCATGCTTTGCAATTAATGCAACAGATGCCCCTTTTCTCATGGCATATACAGCAGCAGTAAGGCCTGCAGGTCCACCTCCTATTATTACAATATCATAAACCTTAGAGGTATCAATGGAATTGAACTTTGATTCATTGAGAAAGGAAAGAGACGTTAGATTAAAATCCATAAAGACCTTCCTTTTTTAGTATTATTTAATAAAAAGCTGCAAATTATATAGCACCTCCCACTTTGAGGCATGGAGAATTTATTTAGAGAAAAATATTAAATAATAAATACTATCTTTTAATATACATAAAAGAATGAATATTTTCAATAGTATTTTTATATTTTTACGAATGTGGCAAAAGATGGGGCTTTCTCAAAGAAATGGCTGATTTTAACAGCCTATTTCTTTGATCTTTCTTTATCTAAAATCAAGAGGGAATCAACGCCTTCTATAATTTTTGAACGAATAAATTCAGCAGTATCCTCAATGCTCATATTTGCAAAAGCCTCATAGGGCACCTCATCTAAAACCTTAAGGTAAAGATTGTGCACCCCATGAAAATTCATGCTATGCTTTGGAAGAGCATTTGTTGTTCCAGAAATAGCTATTGGCAAAATAGGTAATTTCAGCTTATGTGCCAGTATAAATGCCCCTGGCTTAAACTTCTGCACTCTTCCATCTGCAGATCTTGTTCCTTCAGGAAAAATAAACACAGAGCTGCCTTCTCTTAACCTCTCTTCACTTACCCTCATCATTTCAGCAATGCTCTCTTTATCTCCACGGACAAGCCTCACATATCTGTTAAGATACATATTCCATCCAACAAAGGGAACTTTGAAGATCTCAATCTTGGAGACCCATTTAAAATGTCTAAATAGATTAAAGGCAACAAGTATATCAAGCTGCGACTGATGATTTGAAACTACAACATAGACCTTCCCTCTTTGGAACTTATGTCTGTCAATAATATGAATCCTCCATGCTGGGTTTACCCATGTATATAAAGCGCCCCAAAAGCATGTATATTGGTGCAGGATGATTTTTTTCTTATCAAAAGGAAGAGTTACAAGCCATATAAATAAAGCAGGAAAAAATAAAATTATACATGTTACTATTATAAAAGTAAGAAACAAGATAGCTATAATTCTATTGATCATATAAAAATCCTCCAAAATTTTTACATTACTTCCCAGAAAAAGTCTACCCAGCGATCCTTTTCCACAAGAACTCCATAGGTAACACCTGCATCCTTCACCTTTGACACAAGGCATATTGTATCAAATTCAACCTGAGGATACATAGAATGAATCTTTTTTATTGTATTTCCACTATCATATATATCGTCGCAGAGCAAAAATTTCCCTTCAATAAGCTCTGGTTTTATGCCAATTTGGAATCTCCTCTGCTCCTTTCCAGCATAAGAGGAAATCTCAATATAAGATATTGGCAGATTAAGGTGCTGACTCATAAAATAAGAAAGAAAAAAGCCGCCACGCAAAGGGCACAAAATCGCCTTATATTCATCTCTATGCTTTTCAACCTCTGCAAGGAGCTTATAGCATAAC
>MWCI01000091.1 GCA_002069965.1 Spirochaetes bacterium ADurb.Bin218 | reverse complement strand
ATAATTGCTACATAGATTTTTTTTAAAGTCTTCTTTCCACTTTTTATTTCAGGATATTTTGCAATATTCATTACTGCTCACCTCCATTTATGATATCAGAGCTAAAGGCAGATTTAAGTATTTTCTGGCAGCCTTTTTTCCCAAATTGACTGTCATAAATTTTTTCTGCCTCAAGTAAGGCTTCCTCTACCTTATATTCAGGGATCTTAAGGGAACTTAAGTTTGGAGGAACAACTTTTGACTCTCTTATTATATCAAATAGCATGGCAACAGCTTTATCAGCTCTCTCTTTTATGTCACTGCTGCAGTATATATCAATTCCAGCAATAGGTAACAATAGCTCTTCTCTTATACTCTCCTTTGTGCTTTTTAGTTTAAAATCCAAAAAGTGTGGAAGTATTGTGCAGTAGAGCAAGTCAAAGCTGAAATTGGTTGTCTTTGACAGAAGCCTTGCTGTGTAGCTACAAAATCCCTCCATGGCATTGGATGACACAATGCCAGCGATTGCAAGGCCATTTGCAAGACCTACTTTGCTTTTGCTGCAGGTGATGGTTTTTGTTGCCCTGAAAATATTTTCTGCAATTAATTGAATTGAAGAAAAGGCAAAGGAATCTATCATTGGATTACAGTTGCTTTGAGAACATGCCTCTATGGAATGGCCAATAGATCTTATGGCAGACAATAAAGTGGACTCTCTGTCACAAAATCTCCTTAGCATTCTTTGATCAATAAACGCTATATCTGGCATGAGTTCACTGCTTGATAAAACCTTACCATCAATTATAGCAGAGGAGGAGGTTTCTGTTCCAGTGGAAAGGGATGTGGCAATAAAAAACAGAGGTTTAAGGTTTAAATTATTTTTTATTGCCTCAAAGTTTGAAAGGTCTTTTAGTTCATTTGACACAATTATGTTTACACCCTTTGCCACAGATGTAACTCTTTCTCCTCCAAGGGATATAATGCTATCGCATCCCCGTGCAATAAAAAGTTCAGCGATCTCCTTTATAGTTCCAATAGTGGAATAGCTGACATTATCATATATTGCACCAATAGTAAGACCTGAATCTCCAAAGGCCTTAATCAATGTTTTTACAAAGCCAGCTTGAGCGGATTGTTTATCTGTAATTATGATTGGTTTACATGCGTCCATATTCCCAAGCTCAAAGGGAATATTTTCAATGGCTTTTTTGCCAGAAGTTATTCTTGTTTTGTTATAAAAGCTGAAGAATTCGGGTATCTGCATAATTATTCTCCCGCAATTTTTATTTTAAGTTTTTTTAGAGTTTTTGCCTTTGGAACGCCATTTTTATCGTATCCACGGATAAAGTAGTATCTATTTAACATTTTTTCCAATGGAATAGGCCTTTCCTTTGAATCACATTTGCGAAATTCTCTCAGAAGTCTATCAGGCAGAGTATCATCCTTCCTTGAGACACCTTCGTTGCAGTTCATAAGCCTTTCAAGGACATGGATTCGTTCCCCCGCTTTCAGCATAGAAGTCATGCCCATTCTTATTCCTGTAATGGAAGACCACATCTCTGGCCAGAGGCTAATATCAACAAATCTCATTGCAATGCCAGCCATAAGATTCATGCAAAGCTTAAGAACAAATTTAGGAGAAAATCTCATTAAAGGAGTCTCAAGCTCGTAAGGAAAAGCAGTAAAGAGGCATGTTTGCAAAGAGTTAATAGCGCTAATGAGATTTTCCTGATATTTAACAAGAGATGCCTTGCTCCTGAAAGAGTAAGCCTCTATTAAATCCATATAAGCCTCAAGGACAAAGGCTGTTGAAGAGAGGTGACATGCCCCGCGATTTGCTACTGCATAAGAAAGAGCCTGGCCAAAGGCACCTCGCGGATCATAAGCTGCCATCTCCATGCCTTTTACCTGAATTGCGAAATCCTCACCGCCATATTTTTTTGCGCAAAACCTTGAACCCATAGCAAGATCTGCACCAATGCCCTTCATATATGCAATGTCATGGAGGACTTCGGCAATCCCTTCAACTTTGCCAAATTTGAGATTGCTTTTAAAGAGACCCTTTTCTGTTGCCTCCATTGCCCAGGCAATAGTTCCTCCTGCAGTTATGGTATCCATACCCATTTTTGTGCAGATCTCATTGAAGTCTGATATTGCAACTGGATCAAAAATGTTGAGGTTAGAACCCAGAAGACCAACAGTTTCATATTCAGGGATCTGTCTTGTCTCTCCTGCAATGTTGCCCTTGTGTCCGCAAAGTATTGTGCAGGGTTTACAGGTGCTGAATGTTGTTTTGAATCTATCAGCCATAGTCTCACCGGATATCTTGTGAGCCTCGCCATGGCTTCCCCCTGTGAAGTTGCGCACAGGTAGTATTCCAGCTGCATTATTCAGGTTAACATTGGCGTTTGTGCCAAAATTTCTGTATGTGCCACCTGATATATCATTTCTGTTTATATATTTAATTGCCTTTAGCTTTGCCTTTTCAAATTTCTTTTTATTAACAGGGATGATTTTAAATTCGCTTCCCTTTGCCACAACAGCTTTGAGGTTTTTGGAACCCATTACAGCTCCCATGCCGCCTCTGCCCAGGAATCTATGACCTGAGGCAACATTTGCAAAGCGTACTAAGTTTTCTCCAGCAGGACCAATTGCAATTGCGCCACCTGCATCTTTTAGAATTTCTTCCTGGGTGCTTTGAGTATCTTTGCCCCATAGTTTTTTTGCATCCTTAAACTCTACTCCTTTTGAGTCCACATAGAGATAGGTGGGAGCTTTTGCTTTGCCCTTTATTATCATCCCATCCCATCCTGATGTCTTCAGTGCCATGCCAAAGGGGCCGCCACAGGAGCATGATGTCATAATGCCTGTAAGAGGTGATTTTGTTGCAGCGGCAAATCTTCCAGAACAGGGAGCTCCTGTTCCCATAAAGACTCCTGTTGATATGGCAATCATGTTATCCTCAGATAGAGGATCTATCCCTGGCTTCATTCTGTCATAAAGAAGTTTAAGAGCAAGGCCTTTTCCCCCTAAATAAAGACGGAGCTCTTCCTCTGAGACATTGTATACAGAGAAAGTTTTTGTTGAGAGATCAACCTCAAGAATTTTGTTACTGGTGCCGGTAATCTCCTGCATATATTCTCCTTAATTAAATTAATTTATTTATTTTTATCCACCACCGGAGATCTTCAGAATAGAAATCTCACAGGATTGGTGAAGTTTTTTCCATTTAGAGAATCTTTCTCCATTAGCAAAAATGGCATATTTGCTATTATATGGAATCCCAGCCTTTTTAATTATAGTGACAAGACGGCTTCCTTTCTTTGCTTGAAGAATAATACCTTTGTCTGGGTTGTAATCTGTAATTTTAAGTTCTTTATCTAAATTGGAATAAAGTTTTATTATAATATTTATATAATCCATAAATTTTTGAAATTCAAATAATATTTAGCCTATGATTCTTTTTTATATATCATATTTCAGATAAGATCGTCCGAATATATAATTTCGGACTTAAAATTTAAGCTAAATGGTATTTTTTTGCCGTAATGTTAGGAGTGTTTTTTTAAAGAGTGATTTTTGCGGTATTCCAGAGGAGTAACTCCTGCATGCTTTGTAAAGGCGTCGTAAAATGTAGATTTGGAATTAAAACCAGACTCATAAGCTATTGTAAGCACAGTTAGGTGAGGTTTTTCTATAAGAAGGCTTTTTGCGAATTCAATTCTGTAGGAGTTTATAAAGGTATTAAAGTTAACATTGAATTTTTCGTTTATAAGTTGCGAAAGCTGATGTTGAGATATGTGCAGGGTTTCGGCAATATCTTTAAGGGTGATCTCTTCGTTTAAAAAGAGTTTTTTGTCTTTCATTAAAAGCTCAAGCTCTTGCAGTAAAAGGCCTGTGTTTAATCCCTTGAGCAGTGATTTTGAGTAGGAGGTTTTCTTTACATTGATTGAGAGCAGTTGCAGAAAGTCCGGGTATCTTATGCCTATTAAATATGTAAATATAAAGGATATAGATATGATTATTGCACTGTATCTTATAAAGTCTGGATTTCCTTGGATATATCCAGGTATTGCAATTATAGATGAGGAGGCAGAACAAATTGAGTAAATAAAGGTGATGAGAATGATGTTACGGCCATTATTGTTGTGTAAAGCAGGTATCAGAACCTTTATGAGGGCAAGATGATACAGAAGCATCTGTAGGATTGCAAAGGATGCCCCAAGCTTAAAAAGGGTCACCCCCGGAGAATTTATATTACCAAAGAAATTTTGCACCAATGTTTGCTTTGTATGATTGTCTAAAAAAAAGAGATATAAGTCTCCAATAAAAGCTATGGCTGCAGGGATAAAGCAGAGATAAAATTTTTTTGGAGGTTTTATCTCAGGGAAGGCAACTACATAGTAGGCGAAATAAAGTATTGGGGAAAAGATAAACATTATAGTTGAGTGAAAGGAAATTA
Organism: Spirochaetes bacterium ADurb.Bin218; assembly: GCA_002069965.1. GTDB lineage: Bacteria > Spirochaetota > UBA4802 > UBA4802 > UBA5550 > UBA5550. The sequence goes on along the minus strand of MWCI01000091.1, from coordinate 930 downwards.
TTACAGGGTAGGAGAGTATTTTAAAAGTTACAACAGAATAAAACTGCAGCAATATTATTCCCATTAGTGCAAAAAGAATAAAGAGGTTGATGTTTTCCAGTTTGCGCTTTTTTACAACTAACTGGCCACATGCAGTAAGGAAGCAGGCAAGTCCAGAAAAAAGTATAAGGTTATGAGCTATATGTCTTATCATGGTAAATGCATGGATATTGTATTAGTTAGTTATTGTTTTGACCCTTTTAAAGATTTAATTAAAGTTTTTCCTTTGTCAAATCTTTTTGGGGTATTTAATTTGACAGGAAAAATGGCCGTCTTATAGTGTTTATCTTGTTTTTTTATCAAAGATAAGGAGTTTAGAATGAAGGATTTTGTGAAGGCTTTTTTTAAGAGGACAGTATTATTTTCCTATTTGGCTTTGGTTTTTACATCATTTACATTTTGTGGGGGAGGTGGTGATTCGGCTGTAGAGCCGTCGCCTGAAAATCAGTGGACAATAATGTATTATGGAGACGGAGATTGTGATCTTGAAGAAGATCTCCTTGTAGACGTTGAAGAGATGAAAGAAGGATTTGTTGATGGCCAGGGTATAAATCTCATAGTTCTTTTTGATAGGCATCCAGCTTATAGTTCTGATAAATCTGTCTTTGGAGAAGATTTTACAGATACAAGGCTTTATCGCATAACAGCAAATACTGTGTGGAGGCTTAATGGAGGAAGTGAGTTCCCAGAAATATCAAAGAATGGAAGTTATGAGGCTAATATGGGCTCTGGTGAAACTTTAAAAAAATATCAGTATTAATTCCTTAACTTGATTCGAGCAATAAGTCCTCTATATTTGAGCCTCTTTCAAACATCCTGATAGAGGCTTTAAGTTTGATTATGAAATCATAGATAGCATCTTTCATAATACGATATTTTTTTAAATCATTC
>MWCI01000090.1 GCA_002069965.1 Spirochaetes bacterium ADurb.Bin218 | reverse complement strand
TATTGCAAAGTCAAATACCTGTGTGATCTTTATAAATCAGATAAGAATGAAGATAGGGGTTATGTTTGGCTCACCAGAGACTACCACAGGTGGAAACGCACTGAAGTTCTATTCTTCTGTGAGGCTTGATATAAGGAGAGTGGAGACTCTTAAAAATGGTGAGGATTCCATTGGCAATAGAGTGAGAGTAAAGGTTGTGAAAAATAAAGTTGCTCCTCCTTTTAGACAGGCTGAGTTTGATATTATGTATGATACAGGAATATCAAAGGAAGGAGGAATTCTTGACCTTGCAGTAAAATATGATATTATTAATAAATCAGGAACATGGTATTCCTACAGGGATGAGCGCATAGGTCAGGGAAGAGAAAATGCAAAGAAGTATCTTAGGGATAATGAGGTTCTTTGCAAAGAAATTGAAGAAAGGATAAAAAAAGAAGCAGGTATAATTTCTTCAACTCAAGAAGAAAAACCCAAGGATGCTTCAAAGGCTGAGGGGAAACAGGAACAAAAGCAAAGTAAATCTCCTGCCAGGGCGGTAGTTTCAGAGCAGGAGTCTCTATTAACCGAAGCTGGGACATTGGATGAATAAGATTGTAAAATTAAAGGATGAAAATGACATCAGGCGTATAAGGGATTGCGGCATAATAATAAGTTCCCTTTTTGACTCCATAAAAAAAATGGATCTAATTGGTTTGTCTACATGGGAATTGGATTCCTTTATTGATGATTACATTTTAAAAAAAAAGGCAAGAGCTGCTTTTAAGACTGTAAGGGGGTATTCTTATGCTTCCTGCATATCTATAAACGAAGTTGCCTCTCACGGTGTCCCTTCAAAAAAGGTCTTTATCAAAAATGGAGATATAGTAAAGATAGATACAGGAACTGTCCTAAATGGGTATTTTGCAGATTCATGTATTACCATCTGTGTTGGAGATGTTTCCCCCATCGGGGAAAAATTGGCTGAGATTGCTTATAAGGCGCTTTTTGTTGGCATAAATGAAATTTATCCAGGAAAGACTATTGGCGATATCGGCTATGCTATAGAAAATTTCGTTAAAAAAGAGGGTTTCTCTGTGGTAAGGAATTTCACAGGCCACGGAGTAGGTTTTGCTCTACACGAACCCCCCGTTGTTCCAAACTATGGCAATAGAGGAACAGGGGAGGAGATAAGAGATGGAATGGTTATGGCTGTTGAGCCTATTGTTACCAATGGCTCTGGAGAGCTTAAGATTCTTGAAGATGGCTGGACATCTGTGACATGTGATGGTGCTATGGCAGCACAGTTTGAGCATACCATTGCAGTGACCAAAAAGGGACCTGTTATTCTTACTGCCTGATTTTTAGATTACCTGTAAAAGATCGTTAAGTTTCAGGAAAATTTTCATGGATAAAAAAGATTTAAGAGATATTCAATCAGAACCTGATTTTCGCAACCTTCCCATAAACAAGGTTGGAGTAAAGGATATAAGATATCCAGTTGTTGTCCTTGATAGGAGAGAGGGTAGGCAGCATACTGTGGCAAAGGTGAATATGTATGTAAACCTTCCTCATCATTTTAGAGGAACTCATATGAGTAGATTTATAGAAATACTTAACCGTTATAGAGAGGGAATAAGCACTTTAAAGATAGGGGAAATATTGGATGAGATGAAAAGAGAGCTTGATGCTGAAACAGCTCACTTTGAGATTGAGTTTCCTTACTTTATAACAAAGGCTGCTCCTGTTTCTGGAGAGGAAGCAAAGATGGAATACACCTGCCGCCTTGTGGCTAATTCTGATGCAGATTATTATATGCTTGAGGTAAAGGTTCCTGTTTTGTCCCTTTGTCCATGCTCAAAGGAGATCAGTAGCTTTGGTGCGCATAATCAGAGATCCTTTTTTACTGTGCAGGTTAAGGCAAAGGAAAAGATCTGGATTGAAGACGTAATAGAGGTTGCAGAGACTTCAGCCAGCTCTGATATATTTGCAATTTTAAAAAGAGAGGATGAAAAATATATTACCGAGAAGTCTTATGAAAATCCTGTATTTGTTGAGGATATGGTGCGCAATGCAGCAGAAAAATTGATGAAAATGAAGGGAATATTGTGGTTTTCTGTGGAATCAGAAAATATGGAGTCCATACATAATCATTCAGCCTATGCACAGATCTGCATGGATCTTAAAGATAAACAATGAGATTGAAATACTTTGCAACATTGCTTTTGATCTTTTCAATTGCCTTGTGTTGCTATTGCAATAGCAATAAAAAGAAGCTCTTTTCTTTTTTTGGCAGGAGTGTTACTTTTGGTGAGTTCAAGCAGTGGTGTGATTGCAGGACTTTAGAACTGCCAGTTAAAGATGAGGACAGTATTGCTCTTTTTAAGAAAATGGCTCTTGAGTTAATACTTTGTGATATGGCACAAAGGGATGGTTTTTGTGAGTCAGAGTATTTTAAAAGAATAGAGAGGGTTTTGTACTGGAGCTATCTGTCATCCTCCTATATAAATTACAGATTGATTAAAAGTGAATACCGTGAACAGGCTTTTGATCTTGCCTTTATAAGGCTTAATATACCAGAGGTAGAGCCTAAGGCAAAGGAAAAGATAATAGAAGATAAAATCGCCCTTGCGCTCTTTATAATAGCTCAACTTAAGGAAGGAAAAGATTTTCAATCTCTGGCAGAGAAATACTCTGAAGATAAGATATATAGGGACATATATCCCATGTCTGCCATTGATTCGTCCTTGCTCAATTTCTTAAGAACCATAAAAGATGGGGAGTTTATTGCTTTTCCTGTAATATTAAATAATTCCATATTCATTGTGAAGAGATATGCCTCCTATGATCTAAAATATAGTGATATTATAAAGAGAATTAAAAGTAAAACACTTCTTGAGAGATTTAAATCTTCTGTTGAAGCTGAATATGGGAACTATCTTTTTTCTGAAAATCTCCCAGAATTTAAGGAAGCAATCTCTTTGATAGATAGAGCTTATTTTAATAATAAAAATGAGGTTCTCTTTTCTTGGGATGGGGATACCTTTACAACAGGGGACTTTGATGAACTCCTGTCTCTTTTTGCTTTTTTAAAAAATGATAACACTGTTGCACAATATTCCCTTCTTGATAAGAGGGAAGAGGCAAGAAAGATTTTTCAGGAAAGGATTATATCAGGCCTTGCACAGAAGGATAACTTCCTATTGACGGAGAGTTTTATCCAGAGCTGGAACTGCCGCAGGTTTAGCTTTATATCAGGTTTATATAAATACAGCTATATAAAAGAAAAATACAAAGAAACCTCAAAAGAAACTCCGTCACAGAAGGAGCTCTTAAGCCTTAAGATTAAATTGGAAGAAGAGCTCCTTTCCAGAAGTAATTTTACTGTTTATTGATTTTTTTAATTGATCTTATCTGTCTTTGGTATGACTAAGTTTGATGTGTAAATTTTATCACATCCTTCTATGTTTATCTCTTTTATCTCTGTAAGCTCCAGTCCAAGCTCTTTTGCAGAGGTAATATAAAATTGAATTACATTTTTAAGTCTGCGGATGGCTTCATTTTTATTTGAACCATAGCAATTTATGTCAAGCTCAGGGCAATTGGCAATATATTCATCACCGTTAAGAATCAGGTTAACAGAAATACTCAGCATTATTCACTCCTTAGAAAAACAGTGGGCATCAAGGTGCACCTGTTTAAGAGATCGGAATTTCAAGTGGCATATTTAAGAAAATTTAAAAGAGTCATATAAAAATATAAATATTTATTGCAAAAAAAATAAATATGATGATTATAGTCTTAATACTTTTTTAGCATGGAGTGATGGTGAAGCAAAAGAGAAGTTCTGGACAGGTTTTATTTGCCCATATAACAATTGGCATCCAATTAGCAATAACCATTCTATTGTTTGTTCTTGGTGGCAATTGGCTTGATAAAAAATTTAACAAATCGCCATTATTTCTTGCTATATGCACAGCTATTGGCATGGCTGTGGGCTTTTATCATTTAATGAAAGACTTAAAAATTGAAGAGACCAAAGATCAAAAATACGAAGAGAAGAAAAGAAAAAAGTGGAACTGGCATTAAACTATAATGGTGCTGACAAAGAATGTCTTTGCACTCTTTGGGCTTAATTTGAAAAAAAAATGGAAATAATCAAAATATAATTAAAAAAAAGATTTACAAAATAAAAGCATATGATTATCTTTTGGCAGAACTAATGGATACAGTTTGTTCGGTGTGTGTTAATAGAAATAAATAAAATAAATATAAAAAATAAAGAAATAAATATTTTATAATAGAGAGAAAATAGTAACTCAAACTTGTCGGAAGCAGTATGTTTTGTTATCTTAAAAAATAAGAAATTTTAGATTTTATGGTGTGACTGTATTTTTTGTGATTAAAATATATATACAAAAATGAGGTTGTATCCTTATGGTTCATTTTGTTCATCAAATTATAAATACTATAGTTACATCGCATGCAGAAAGTGCAGCTTGTGCAGAAGAGTCGATGTATGATATAGTAATTAGTCACGTAACAGATCAACCCTTTGTTTATCATGTTACTCCTCATGGTTTTTTCGATTATTTCGGAAATCTCATTTTTAAGCTCAATACTCTCCTTGGTTTTCATATCCCTGCGGAAAAGCCTATAACAGAATGTATGCATGGTCATGCTGTTGAGATTATTACGGCTACTCCTGTTAAATTTTTTGGGATATTTGATTTGCGAATCACAAAGTGGGTATTGATGCTGTGGCTGGCGCTTGTTTTGTGTGCGTTGGTATTTATACCTCTTGCCCGTAAGATTAAGAATTCACCAATGGGTTCTAAGTCTAGATGGGTCAATATGTGGGAAGCTCTCATAGGTTTTGTTCACGATGAAATTGTTGAACCTAACTTTGAGCACGATTACGCAAAGAAGGCTATGCCTTATTTTTGCTCAGTATTTTTCTTTATAATGTTTGCAAACTATCTGGGGCTGGTTCCAATGCTTGCCACTTCTACAGGGAATCTGGCAGTAACAGCTGGTCTTGCTTTGTTTACTCTTTTTGGTATGATTGCTGTTGGGACAATTAAGCAGGGTCCTTTATGGATTTTCTCTGGTATAGTTCCTCATGGCATACCATTTTTGATGTATTTTCTATTGTGGCCAATTGAAGTAATGGGTCTTATTATTAAGCCCTTTGCTCTCACAGTCCGACTTTTTGCAAATATGACTGCAGGCCATATAGTAATAGTTATCTTTTTGTATCTTGTTATGATGTTCCAGAGTTATCTGGTTGGTGTCGGATCCGTTTCCTTATCGTTGATCATATATCTGCTTGAATTGTTGGTAGCATTCATTCAGGCTTATATATTTACAGCTCTATCAGCGATGTTCATAGGATCGTCGATGCATGCTCATTAAAACCTGTATTACAGGTTGAAATAGAAGGGTTAAGTAGTTTACAATTAATAATGCTTAACAAAAACACAAAAATTTCAGGAGGAATTTAATGGAATATTTGGGAATGTCGTATCTTGC
>MWCI01000089.1 GCA_002069965.1 Spirochaetes bacterium ADurb.Bin218 | reverse complement strand
GATTTTTTAGAAATAGGGGATTACAATAACCTGCTGGATGCCTTATTACTTGATCAAAATGCGGCAAAGCTTGAGGGGATCCTTGATAAGAATAACAGGATAATCTCTGAAGAAACAGATATACCTGTATCCTTTTTTAAGCTGGGAGTATATTATCCCGATTTTCTTTTAAAGGATGTGCCAACAGAGGTTGTTTCAATGGTTGGCAAGAAGGCCCGGATATTTCCTGGGGCTGAGCTTTTTGTTAGACATATAAAACAATACAATCCTCTTGTTTTTACAGCTATACCCTTTGAGATCTCCATTGAGTATATGAAGAGACTTGGCCTTGATAAGAATAACCTTCTGGCAACTGAGTATAAAAAGACAGTTGTAAGCAATAGAGAGGTTTACACAGGAGATATTGTAAGATTCATTTCAGGTAACAGGCGCAGTATCGAGATTGAAAAAAATATGGCAGAGTTTAATCTGAGGGATGAAGATATTCTTTATATAGGCAGAGGCGAGGCTGGTTCAAATACATTTTCTTCTTATAAATCTATATCCTTTAATCCTTCAAAAAATATTATAAGCAAATCTAATATTACTATTTATGGCTCATCTCTGGAGTCGCTTTTGGTATTGTTTAATTTTGACAATGAACTGGATGACTATTTACTTGCTAAGGATTTTGAGGATAATTTGCCATCCCTTGTGGTAATTTCAGAAAAAAAAGAAAAGAGAGAAGAACTCATTGAGCTTGAGCTTGAGCACAGGCAAATGCAGGAAAATATAATTGGTATGAAAATAGAATATTCAGCAGATTCCTATGGAACTTTGGAAAGGGAAATCAATGTTATGCTTGGAGGGTCTGCTGTAAATATAAATAGAGTCCGAAACATTGTATATACAAGAATGAAGAAATATCTTGATGATCCTCAATCTCTTGTTAGGGAGATATATAATCTTGCAAGAGAGAGATATAGAAATTTTTGTGTTTCATAATTTTTTTTCATTTGTGTTTGTTGTCTTTGTAGAGCTTATAATATAATTTAAGATATAGAAAATTAAAAAATTTTAAGGAGCAGATGTAATGACATTTATTACAGAGGTAAAGGCAAGAGAAATTCTTGATTCAAGGGGAAATCCAACTATTGAGGTGGATGTTGAGCTTGAGTCAGGTGCAGTAGGTAGGGCTGCAGTTCCATCAGGAGCATCAACTGGCGAACATGAAGCTGTTGAGTTAAGGGACGGTGACAAGAAGAGATACCTTGGTAAGGGTGTATTAAAGGCTGTTTCTAATGTAAATGACATAATAGCAGATGCCATTCTTGATATGGATGCCATGAATCAGATAGAGATAGATAATACTCTGATTAAGCTCGATGGTACTCCAAATAAAGGAAATCTTGGTGCCAATGCAATACTTGGAGTGTCTCTGGCTTGTGCAAAGGCTGTGGCAAATACCTTTGATATGCCTCTTTATAGGTATATAGGCGGGGTTAACGCCTGCGAACTTCCTGTGCCTATGATGAATATAATCAATGGTGGATCCCATGCCGATTCAAGCGTGGATATGCAGGAATTCATGATAATGCCTGTGGGAGCAACAAGCTTTAGAGAAGCACTTAGAATGGGAGCAGAGACCTTTCATGCCCTAAAGAGCGTTTTAAAGGAAAATGGTCATTCAACAGCAGTTGGAGATGAGGGTGGATTTGCCCCAAATCTAAAATCAAATGAAGAGCCACTTGAGATGATAATGAAGGCTATTGAAAAAGCTGGCTTTAAGCCGGGAAAGGATATAATGATAGCCATGGATCCTGCTGCAAGTGAGTTTTATGATTCCAAGAAGAAAAAGTACGTATTTGCAAGAAGCGATAAGAGTGAAAAGACAAGTGAGCAGATGGTTGAATTTTATGGCAAGTTAATAGAGGCATATCCAATTATAAGCATAGAGGATGGTCTTGCAGAGGATGACTGGGATGGCTTTAAGCTCATGACAGAAAAGTATGGAAAGAAGATTCAGATTGTTGGCGATGACCTTTTTGTTACAAATACAGAAAGGCTAAAAAGCGGAATAGAAAAAGGGGTTGCCAATTCTATACTCATAAAGCTAAATCAGATTGGAACTTTAACAGAGACTATTCAGGCTGTTGAGATGGCAAAGAGGGCAGGATACACTGCGGTTGTTTCCCACAGATCCGGTGAGACAGAGGATACAACAATTGCAGATTTAGTTGTTGCCTTAAATACAGGTCAGATTAAGACAGGTTCACTTTCAAGAACTGACAGAATTGCCAAATACAATCAGTTGCTTAGAATAGAAGAAGAGCTTGGCTCTATGGCAGCATTTAAGGGGAAAGGGGTTTTTTATAACCTTGTCAGGTAATAATCGTTTTAAATTGATTTTGCTAATATTTGGCCTGTTCAGTATATATATTTTTATATTTAGCGAAAGCGGTTTGCTTGAGCGTAACAGGCTGAAAAGCAAATATGAACTTCTGCAGCAGAAGATTTTGCAAAAAAAACAGGCAAATGAGCAGTTGCAGAGGCGCCTTGAAGAATATAGAGCAGGCAATTATTCACAAAGTGACATAGCTGCCTCAGGGCTTATATATTCAGATGGGAAAGTTATAATCTTTGATGAAAATTATAGGCTTAAAGAGGAAAATTTTCCTCAGAAAAATATGAACTTTGAGGTGGATCTATTCCACCTCAGGATTATATGGATTATTATTTCTATAATGGTAGTTGTTTATTATATAAATCGCATAAAGATGAAGGAAGAGTCTTCAGATGGATAAAATACTTTCAGCTTTTGATTGTAATGATATTAAAGTCATTAAGTGGCAGCTTAATTCTGAAAATATTAGCATGGCTGGAATTGTTCAAAAATGTATATACGGTTATCCCTCTGTGATTCTTCTCAATCCCTGTGATATTAATCCAGAAACTCTGGAAAAAAAGCCAAATTATATGGCAATAGCCAATCCTCTGTGGTTAACCTGTCCTTTTTTAAATAAAAAAATACACGAATTTGAATCTTATGGTTATATTAAAAAGGTAACATCTTTTATAAATTCGGACAGGGTTCTGGTGGATCTTATGAAAAATGCTCATGCAAATTATTATTATCTTAGAAGGAACTTATACTCAAAATACTTTGGTGAAATTAGCCCCCTGGAGTTTAATAGTAAAATTTTAGCATCAGGTATAGGCGGCATTAAGGAAATAGATAATGTTAAGTGTTTGCATCAGCACTACAGCCATTATCAGATTTGTAAAGATAATGTTGTAGGAAGGATTGTTCATAATCTCCTAAACGGAATAAACTATTGCAGGGAAAGGTTATGTGATGATGCCAGTCAGTAAAATTACGCGGGGAATTTACGAGATTAAAAGGTTAAAAAAGGATGGATCCATTGCCTGTGAACATGTAGATTGTGTGGTTAATGCCTTAAAAAATGGGGAGATCTTTGTTATGCCAGTAGATGCTATATATGGCCTGGTCGGCATAAATAGAGATGATGTTGTAAAGGCCATTAAAGAAATTGCGGGCAATAGAGAAGAAAATTTTGAGTTTATAATCTCAAATTTTAAGATGCTTGAGGATATTGCCTATATAGACAAGAGCTCTTACGATTTTTTGCGGAGGCTATGGCCAGGAGAGGTAACTGTCCAACTGAAGAAGAGAGATTGCCGCCATAATAGCTGTGTAATGATGAGAATGCCAAGGCACAAGTATCTTCTTGATATCATAAACAGAGTAGGCATGCCTCTTGTTTATGTTCCTGCAAAAAATTGCATAAAAAAGATGGCTCTAAATGAAAAAGATATAATCAGGAAATTTAAAAATTTCTGTTCTTTGTTAATAATAAATGAATTTAACAAAACTCATACAATGCCTACAATAATTGATATAAGCTGTGATGCCTTAAGGATAATTAATGAGGGTAGGGTTAATTCAGAAGAAATTAAATCTCTCTATTTTCTTGGTAATGTTTAACTATGCGCTTTAAAATTATAATATTTATGGTTGCTTTTTTTTCTATTTCAGTAACTGCACAGGCAGAAAAAGCAACCATAAATACAGAGCACTTCACTATACGACATAATGCAGAATTTACTGGTTTTGCTCTAAGGATTGCAGATTTAGCAGAGAATTTTTATTCACAGATAGAAAATTTTTTGGAGTTTTCTTTATATCAAAGGATTAACATAGAAATTTCTAACAGTAGCTCATTTTTAAATTCCATAGTCATTTCCCCTGAAGTTGATTTTAGTGAATCTAAAGATTTCCTATATAAAAAGATTTTTTTTGAGTTTTTTAATGGGCAAGATGGAATTTCATATAATGACAGTCAATTTATAGATAGCCTGCAATTTTATGCAAAAAATGGATTTTCGGCAATAGATAGGTTAGTTATTACAGATTTTTTCCATAACAGGAAAGATCAGATAATAGATTTAAGAAATCTATCAAATCCTTATTATTCTTCACTAAATTGTGCATTTTTTGATTTTATCAATCAAAAGTTTGGAAGAAAAATTTTTTTGCGTTCTTTAAAGGATAGTGCATTTTTTGGCTCTTTTGAATCTGCACTGGAAAAGCATAGTGGGGTTACTAAGGAAGAGAATAAAAATTTATTTATTCAGTATCTAAAAGAAAATTTTAATTCCGATATAGAATCTAAAAATTTAATCATAGGTGAAGATGTTGAGGATTTTGCAATCTCTGGTGAGGTTTTAGCTCTTATTTTGAGAGATAATTCAAAATTTTCCCTTGCAATTTATGATAATATCAAAGGCAATATTTTAAGACAGATCTACCTACCTGCAGATTATAATTATAAGACAATATCTATATGGGCAAAACAAATAGTTGTAGCTGGAACTTCCCTTAAGGGCAGTGGAATTTTATTATTTGATAAAGAAACTTTAACTCTTCAAAAGAATTTATTTTACCCCTATATTTATATAAAAAAAGCTGCCATTGCCGAAAATGGAAATATAGTTTTTTCTATCTATGGTGGTGATAGTCAGGGATTTGTTGTTTTTGATATTGAGAGCTTTTCATTGGGCAATGTTTTTTTTGTCAATGATGACTATAGGGATTTTATTCTTGAAGGTAATTCTATTTTATTGTTGAAAAATTCCCCTTATGGTGAACTGCTTAGACTGCAGGATAGCAATAATTCGGTTCTTTTTTATTTGCCAGATGTTTCTTTTTTGAACAGGAGTTTGTATATCACTGCAATTTCTTATTTACAAAATAGGACAGAGGTTAAATTATTAAACAGTGATTTTTCCAGAGTGCAGGTAATTTTTTCTTGTAAAACACCGATTTATAAATCTCTTTACCATCAATCAAGGCTTTATAATTTGACCCTCCGTAATGGTAAGAGGTGTATAGAGGTTGTGGATTTGTCTTTGAACTCAAATTGATTGTAAATTCGAGATTAAACTTTTAAAACTTGACTCTTTTAATTGCTATGTAAAATTATAGAAGATTAAGTAGGCTATTTTTTATGGAAAGATTTGCTGAAATCACAAGAAAAACAAGTGAAACTGAAATAGTTTTAAAAATGAAGCTTGACTCTATTGAGCCATCAAGGATTTCCTCTGGAGTCCCATTTTTTGATCA
>MWCI01000088.1 GCA_002069965.1 Spirochaetes bacterium ADurb.Bin218 | reverse complement strand
ATTGTAATTGAGAGGAGTACAGGGCTTCGTAGCTTTGTGGAATCTGGAGTTGTTATAGATGCAGCTATAACCGAGGAACTTATAAGAACAATATTTTTTCCACTAACACCTCTTCATGATGGAGCACTGATTATTCAAGAAGGAAGGATTGCAGGAGCTGCTTGCTATCTGCCCTTAAGTGACTCCAAGCAGATTCAGAAGCACCATGGTGCCAGGCATAGAGCTGGCCTTGGTATTGCTGAGGAGACAGATGCTCTTGTGGTGGTTACCTCAGAGGAAAGAGGAGAGATTTCTATCATGGTAAATGGTAAGCTCTTCCCAAATATAAAAACTACAGATCTGAAGAACATGATACTCTTTTTTATGAATCCAAAAACTGCTTCAGAGGAGAATTATACAAGATAAATGGCTATAAATAGAGAAAATTTTAAGTCATGGCTAAAGCGCAATGATATTGTCCCAAAAATTGTAAGCATAATGCTTGCTGTGATTTTATGGGGATATATTGCAGATAGTAAAACTGGAGAGTTAAAGTTTAAGCTTCAGATAAATTATAAGAATTTAGATAAGGCTCTAACTGTTGCTGATATTTCTGAAAAGACGGCTGTTTTAAGAGTAAGAGGTAAGCAGGAAGAGCTTAAAAATATAAGTTCAAAAAACTTTAAGCTCTTTATAGATCTCTCTTCTGTAAAAGTTGGGGACTATGCAAACCTTAAAATTCAGGCAGAGAAAACAGATATAGCAGAGGAAGTTGAGCTTGATATTTCTCCCTCAGATCTAAAAGTTCTTGTGGAAAGAAAAATATCTCGAAGTGTCCCCATAGTGCCAAGATATAGTGGGGAAACAGAAAAGGGATACATAATGGGTAGAATAAAAGCTATTCCTGAATATGTTGTAATTTCTGGAGCGGCAAAGCTTCTTTCTCAGATTGATTTTGTTCCCACTGAGTATATATTTTTGAATAATAGAAATGAATCTTTTAATAGTAAGGTAAGGCTTGAAAAAGTAAGTGATGATGTAGAGTATAGTTTTTCCGAAGTAAGTGTCTCTATACCTATATGGCCTGTTTCTGAACGAAGATTAGTAGAAGTTCCTATTAGTTTAAGAAACAGGATAAAGGGTTTTAATTATATTTTATCAGATGAAAAAGTTAAAATTTCTTATATATCACTAAAAGGTAGGGATTTGTCTCCCAATGAATTGCTTCTATACGTTGATGCCTCTGAATTGCTCATAAATAATGAAGAGCTTATTGAAAAGGGATTTAGTGAGGTTAAGGGTTTTATTCATGTAAAGAATCTCTCAGAGGATGATGCAGGTATAGTGGCTGTTACTCCAGAGAGGGTTTCTATAAAAATTATAAAAGAAGGGAATGACAAATAAAATGATAGGTAGAATCATAGGATTGCTTTTCTTTATCATAATAGGCTTTGTTATATGGACTATATTGAAACTTGTATTTCAACTGGGAAGGGTTTCCGGTGAGATAAACAGAAAATTTGAAGAAATGGAAAATCAAAAGAGGAAGTCTTCCTTTAAAAGAGGAGGTGTAATAGAAATTAACAAGGATGATTACAAGGTAGAATAAGCTGATGTGGAGATTTTTTATACTCCTATTTCCTCTGTTTATTTCCTGTGGAAAACTTCAGGGGGAGTTTGGTTTTAAAAATTCCCTTGATGAGGGATACAGGACAAAAATGGAAAGGCTTGAATTCTCAGTTGATGATGAGATTAACTGGGTTTATAAATTTAAGTCTTCTCCATCTGGCAAAGTGAATCTTGGAATTGTAATTTTAAAAAGAGAATTAAGCTGGGTTGATGTTCTTGCTTATCCTGATTATATAGATGAAACAAAAGATGTCATTTATGGAACAATAAAAGATTTTGAGCCAGGTAATTATAAGATAGTGATTACACAAAGAAAAGAGGAAGAGGTTAAGGTTATTGATGAGATTGAATTTTATCTTTATTCAGATGACGAAGAGGAAGAATCAAATTAACTCCTAAGCTAATTTATAAGTTTTGATATTTCTTCTTTAATTTCTTGTTTTATTGTTTGTAACATTTCTACTGCTCCTTCCTCCTGAGCTGGCTGCTTTAAGTTATTAAAGGCTTTATCTGGCTTATTATTTGTGACATAGGAGTATATTAAAAAGGCAATTATAGAAATTGCAAGTATTGCAATGAGCTTTTTGAATATGATATAGAGGATACATGCAATAATGAATGCACAGGCTATAATATAGATCTTATTGCTTAAAACTAATTTTAAAATATCTTCCATTGACCCTCTTTTAAGATTAATACTGCATTATTTATATAAAGATTAGAGTTTTTCAAAAGTAATCTTTTTCTCTGGCTTTTGCAATAAATTTTTTTCTGTGGCTGAGGTATTTTTTGAAAATCAAAGCAGTAATTATTTCTAAATATAATTTTTAGTGTAAAATCAAGAAGATATTGCCTCAGATGCCTTCGGCAGCGGAGATAATAGAGAATTTTTATTTAAGGGCTAAACAGTGAAATAAAACTTAATTTTCTTTGTAATATATTGAATAATTCTTGCAAACAATAATCTTATATTAGAATATTGTTCGCAAATTTAAATGCTTTGCCCTTTCAGGAGACTCCTATGAAATTTGAAAGAGTTTTAAAAAGAGCAACTTTTCTGGATCCACTAAATGGCTTTCAAGATGGAGGCAGGGACTGTGAAGTGCGCAAAGATCCTTTAACTGGCAGAAATAGCCGTATACTGTTTTTTCCCATCCGAGAACTTCCTCAGCCTGATTATGAGCAGCTGAAAAAAAAGGATCCAGGTTTTTGCCCTTTTTGCCCGGAGAATATTACAAAGATTACACCAAAATTTAATCCAGCTCTTTTTACTCAGGAGAGATATAGCTATGGTGATGCTATATGTTTTCCCAATGCTTTTCCCTATGACGAAAATGGAGCTGTCACTGTTCTTAGCAAGGATCATTTTTTGAGGATATCTGATTTAACAGAAAAGATCATAGCTGATGGTATTAGTTGCTGTGTAGATTTTTTGATTGATGTCAAAAGGAATCAGCCAGAGGCAATTTATCAGTCAATAAATTGGAATTATCTTCCAAATGGTGGCAGTTCAATACTTCATCCTCATTTGCAGGTTACGGCCTCATCTGTGGCTACGAATTATTATAATGACCTCTGTAGAACTCTTAATGAATATGGAGATACTTTATTTTCTGATCTTGTAGATACTGAGGAAGGCTTAGGTGAGAGATTTCTTTCAAGGGATAGATATTTTTCATGGATAATTGCCTTTGCCCCACAGGGGATGTTTGATGTCATAGCTATCTCTCATGCTTATTTTGAACCAGAGTCTCTCAAAAAAGAAGAGATTTTAAATGAAATTGTCAGTGGTATAAAAAGAGTCATTGATTTTATAGAAAGCAAAAAGGTTATTAGCTATAATATGTCTTTGTTTTTTATGATTGGCAATAGAAAATTTATTCCTCACATGAGGCTCTGTCCACGAACTACTATTCCGCCTCTTGATACATGTGAGATAAATTACATGAAGATGCTTCACAACGAGCCTATGTCAACAATGAAGCCAGAGTCTGTGGCAGAGGAACTTAAAAAAATTTGGTGGTGAACAAAATAAAAAATAAATAATAAATAATCCCGGGGAGGATAATATGGAGAAGAGAAAATGGTATATCGAGCAGCTGACAGTTCCTGCTTTAATGCACAGAAATGCTACAAAATTTGGTGATAATATCTGCCAGATGTTTAAAGGAGAAGATGGAGAGGTTAAGCAGCTAACATATTCGCAAGTCTATAGAATAGTTAAGGAGCTTTCTTCTGGGCTCATTGACATGGGCTTTAAAAAAGGGGATAGAGCTGCTATTATGTGTAACACTGCACCTCAATGGATGTGGAGTGATTATGCTATACTTTGTGCAGGAGGAATTACAGTATGTATTTATCCCACTCTCTCTGAGAGGGAGCTTGAGTTTATACTTGAGGATTCAGGGACAACTGTTCTTTTTGTAGAAAACGAGGATGTCCTTGCAAAGGCAAAGAATGTATGCAAGCCCTCTAACAAAAAAGTTAAAGTTAAAACAATAGTTGTAATGAAGGATCATTTTGAGGATAAGGACAAGAGAGTTACAGATTTTGCTTCTTTGAGAGAAAAGGGTGTAGCTCTTCTTGCAAGGGATAAGATGATCTTTGAAGATAGATGGCGCAGTGTGGACTTCAAGGATTACATGACAATTGTATATACCTCTGGAACTACAGGCAATCCAAAAGGTGCTGTGCATACTCATTTTAGCTGGGCAGCAGCAGTAGTAAGAGATTGCACTGTTGTAGGCTATTCAGGAGCAGACCAGGGGGATCTCTTCCTGTCATTCTTGCCAATGTCGCATACATACGAAAGAGAGTGTGGCCATGGAGCAAGTATGCTTGCTGCTATTCCCAATGCCTATTCTTCTCCAAAAACTCTTGTTGATGATCTCAAGCTTTTTAAGCCCACCATATTTATGTCAGTTCCACGAATATACGAAAGAATATATATGGCAATGAGGGAGCAGGCTGCAAAATCTCCATTGAAAAAGAAGATCTTTGATGCAGCCATTAAAACTGGAATAGAGGTTGTAGAAAAACGTGCTGATAAAGATGGATTCATTGATATGTCAGAGGGTATTGATCTTACCGCTGGTGTCAATCCATGGCTTAAGTTTAAGTTTAAGCTTTTTGATAAATTGATTTTCAGCAAGGTAAGAGAAGCCTTTGGCGGTAAATTCCGTTTTGCCTTTTCAGCAGCAGGTAGCCTTAATGCGGATCTGTGCAAAACCTTTCTTGCAATGGGAATAAGGGTTTGTGAGGGATATGGAGCTACAGAGACATGGAATGAGGTTACTGTAAACAGACTTAACAAAATACTCCCAGGATCAGTAGGCAAGTGCTCCACAACAGCTCTTGAGCTAAAGGTCGCCGATGATGGAGAGCTTCTTGTCAAAGGTGATTGTCTATTCAGCGGTTATTGGAATAACCCAAAAGCAACAAAAGAGGCCTTCACAGAAGATGGATTTTACAGAACAGGTGATATAGTTGAGGTTCTGGCAGATAATTACTTGAAGATTGTTGACCGCAAAAAGGGCTTGATGGTCCTTGATACGGGTAAAAATGTTCCTTCTCAGAGAATAGAAAGTTTGTTCTCTCTCAGTCAATTTATTGAGCTTGTTGTTCCTATTGGTAGTGAAAGAAAATTTGTTTCGGCAATAATTGTACCAAATTTTGATGCATGTATTGCATATTTTGATGCCAAAGGAATCCCTTATGATAAGTCTGCAGTTGTTTATGACAATAATCTTGGGCCTGCTCCTGTATGTGTCAAGGTCGGCAAAGATTTTGTTGAAAATGAGGAATTTAAAAAGCTCATAGATAAGGAGGTTCAGACAGTAAATAAGGAGCTTGAATCTTATGAGCAGATTAAAAAATATTTTGTGGTTGATTATAAATTTACAGAGGCGACAGGGGAAATGACTCCAACTCTTAAGGTCAAAAGAAGAGTTGTAATGGAAAAGTTTAAAGAGGAGATTGATGCCTTATATAAATAAAATAATTTTTTAATTATTGTTTGTTAAAAAGGCTGGCTTTTTTCTGTCAGCCTTTTTAATTTAAAGAACAAATACTGTGATTTTAAGGAGTTATAA
>MWCI01000087.1 GCA_002069965.1 Spirochaetes bacterium ADurb.Bin218 | reverse complement strand
TGAAATAGTTTTAAAAATGAAGCTTGACTCTATTGAGCCATCAAGGATTTCCTCTGGAGTCCCATTTTTTGATCATATGCTAAATTCTATGTCAAGGCATGGGAGAATATTTCTTGACCTTCAGTGTCTTGGAGATACTCATATTGATGATCATCATTCAGTGGAAGATATAGGTATATGTTTTGGTATAGCCTTTAAAGAGGCTCTTGGCAATAAGTCTGGCATAAAGAGGTTTGGCCATGGAATTATTCCAATGGATGAGGCCTTGAGTCAGGTTGCAGTTGATATTTCCGGAAGAGCTTTTTTTAAATATACTGGTCAGCCTCTTAAGGGAACAATAAATACCTACAGCGAAGAGCTTACTCTTGAGTTTTTGCGCTCTTTTTCAGATAATGCAAAGATAAATCTCCATGTGGAGCAAAAATACGGGGATAATCGTCATCATATTCATGAGTCTATTTTTAAGGCTCTTGGTGTTGCCCTTTTTGCAGCCTATTCACTGGATGAATATCTAAAGGATTTTGTGCCTTCAACAAAGGGAACAATTTAATCTTTAAAAACATTTGAAAATTAAGGAACTTTATGATAACTGTTATAGATTATGGTATGGGAAACCTTAGATCTGTAGTTAAGGCTGTTGAGGCCTTTACTTCAGATGTTAGAATTAGCTCCAGTCCAGATTCTTTGATTGATTCAAAGGCTATTATTTTGCCAGGAGATGGGGCTTTTGCCATGGCCATGAGAAATTTAAACGATTTGGGATTTATTGAGCCAATAAAAAGCTATATTGCCAATGGCGGATATTTTCTTGGAATTTGTCTTGGATTTCAGCTTTTGTTTACAGAGAGTGAGGAATTTGGCCTTACAAAGGGTCTTGATATTATCAAGGGAAAGGTGGTGAGATTTAAGGGGGAGCATTTAAAAATACCTCACATGGGATGGAATAATGTTAAAATTACTGGGGAGTCAAAATTTCTTGAAAATATTCCTGATATGAGTTATTTTTATTTTATACACTCTTTTTATCCAGAGGTGGAAGATAAATCCTGGATTCTTGGAGAAGCTGAATATGGCCTTAAGTTTACCTGTATTGTGGGCAGAGGAAATGTCATAGCGACTCAGTTTCATCCAGAAAAGAGTCATAAGGTGGGATTGAGAATTCTTGAAAACTTTGTAAAAAATGTAATTGATTAATTATTTCAAATATATATAGAATATATAATTTTTTTGATGGCAAGGGGATTAAATGGCTTCGTTTGATGAATTAGATAATATAAAATTTCCACCTCTTATTGAACAATATGAGAGAAAGATCTATGACTTGCGTCAGCTTATAGAAATAAGCAAAGGGCTTAATTCCACACTGGATTATAATGTTCTCATTGATTCAATATTGTTAACCTGTATGGGACAGCTTCAATTGATGAATGCTGGGATTTTTGTTGTAAAAGCTCTTGGAGGTGATAGGTACTCACTCCATAGAAATTATAAGGGATTTGAGCTTGATCATTCTATTGATTATTCCTTTTCTCTACGTTCGTCTCTTATAAAGTTTATAGAAAGGGATTTTCGTTGTTATGCCTATGACGAGGTTATGCAAAATATTGATGAGGAGAGCTCACTTGTTTTGCGAAATCTAAAACCAGATCTAATTGTGCCACTGCAGAGTAAGGGAGAGATAAATGGATTTCTTGTTCTGGGGGATAGAATAAATAAAACAGATTGGACAGAAACAGAGCAGGAATATATTTTAAATATAGCTTCCCTTGCAGGTATTGCTATTAACAATGCCATACTCTATGAGATGGCAACTACAGATATGATGACAAAGCTAAAGATTCATCATTATTTTCAAGCTGTCCTTAGAGATGAGATTAACAAATCAAAAAAATATAGCAGGCCATTATCCCTTATAATGGCAGATATTGATCATTTTAAAAAGTTCAATGATGTGTATGGTCACATTGCAGGTGATGAGGTCCTTAGAAAGGTCGCTATAACCATCAAAGAAAGTGTGAGGCTAATAGATGTTGCTGCAAGGTATGGTGGTGAAGAGTTTGCAGTGATTCTTCCAAAGACAGATATAAATGAGGCTATAATAGTTGCAGAGCGTTTGAGAACAAATATCGAAAATACTACTGTCCCATGGAATGACAAGTCTTTGAAGGTTACAATCTCTGTAGGTGTAACTCAATTTGATTCAGAGACAGATCTGGATAATGAGGCTCTGATAGCAAGAGCAGATAGAGCTTTATATGTTTCAAAAAGTGAAGGAAGAAATAGAGTTTCTTATCTCTAAGGGAAGTTGCTGATGACAAAAAAAATTATCTCTACTTTAATAGCCTGCATCTTTACTATGAGCATATATATTTTGCCCTCTGCAAGTGCGATAACACTGGGGGAGCTTAGATCTGGCTCAGAGACTTCCACAGACAAAACAAAAGTTCCTGCTGAGGAAGCAAAGGTTAAACCTGAGGAAAAGACTCCAAAGCCAGAGGTTAAAGAAGGCAAAGAAGATAAAAAGTATATAAATCCAAGGCTTGTGTGTCTTCTCTCTGTGATACTCCCAGGTGGGGGGCATTTTTATATGAATAATGATGCAAAGGGGCTTTCCTTTTGCCTTGCAACTGGAGCAGGTTATACAATAACTGGTCTTTTTATGATAAAAACCATGCTTGCAGATAGAGGGAGTGTGGCGTATAAAAATTATTTGCTCCTTACGGGCTTTTTCTTTTTTATTACATTGATTATACATTTTGTGGGCATTATTGAGGCCTATAGTGATGCAGATGAGCTAAACAAGAAAAATTTATTCAATGATGGCAATCTCTATCCAACAGATGTGATAAAAGAATAATTTGTTATATGTCTCATTATTTTTTTTAATAATTTCTTGACATAAAGACGCTTAGCATGATATATGGCTAATGCGTTTTTGAAAAGGGCCCATAGCTCAGTAGGTTAGAGCGGCTGACTCATAATCAGTAGGTCCAAGGTTCGAATCCTTGTGGGCCCAAGAGGAAGGGGATGGGAATCCCCTTAAGTTTTATTATAATTAAGTAAGAGAAGGATAAAAAGATGTACGCGATTGTTGAGATAGCAGGCAAACAGTATAAAGTTGAAAAAGACGCAGTTATTAATGTTGATAGATTAAAAGGCTCTGAAGGCTCAATAACACTTGATAAAGTTCTCCTTTTTTCAAATGATGGAAATGTGATGGTTGGTCATCCATATTTGAGTAATGTTAAAATTCAAGCTGAGATCCTTGGTGAAATAAAGGGTGAGAAGGTTCGAGGTATAAAATTTAAAAGGAGAAAAAATTATCAAAGAACATTGGGTCACAGACAGGTCTATTCGCAGATTAAAATAAGCGATGTGGTTGTAAACTAAGAGCTTTGGTTATTGTTAGATTTACCAATTTAGATTTTGATAAAGGTTTATTTTTTAAAAAATGCGCAGACAGGATTTTAGTAGAAGTTAAGGGGCATGCAGGATTTTATAACAGTGGAGTGGATCTTGCCTGTGCAGGGATATCTGCAGTAAGTCAAACGTTGTTGGTTTCAATAGATAGGTTGACTGAGGCAAAGGCTAATATCACTGCAGAAAGCGGCAATCTTGTTTGTGAGATTTATATAAATGGCTTGAGTGAATTAGAACTGTCTAAGGTTTTGCTTTTACTTGAGTCTTTGATAATCGGATTGGTGGAAATTGCTAAAGAATATCCTGATTCGGTTAAAATAGAATTTGTTTCTTAAATTAAGGAGATTTAGTTATGGCACATAAGAAAGGTGGCGGTTCATCAAGAAATGGAAGGGATTCCAATTCCAAGCGTCTTGGTGTTAAAAGATATGCAGGTGAGTTTGTCAGAGGTGGCACAATTATTGTCCGTCAGAGAGGAACAAAGATTCATCCTGGAACAAATGTAGGCAAAGGGGGAGATGATACACTTTTTGCCACTGTTGATGGCTATGTAAAATTTGAAAGGTATGATAAAACAAGAAAGAAGGTTTCTGTTTATCCAAGCCTTTAATTTTTGAGGAATAATTTTAATGTAATTTTATGTCGCGTATGGTTAACATACGCGATTTGTTTTTAAGGAGTTTTTTGTGTCTAAATTTACAGATGTTATCTCTATCAGGGTAAAGGCAGGGGATGGTGGCCCTGGAGCTGTTTCTTTTAGAAGAGAAAAATACATTCCAAAGGGTGGACCTGATGGCGGAGATGGAGGTAAGGGTGGTGATGTCTACATTGTGGCAGATCGCAGGTATTATAATCTCTCACATTTTTTCAAAGATAGGCTATACAGGGCAGGCAATGGTCATCATGGAATGGGAGCAAACAGACATGGCGCTGATGGTGAGGATTTAATCATAAAGGTTCCTCCAGGAACTGTTGTCTATAATGAAGAAACTGGAGAGCTTATTGTAGATTTAATGGAAGAGGATGTGCCCTTTAAAATTGCAAGTGGTGGTATTGGTGGCAAGGGTAACGCCTTTTTTAAAACATCCACGCATCAGACTCCAAGATTTGCTCAGCCAGGAATGCCAGGTGAGGAGTTAACCATAATATTGAACCTGAAGCTCATTGCAGACATAGGGCTTGTGGGTCTTCCCAACGCAGGAAAATCAACACTTCTGAGTGTTCTTACAAATGCTAATCCAAAGGTGGCAGATTATCCATTCACAACGCTCATTCCTAATCTTGGCGTAATTGATTATGGAGATGGAACAGTATATAAGATAGCAGATATTCCGGGTATAATTGAAGGAGCTCACATGGGTCATGGCCTTGGGCTTTCCTTTCTGCAGCATATTGAGAGAGTTAAAACAATACTATACATAATTGATTGCTCTGAGGATAATTTGAAATATACATATAATCTTTTGCAAAGTGAGCTTAAGACATATAATCCTGAATTGCTTAACAAAAAGAGACTTGTAATTTTTTCAAAGTCTGACCTCATAACCTCTGAGGAAATGAAAAAAAAGATAGACGATTTTGGAATGAATGTTATACCAATCTCTGCAATTTTGCAGGAAAATATACCACTTCTCATCGCGGAAATCAGAAAGCTCATGGAGTAGTTATGGGTAGAAAGGAGTATCTTAAGGATGTAAAAAGGGTTGTTGTAAAAATTGGCACTTCTTCCATTACAGAAAATGACAGAATCTCTTTTGTAAAAATATTTAAGTTTGCAAGTGAAATTGCTCAGCTGAAAAAAAATGGTTATGAGGTGATAATTGTAACATCAGGAGCTATATCCTCAGGTGCTGGACTCCTTGGACTTAAAAGAGATAAACTCTCTATACCGCAAAAGCAGGCTTTAGCTGCTGTTGGACAGACTATTTTGATGGATGAATATAGACAGGCCTTTGATAAACTTGGATTCAATGTTGGACAGATTCTTTTTACAGAAGATGACATGAGGCATAGAAGAAGATTTTTAAATGCACGAAATGCCATAAACTCACTCCTTGAGATGAATGTAATTCCAATAATAAACGAAAATGATACTGTAGTTGTCTCCGAGATTAAGTTTGGAGATAATGATACTCTCTCTGCCCATGTATATAATCTCATTGATGCCCATTTGCTTATACTATTAAGCGATATTGATGGCTTTTATTATGATCTTTCAGATCCTAATCCTCTCTATGAAGTGACAAAAATTACAGATGACCTGAGGCAAAGGGCTGGTGGTAGCTCAACTGCCCATGGGACAGGTGGCATGGTTACTAAAATTAATGCTGCTGAGATTATAATAAAACTCGGCGGCAAGATGATTATTGCAGATGGGAATGAACAAAATATTCTCCTCCGCATTATGAATGGTGAAAGGGTAGGCACT
>MWCI01000086.1 GCA_002069965.1 Spirochaetes bacterium ADurb.Bin218 | reverse complement strand
TCCTCAAGTGTTGTGGAACTTAAAAAATCAATAATCAAAAAGCTCATCTCATCCCAGACAGTCCTTGCTGTGCATTGTGAAGATTTTTTGCAAAGAGCAGGATTTGTTACACAGTCCACAAGAGAGAGATCTCCCTCAAGGCTTTCTATGATCTCCCTTAAGGTTATTTGTGATGCAGGCCTGCTCAAAAGGTATCCTCCATGGGCACCTCTAAAAGTTCTAACAAGGCCACTTGACTTAAGAGAGATAATTATCTGACTTAAATACTTCTCTGATATTTCTTCCTTAGCTGCAATATCCTTCAAAAAAACTGGACTCCCAGATTCATTTAAAGCCAGATAGATCATAAGCCGAAGTCCATATCTTGAACGAGTTGAAATTTTCATTCCTATCTCCTTAAATTCCTAAAAAGTCAGTTAAAGATAAAGTTACTCCTCAAAAAGCCATGTGGATAGGTATCTTTCGCCTGAATCAGGAAGTATTACCACAATGGTTTTCCCATAGGACTCCTCTCTTGCAGCCACAGAAAGAGCAGCAAACATTGCAGCACCTCCAGAAATTCCAGCAAGTATGCCCTCCTTTTTTGCAAGATCCCTTGCTGTATTGCCAGCATCAAGATGATGAACCTGAATTATCTCATCAACTATTGCCCTATTAAAAATTTTAGGGACAAAACCAGCTCCAATCCCCTGTATCTTATGAGGCCCTGGTTTACCCCCAGAGAGAACTGGAGAATCAACAGGTTCAACTGCAACTATACGCACCATGGGATTTTTTTCTTTTAGCACCTCCCCAATGCCTGTAATGGTTCCACCTGTTCCAACACCTCCAACTACTATATCCACTTTGCCCTCTGTATCATTCCAGATCTCCAGTGCAGTGGTTTTTCTGTGGATCTCTGGATTTGCAGGATTATTAAACTGCTGTGGAATAAAGGAATTCTTAATCTCACGATGTAGCTCCTCTGCCTTTGCGATGGCACCACTCATTCCCTTAGCCCCATCTGTCAGCACAACATCTGCTCCAAATATCTTCAAGAGCTTTCGCCTCTCAATGCTCATAGTATCTGGCATTGTAAGTATAAGTCTGTATCCCCTTGCAGCGCAAATAAAAGCAAGGCCAATACCAGTGTTTCCGCTTGTGGGTTCAATAATCGTTGTTCCTTCACCAATAAGACCATCCTTTTCTGCTGCCTCTATCAAAGCAAGAGCAAGCCTATCTTTTACACTTGAGAGGGGATTAAAAGACTCAATCTTTGCAAGTATCACAGATTTCGAATCATTCATCTTATTTATTCTAACCAGAGGGGTATTCCCTATGGTTTTTGTTATATCATCAAAAATTTTACTCATACACTTACCTCACTTTTTTACTTTACTGCCTTTTCCAGAGCCTGTTCAATATCTTCAAGTATGTCATCAATGTGCTCTATACCAATTGAAAGCCTTATAAAATCAGGAGTAACACCTGTGGCAAGCTGCTCCTGTGGGGAAAGCTGCTGATGAGTTGTGCTTGCAGGGTGAATAGCAAGACTTTTAGCATCACCTACATTTGCCAGATGAGAAATAAGCTGCAAAGAGTCTATAAATCTCTTGCCCGATTCCACTCCTCCCTTGATTCCAAATCCAACAATAGCACCAGCACCACCCTTAAGATATTTATCTGCTAATTTTTTATCAGGAGAGCTCTCAAGAGCAGGATAGCTTACCCACGACACCAGATTGTGCTTTTCCAGATATTTTGCCACAGCAAGGCCATTCTCTGAATGCCTCACCATTCTCAGATGCAAAGTCTCAAGCCCCTGAAGTAATAGAAAAGAATTAAAAGGTGAAATGGCAGGGCCAAGATCCCTCAGTAGTGTAACCCTTGCCTTTGTTATATATGCAATATTTCCAGCAGGAGCAAGAGCCTCAATAAACCTCATGCCGTGATAGCCTGGATCAGGATCGGATATAAGAGGGAACTTCCCGCTACCCCAATCAAATTTCCCAGAGTCAACGATGAGTCCACCAAGAGATGTTCCATGACCGCCAATAAATTTTGTGGCTGAATAGACTATTATATCAACTCCATAATCAAAAGGACGCAGTATATATGGAGATAGGGTATTATCCAGAACAAAGGGGATCCCATGCTTGTGTGCAATAGATGCAATGGACTCAAGATCTGCAATATCAAGCTTTGGATTTCCAATGGACTCTGAATATATAGCCTTTGTCTTGTGATTTATTGCCTTCCCCAGTGCATCAAGATCCCTTGAAGGGACAAAGTTTACTTTTATCCCAAACCTTCTGAAGGTATTTTGAAAAAGATTATATGTCCCTCCATAGAGATTGTCTGTGGCAACAATTTCATCACCCTGTTGAGCAATATTAAGAAGAGCCAGAGTAATTGCAGATTGGCCACTTGCCACAGCCAGAGCGCCAGGTCCTCCTTCAAGAAGAGCTATTCTTTTTTCAAGAACCTCTGTAGTTGGGTTCATAAGCCTTGTATAGATATTCCCAGACTCACTTAAAGCAAATAAGGCAGCTGCATGATTGCTATCCCTGAACTGATAGGAGGTTGTCTGATAAATTGGAACAGCCCGTGAACCTGTTACAGGATCTGGCTCATGGCCTCCATGAAGAACAAGGGATTCCCTTCTCAACTTTCCATCAATTTTGCTCATTGTTGCCTCCATTTAATCTCTACTATTTTGATAGTATAAGTAGAAATTAAACCATATTAGTCAAGAAAAAAATACCACTCTCAAAATTTTCCATAAGATGTATAATATAATCAAAAAAAATATTTTATATGACGATAAATAAGTGTAGAAAAATACGTGATAAAAGCTATTTTATGAAAAAAACAATTGCTTTAAAATATGACAAATCCGCTCCTGAGATAATTGCAAAGGCCAGAGGTGAGCTGGCAAAAAAAATGTTGCAGATTGCACAACAATATGATATAAGTGTTTATAAAGATGAGGATCTTGCAGAATTGCTATACAAATTGGAATTAAATCAAGAAATACCGGAAACTCTTTATAACGCTGTGGCTGCTGTTATGGCTTTTTGCTATGAGGTAAACTCTGAATTCAGAGAAAGAATTGATTCCATGATTGGAAACAAAGGTAATGATATAAAATGAAAAAAATTTCTGTAGAAGAGCTAAAACCAGGAATGGTTTTTAACAAGGCTGTATACATAGATAGCGATAATATGCTTGTTGGCCCGAATGTCCCCTTAAGAGAAGAGGATATAAAAAAGCTGATGAAATGGGGCATAACGGAAGTGGAGACCGCTGCAGATGTCATAAAAACAGATAAGTATATAACTGCAGGTTCAGACAGAAGCAATGAGATCTATGGGAAATATGAGCATCTCCTATCATTGCGCAAGCGGCTGGTGGAGGTTCATGGTAATGCCTGCTATACAATGGACAGAGTTTATTCTCTTATACGCAAAGATATGCCTGTGGACTTTGATTCCATAGGCAAGGCAGTGGCAGAGATTGTATCGCTCCTTAAGGAAAACAGCAATATATTTATTTTTTTAAACATTCTTGAAGAGACAGACAAAAACTACCTTGTAACTCACTCTGTTAATGTAACCTTTTATTCAATTTTAATCGGCCTGGCAATGAATTACAACGACAGGCAGCTCATGGAGCTGGGCACAGGGACAATACTCATAGACTCTGGAATGACAAAAATACCTGTATATATAATTCACAAGCAGTCCAATCTAACAGACAGCGAATATCAAATGATCAAGGCTCATCCTCTCCATGGATACAAGGCATTGATAAATTACCCTGATATAAACGAAAGAATTGCCAACGTATCTTTACAGCATCACGAGCAGTTTGATGGCAAGGGATATCCCCGTGGTCTTAAAGGCAAAGAGATAGATGAATATGCCCGCATTGCAGCAATAGCAGATAGTTACGAGGCTCAGATATCCACAAGGAGCTACAAAGGCAAGATAGGAGCATACCACGCAATGAAAAATCTCCTTGCCAGTGGTGTAAACAAATTCGATCCAGATATCTTAAAGATATTCCTTTCCAGAATGTCTGTCTATCCAATTGGATCCCTTGTGCAGCTAAACGATAAAACAATAGGAATAGTAATAGGGAGCTTTCCGGAAAAACCTCTCCGTCCCATTATAAAGCTTGTAAAAGACAGTGCTGGCCAGAAGATAAACGATGTGCGCATAATAAATCTTCTGGAAGACAGCACAAAATTTATTCAAAAGGTTATGGACGAAAAAGAGGCAGGCATTTCTCTCTTTGATATACTCTGGGGCTAAAAACTTGAACAACTCTAACACAAAATCCTCAGGCAAAAAAGGGGAGGATCTGGCTGAGGAGTTTCTCATGCAAAGGGGATACAAAATAATCAGCCGAAATTACTACGGAGGCAAATACGGAGAAATAGATATAATTGCACAAAAGGAAAGCCTCATAGTCTTTGTGGAGGTGAAATCCAGAAGCAATGACCATTTTGGCGGAGGGATTTACTCCATAGGCAATTCCAAGAAAAAGCACTTAAGAAAAGCAGCAGAGCACTTCCTTAGCAAAAATGATAATTATAACAACAAAAGTTTTACCTTCCGCTTTGACCTCATAATTGTCCAGAAGGGAGAGGTGCTACAGGTAGAGGATATTTTACGCTAAAAAAGCCTCTTGCTATCAAGTAAAATAGTAACAGGACCTGAATTTATAAGCTTAACCTCCATGTGAGATTGAAACTCCCCAGTAAAAACATCACTGTAGGCCTCTTTAAATTTAGCAACAAATCTGTCAAAAAAAGCAGCAGCCAGATCTGGCTTCATAGCATCAGAAAATGATGGCCTTCTGCCCTTCCTTGCATCACCATAGAGAGTAAATTGAGAAACGACAAGAACTTGCCCCTTAACATCGCAAAGAGACAGGTTCATGAGACCTCCATCATCCTCAAAAATTCTAAGACCAAGGCATTTAGCTATAATATAATCACTATCCTTTTCTGTATCATCATGGTTGATACCTACAAATACTAAAAGCCCATTTCCGATTTTTGAAATTATTTTTCCATCAACCTCAACAGAGGCCTCCTTAACTCTTTGAACAACAGCTCTCATAAATCAAAGCCTGCTTCATGCAAGCTTTGATTTCAAGACATTTTCAGGTTGAACCCCAACATATCTCTCTGATTCTACTCCGTTGTTAAAGAGAATAAGTGTAGGAATGGAAACAATACCAAATTTCCTTGCAAGTTCCTGGTTTTCGTCTGTATTCACCTTAACGATCTTAGCATTAATCTCTCCACTTGCAGCAAGCTTCTCAAGAATAGGTGTCTGCATTCTACAGGGACCACACCATGGAGCCCAAAAATCCACCAATACCTTTCCACTGCTTTTGAGAACCTCTGTCTCAAAGTTACTTGAATTAACCTCAGTTAAAGCCATAATTCATCCTCCTGAATTAAAAAATATTGCAAGTTTACGGCAGGATAACTACCACAAACATTAAACTAATATAGTAAAAGCTCAAATCATTTTAAAATATTAAGAAAAAAATTTAAAACAAAGTTACTTAAAAATTTAAGTTTTTTAT
Organism: Spirochaetes bacterium ADurb.Bin218; assembly: GCA_002069965.1. Classification (GTDB taxonomy): domain Bacteria; phylum Spirochaetota; class UBA4802; order UBA4802; family UBA5550; genus UBA5550. The sequence continues at coordinate 432 of MWCI01000086.1, read as the reverse complement.
AAAAAAATAAAATTTTATAAAATCCTGAGAATTAGCCAGAGACTAAAAAATCAGGCAAGCTCACAGACAATGGCATCAGCGCATTTTATTCCATCAACTGCAGAGCTAACAATTCCACCAGAATAACCAGATCCCTCTCCAATGGGATATAGCCCTTTTACGGTGAGGGATTGAAAGTCTTTGTTTCTAAGGATTCGCACAGGAGAGGATGTCCTTGTCTCTGCTCCAATAAAAATTGCCTCATCAGTAATAAAGCCAGGCATTCTCTTTTCAAAATATGGCAAAGCCTGACGCATCTTTGCAGTTATCCACTCTGGCAAAAAATCATCCAGCTTCCCTATGGTGATCCCATTTTTATATGAGCTTTGAGGCAGGGAAAAATCCCCTTTGCCTTTCAAAAAGGATGTAAGCCTTTGAGCTGGAGCTCTAAAG
>MWCI01000085.1 GCA_002069965.1 Spirochaetes bacterium ADurb.Bin218 | reverse complement strand
GAATACATCAACGTAGCATATTCATCACTGATATCACTCTTTATCTTTTCCATTGCTTTTGGAAAAGGAACCCCCATCATAAAAGACAGAGGAAACATTATTGCCACACCCGCAGCCATTCTAATATTAAATGACGATGCGGCAAAATAATCAAAAATATGGTGAAGATAATTATAATAAATAAAAATTACAAGGGGAATCAAAAATACAAATGCAATAACATAGCCCTTTTTCCAGTTACTACTGACTAAACTGCCAATACCGCTAAAAAAAAGCAAAGCACCAAGAGTAATAATAACAGAATATGTTGGTATGCCAATAAACTGCTGCATAAACTGCATAAGAACAATCTCAACAAGCATGTACCCTGCACCCACTGCTATAAAAAATAAAGAATGATTTAAAAGTGTAAGCTTATGAGATGAGTATTTAATTACTATTAAAATCAGTACAGGAATAAAAATAATAAGTGATAACAATGCCACAACCCTGAGTATTCTCAGAACCTCTTTTTTCTCTTTATAAACATTATATGGGAAAGGCATATCATCTCTCACAGGAGATATATCCATCTTATAAGAATAATCAGTTTTATCTAAAATAGCTTTGTATCTATCTATATCTGTAGCTGAAAGATTTTTTTTCAAAACATATTTAAAATTTTTATAATTGTATATGGTGCTTACAAAATCAAAGCCAGCGGTTGTCTCTTTCTTAGGGTATATTTCATAAAGTGATTTTACAAAATTTTTATCATCCTCATTCTTTATATAAGACAAAATATGTTTTTCAAAATCATCCACCCAATAAAAATCAGGCAACTGCACAAGGGAATTATAATCAACCTCACCTCTTATTATATCTCCAACAAAGGAATTAATTTTTTTCCCAGGAAAGGCAAGTATCTGTCTTTCAGATGTCAGAGGTGAAGGAATTTTTTCCATATAGTATTTTAAATTATCCATAAGCTGCTGTTTTTCTTTACTCGAAAAAGGCACTCTCTTTATCACAACGGATCTAACACCTGGCTTTTCCCAATTCCAATAATCCCATTCATAGACAGCAATATTTTCCAGAGGATCTGCAACTCCAAGTTCCCTTAGAGCCTGAACTATTGTATTTACAAATTTATAGAATGCCCACTCAGAGCGCACACTCCAGAGAACCTCCTCATAAACAAGAAGCCCACGATCTGTAAGCTTAAGAAGCATTTCTTTAATCCCCTCAACTGTATGAAGATATTCCGGGGCCAGAGTGCAGACAGCTCCATGCTCTGCATGATTGTTCATATGAGTAATCATATCATACTTTTCATCAGTGGCTTTTAGATATGCACGACCCTCTGTCATATAGATTGTAGTATTCTCGTAAGCCCTTTCTGACTTTTCAAAATAATATCCCGACATCATGGTTTTGTGAATTATTGGATTAAATTCAACTCCTGTTATTCTCTTTGTTCCCGGGAGTTTTTTTAGGGAATTGACTATGCCATCAGCAGAAGCCCCCATAATAAAGATGTTAGTATCTGCAAGATAATTGGGAAACCTTATATCCCATGTTACACCTCGATCTCCATATATAACTCTATCATAAAAGGCTCCGTTGTTTATGTAAAGAAAATCCCTCTCTGTCTTTGTGATGTATTCCACTCGACCAATAAGATTATCCTCTGAAAAAAGAAATGTATAGTCTTTAAGCTTATTTGTATAGATCTTCATATTCTTTTCAGAGGCTATCAAAGGCTTGCAATTCACACTGAGATCCATCACAAAAGGATAATATTTAGTTTTATTGAGAATATTGCGTGCTATTTGTTGCTTATAAGGGTCCTCAGAGTTTAGCAACATATTCCCTGATGAATCATCTCGTTTATAAAGCTCATCAAGAAAATTTTTATCTACATTACTTTTTATAAAAGGTAAAACTTTTTCGTTGTAATCCTTGGCAGAAATTAAAAAGGGGATGCTTGTGTTAAGGCGAATAAAACATATTATAATTGCAATAGCAGCAAGGGGTATAAGGACTCCAAATATTTTAGCAAAAATATTCCTTGCAAAAAGCATAAGAATAATCAAAAAAAATAGAGGCAATATTGATAGTATCAAAAGCGTATTTTCTGACTTAACCATAGCCACAACTATAATTGGATAGACAACTCCAAGTGCAGAGGCTGTGAGATCAATAAAATATATTTTATGAGAGTTTGCCCTTGCAAAAACGGAAGAAACAATTACAGAACCGAAAAAAAATGGTGCAATCAGAGGCCATGGAAACTGAAAATTATCAAGGCGAACAATCGCATAATAGGAAAACCCTATAGAAATGAAAAACAAAAAAGATGACAGAAAAATAACAAAACTTCGATTAAAGCGCAAAAGATAAAAGCTCACCAAAGCACCAAAGGCAATTCCAAACATTGCAATTGATATTATTGTAGTTGCATAAAGATAGTTTGATACTATCATCAAAAGATGAAAGAGAACTGCCTCAAGAGATATTATGCAAAAAGGGAAAATTAAAACAGCAAAGAAATTAACTACAGCCTCCGCCTTTCTGGAATGCATAAATTTATGGACCCCCGGTTATCTGCATTCTTAACAGAATGCTTTCAAGAGAAATGTTATAGCTCTGTGGCAAGATTGGTAGAAGTTTAAAAAATTTCAAGTTTTAATCTTAAAATAAATCATTATTATTGACACATTTTACTGCCTGAGAATAATCCAGAAATTAAATACAACAAGAATATTGTGCTTTGATTACAGATATAAAAAGGAACATGGATGAACAGAGAACTTACAAAAAAATTAGCTACCATTTTAAAAAAGCGCAAACTTTCAAAAAACTTTAATATAATGGAGGTATGCGGAACCCACACTGTGGAATTTTTCAAAAGTGGGGTAAAAGAATTATTCCCTGAGGGATTACGCCTCATAGATGGGCCAGGATGCCCTGTCTGTGTAACAGCCAACTCATTTCTGGATAGAGCAATTACAATAGCAAGAGAATATAATGCAACAATTGCAACTTTTGGAGACATGCTCAAAGTGCCATCATCATACAGCTCTCTTGCAAAAGAAAAAGCTAAAGGTATGGATGTCCAGATTGTCTATTCTCCCTTGGATGCTCTGACCCTTGCTAAAGAAAATAGCTCCAGAGAGGTTATTTTTTTAAGCGTTGGTTTTGAAACAACTGCACCATCGGAGGCTCTGACAATTCTTGAGGCTAAAAAAAATAATATCAAAAATTTTTCTTTGTTATCATGCAACAAACTCACACCTCCCGCTGTAGAAGCACTTATAAATTCCGGTGAGGTAAAAATAGATGGATTTATATTACCAGGACATGTCAGCACAATTACAGGTCGTGCAGCATGGGACTTCATTACAAAATACAACAAACCTGGAATAATATCTGGCTTTGAGGCTCACGATCTTATAACAGGGGTTATTGAATTGTTAGACATGCTTGAGTCAGGAGAAAACTCTGTCAAAAACGGATATAAAATTGCCGTAAAAGAGGAAGGAAACAAAAAGGCTCAGGAAATAATATTTTCGGTTTTTGAAAAAGCCCCCTCTGAATGGAGAGGAATTGGCATGATCCCAGATAGCGGTCTGGCAATAAAAGAAGAATTTTCTTTCTTTGATGCAGAGAAAAAATTTCCAGTGACCCCACCTCCGGTAAAAGAGCATGCTGGATGCAGATGCGGGGATTTACTCAGAGGTGTCATCACTCCACCGGAATGCCCTCTCTTTGGTAAAGCATGCGTTCCAGAGAATGCCATTGGCCCATGCATGGTCTCTTCAGAAGGACCATGCTCTGCTTACTACAAATATTGGAGAAAATAAAAATGAAACAGATTATAGCTGGACATGGAAGCGGTGGTAAGTTAATGAACGAAATGATCGCCTCAGTAATCAAAAGTATACTTGGGCCAGAGTCGATTCAAATTGATGACTCAGCAATACTTGATCTGCCTGCAACAAAAATTGCATTCACCACTGACTCATACACAGTTACACCGATATTTTTCCCTGGAGGAGACATCGGCAAACTTGCTATAAATGGCACTGTAAATGATTTAGCTGTTATGGGTGCTATTCCAAAATATATCTCCTGCGCACTGATCCTTGAAGAGGGATTTGAAATTGAAGAATTTGAGTCAATCCTTAGATCAATGAAAGAAGCTGCAGATCTGGCAGATGTGCAGATTGTTACAGGTGACACAAAAGTAGTCCCCAGTGGAAAAGGTGACAGGATCTATATTAATACTTCAGGAATTGGAATTATTAAAAACAAAGTTCAAAGGGGAGATATTTTACAGGGTGATAAAATTATTGTAAGCGGAAATATCGGAGATCATGGTGTAACGATAATGTCTCTTAGAAATAATCTTACATTTTCCTCAAACCTTAAGTCTGACTGTGCAGCGCTTAACAAAATGATTGAATCTCTTTGCAATAAATTTTCTGATGATATAAGATTCATCCGTGATGCCACCAGAGGTGGGGTTGCCTCTGTATTAAACGAAATAACCTCAAACAAGGATTTCTCAATCAGGTTGGACGAGGACCAAATTCCTGTATCAAATGAGGTTAGAGGAATTTGTGACATCCTTGGCCTTGATCCTCTATATGTGGCCAATGAAGGAAAGATTGTCATAGTAGCATCACAGTCCAAAGCCTCAGATATAATTTCCGAAATGAAAAAATTCCCAGAGGCTTCCCATGCAAGCATAATTGGCGACGTGGACTCCCTCTACCCTGGAAAAGTTTACATAGAAACTTTTGTTGGAGGGAAAAGGCTACTCCCTCTCCTTGTTGAAGAACAACTTCCAAGGATATGCTGAAATTTTCAAAGTAAAGGCTGAGGGGTAGTATACCTTAACTCCCCTCACTTTTTGTCAAATATCTATTTTTTATTTTCTTCCTTAAGATATACCTTTGTTCCATGATCAGTATAATAATACTGACCACCCCTTGGCCCTTCATATATCATGCGGCCTTTTTCATCCCTGCCCAACTCTTTTTCATCAGCAGTTTTTGAATGTTTGACCTCTTTATATTCTTTTTTCTCTGCTTTATTTTCAGCCTTTTCTTCTTTCTTCTCTCTCTTCTCTTCTTTCTTCTCTGCCTTATTTGCAGCCTTCTCTTCTTTCTTCTCCTTCTTCTCTTTTTTATCCTTATGCTTTAATTCCTCTACGTCTGCTGAAACCTTCTTCCCCTTTCCCTCAGCGTAAACGCCATCAGAAAAACCAATCATCACAACTGAACATGCGACTAAAACTGCTAATAAAAAATTTTTCATCAAATTACTCCTATTTTAAATTTATTTTGTATTAAGTCCTTTCGAGAAAAATAATCTACGAAAACTCTTTTGTCAACTTGGAACTAAAAAGATTATAGATAAAAGCAAAGCATTTTGAAACTTGCCCATGAAATTATGGGCAGTAAAACTTAGACTTAGGGGTCAGAGCATGCCTTTGCTTATCAAACAAAGGTCAATCACCCACTATAATTTCAACAATAATGCAGTTTTAGTAGACACTGCAGAAACTGTAGCTCCAAGGAAACTACCCCATAGTAAATCAATAAATGTAACAATCATAGGCCAGCCTTTGATTGTTGCCTGATTTGTTAAATCATAAGTTGCATAAGTTACAAGTCCAAAAAGTGCTCCGGAAAATAGAGCTTGAACAACAGAGCCAGCAGTGATTGCAGGCATTATGCAAAAATATTCAAGTCCAACTATAAAGAGTAAATAAAACACTATAACAGCCCACCAAACTACATCACCCATCAAATATCCTAAATAATTACTATACATACTCTTTGCTATGAATCTGAGCCATATAAAGTCACAAAATATGAAAATAACTAAAGAAATAAAATACACTCTCACGTAAGCCATAATAAATCCTCCCAATGCAATATGTAAAAATATCTATTAATTTTAATATAGCTATAGAAAAAAACTAAAAAAAATATTTATTAAAAGAAAGCGGGGTCAGAGCATAGATTTTTGAGAGTTTATGTTGAGTGTTTTGCTCTTTTTCAATCAAGGCTCTGACCCCTACTGCTTCAAATATAAATAAAATCCTCAAGACAAACTTGTGCTCCTGTAATAACTGATAATATTGACTCTA
>MWCI01000084.1 GCA_002069965.1 Spirochaetes bacterium ADurb.Bin218 | reverse complement strand
GATTCGGTATACATGATGAACAAATTTTGTTAAGGTATCCCTGGAGAACAATTGACGCCTCTTCAGTTCATGTTATTGCCCGATATGGTGGGGTCTATTTTCAGGGAGCTGCTGAGAATAAAATGATTCGTAAAGCTTCTAAAATAAACCCAGAAGTGAATCCAAGAGAACTGAGATGGAAAAGTCCAGCAACAGAAAAAGCTATGAAGAATTGGGTTGAGTCTTGTGGGGTATCTTATGAAGAAGCTATGGAGTCAACTCCTCATGGAACACTGCTCCGAGCAAAAGTCAATATCCTCTATTATGAAAGTCTGGCAAAGCAAGTCCCCAAAATATATGAAAGAAAAAGTATGCCCTCATTATTTTAATAAGGAGAGACTATGGATACAAGAGAATTGAAAGAAGTGCTTCAGCTTCTTTTTAGAAATATGAAATCAAAAAGTATTATAGAGAGTTATAACAGTTTTGTCTTTGACAAGAATAGAATTATTGTATTCAATGATAATTATTCTCTGGAAGTTCCTCTCTCACAATTTGGAATCATATTATATGCTATCTACAAAGAGGGATAATTTAATGGAAAAACATGTAAATATATTTTTGGATTCTGGAGCATTCTCTGCCTGGAGTAAAGGAGTTAAAATTGATATCGATGAATATATTAAATTTATAAAAGAACATGAAGATTATTTGGAAGTATATGCTGTTCTTGATGATATCAATGACCCGGCAATTACCTGGAAAAATCAGCTGTATATGGAAAAACAGGGAGTTAATCCCCTTCCATGTTTCCATTATGGAGAAGATGAGAAATGGTTGAAAAGGTATCTGAAAAAGTACGAATATATAGCTCTTGGAGGAATGGTCCCTATTCCAAATCAGAAACTTGTTAAATGGCTTGATGAAATTTTTTCAAAATATATATGTGATGAGAAAGGAATCCCTCAAACAAAAATACATGGATTTGGTCTGACATCAATTCCTTTAATGATTAGATATCCCTGGTATTCAGTTGATTCCACTTCCTGGGTATTAACCGGAAGATTTGGAGCAGTCTATGTTCCGAAAACTAAAAATGGAAAAAGAGATTATCTGCAAATTCCATATAAAATAAATATCTCAGATAAATCTCCAAAAGTAAAAGAAGCAGGCAGCCATTTTAGTAATCTGTCAAAAGCAGAACAGAAATATGTAATAGAATATTTTTCAGAAAAGGGATATACTCCAGAGGAGCTTTCTTCTGAGTATCAAAAACGGGATGAAATTAACATTCATTATTTTCTTGACCTGGAAAAATTTCTTCCTCCATGGCCTCAACCTTTTAAATTAAAATCACAAAAGGGACTTGGATTAATATGAGAATATATTTGGCCGGAGGATTTACAGTAATGTGTCATACTGGAAGAGAGAGAGATGAGCAAAAGATTTCCCACTTGGAATAGACTCTTCAGCTTTCACTTTTTAATTACTGGAGATAAAATATTACAGTCTTTCAAGGATTTATTATGAAAATATATTTTGCTGGGAATACATTAACGGAAGAGAGAGAGAGGTTTCTTTTGAAATGTAAAAGACTTTTTTCTTTTTATCACCACAAGCCAGAAGGAATGGCTTATAGAGACTGGAGGTTCCGAATTGAAAATTTATCTGGCAGGAGAACCAGGAGGAAATAAGAGAGAGAGACTTTCTGTGTTTTTATCTATATGGAATAGTCTTAACAGACTTCAATCTTTTTACTATTTAGAACAGTTAAAAACAGAGGTTCAATTTTATGAAAATATATCTGGCAACCTGGATTGATGAAGTAGCTCAGGACAAAAGTTTATCTCTATGTAAAAAGAGAGAGAGACTTCTGTCATATCATTTTATTAAAAATGCAAAAAACACTCTTAAAGAATATATAAAAAGGAGTTTTTCATGAATACTAAAGATTTGAAAGAAAGCCTTCATTTTTTATCAAAAAATATGACAAATAAAAAAAGTATCATTGAGAGCTACAACAGCTTCATCTTTGACAAAAATAGAATTATTGTCTTCAATGATAATTATTCTCTGGAAGTTCCCTTTGATTCTAAAATACAGGTCAGAGTGCCTGCAGAAGAGACCCTGAAAATAATTTCTGGAATCCAGGATTCAGAAATAACTCTGAAGGTTGAAGAAAACAATTTACAGATAAAAGGGAAAAGAGTCAAGGCTGCTATAACCTGTTTTGACTGGGATGAATCTATTACAGAGACTATTGAAGCAAAAAGTAAATGGTACGGAGCAGCTGACAACTTCAATCAGGGAATAAAGCTCTGTTTATTTTCAACAAGCACTGATATTTCAAATGCAGTAATAAATTCCATAAGTGTTGGAGGAAATATCATCCAAAGCACTGATAACTACAGGGTCAGCCGTTTTCTATTGAAGAAGAAAATGAAAACCTTTCTTTTGCCTCTGACTTCTGCTATACTGCTTTCCCAGTTGAAAACAGAGGAGTATTGTCTGGATGAAAACTGGATTCATTTTAAAAACACAGATGGGTCCATCATGCATACAAGAATAGTTGAGGGGAGCTTTCCTGACACTTCCCAGCTTTTTGAAATAGAGGGGCCAATTTTCCATCTCCCCGAAAAGCTTCATGAACAGATTGACCTTGTTTCTACTCTTGCTGAAGGAGACTTTGTCACTGACAAAAAAATTAAAGTGGAGATACATGAAGGCATACTGAGATGTCGTGCTGAAAATGAAACTGGCTGGATTGAATCCGATATTGAACTTGATACCGGGGAAAGTATTGCCTTCACTATCAATCCCATTTTCTTTTCAGAGGTTCTCAAACTCTCTTCCACAGCTGTTACAGATGGAGAGAAGATTGTTTTTGAATCTGAAAACTTTGAACATATCATGACTTTATTCGGAGAGTAGTATGAAAGAACTTTTCTTTGAGAAGAAAGTCAAAAATAAAAAGTCAGCGAAAAAGGAACCAGGAAAAACTCTATGTGAACAGTGTGGTCTTTTCCAGACATGTATTTCTCCATATATGGAACCAACTGGAGAGGGAAGAAAAAAGATTTTGATCATAGCAGAAGCTCCTGGAAAGAAGGAGGATGAAGCTGGAACTCAGCTCATTGGGGATGCTGGGAAGCTTCTCCGCCAAAAGTTGGCAGCTCTTGATATTGACTTGGACAAGGATTGCTGGAAAACAAATGCTGTAGTCTGCAGGCCTCCAAAGAACAGGACTCCCACAGCCAAGGAAATAAAATGCTGTCACCCCAGACTTATGGAGACTGTAAAAAGACTCCAGCCTGAAAAAATATTTCTGCTGGGTAAAACACCAATCACTTCTTTCTATCATGAATCTGAAGCCTATCCCATGGAAAGCTGGGTTGGAAAATGTATTCCCCATCATGAATTAAATTGTTTTGTCTTTCCCATGTATCATCCCCAGTTCCTCAATTATAATAATGATGATGTGATTCTGTGGAAGATATTTGATGCCCAGTTAAAACAGGCAGTGGAATGGAATCAACCTTATGAACCTTCAGAGTATGAACTTGACATAGAGATTCTGATTGAAGAGATAGATGCCATATTGTTTCTAAATGAGATTATGGACAAAAAGATAATTGCTTTTGATTATGAAGCAACTGGATTGAAGCCATACCACCCCGACCATAAAATTCTCTGTATGGGAATAGCTTATGGAAAGAACAAAGCAGCAGCCTTCCCTATATTTGAAAGCCCTCTTTTCAAGAATACCCTTGAGAAATTATTAACAGGACCATCCAAAAAAATAGCTCATAATATTAAGTATGAGGAATTGTGGACGAGAAAAATTTTTGGCTATAAGGTCAGGAATTGGTACTGGGACACCATGCTGGCAAGTCATATTCTTGATAACAGCAAGAAGAGTTCAGGTCTGAAGTTTGAAGCTCATGTGAACTTTGGTTTTGAGAATTATGACAATGAAATAAAGAACTATATCTCAGCCAAAGAACCCGGCATCAATAGTTTCAACAGGATGGACCAGGTTGCCACGAGAACACTCCTTCATTACTGTGCCATGGATGCTCTGTTCTCTCTGAAGCTCTATGGGAAACAGCGGAGAAAATTCGACAAGCATTTACAGAAAGGTTTTGATTTATTCATGGAAGGCTCTCTGGCACTGGTGGATGTTGAAGACAATGGAATGTTCATAGATCAAAAGTATTTTAACAAACAAGAGAATCATCTTCAGCGGAGAATGGACAAAGAACTTCAGGCCATACTATCAGACAAAGATGTAAAAGCCTTTGAAGCTATGGAAAAGAAGGAATTCAATATCAATTCAAACACCCAGCTTTCAAAATTTCTCTATTCCTATTTAAAATTGGAATCTCCAAAGGAAACAAAAAAGGGCAATCCAAGTACAGATGCAGAAGCTCTTGAACACCTGGATGTTCCCTTTGTTCAGAGCCTTTTAAAATACAGGAAGCTTGACAAGATTAAAAACACGTACATCTCCAGCTTCCTCCATAACATGGGAAGTGATGGAAAGATCCATCCAAGCTTCTCTCTCACCAGGGTTAAGACATATCGCAGCAGCAGCAGTGATCCAAACTTTCAGAACATTCCAAAGAGAGATAAAGAATCACAGAAGATTATAAGAACAGGTCTGCTTCCTTCTCCCGGGAGACAACTTCTTGAAGTGGACTATTCCGGAATTGAAGTGAGAATATCTTCTTGTTATCACCAAGACCCGGCTATGCTTGAATATATTTATCAGCCAGATACGGACATGCATAGAGACCAGGCAATTGAGATATTTCAGACAAAGGATATAAAAAAAGAACAACGGTATCTGGCAAAGAACGGTTTTGTCTTTCCTCAATTTTATGGTAGTTATTATGAATTGTGTGCCCAGGATATTTGGAGCAATATGACTGCTGAGATGAAAAAGGAACTACCTCAAAAGAATCTGGAGCAGTTCAAAAAGCATCTTAAAAAAGTTGAGGACAAGTTCTGGAATGAGAGATTCACTGTTTACAGAGATTGGAAAAAGAAAGTCTGGGAACAATATCTGAAAAGGGGATATGTAGAAACTGTTACTGGCTTTCGACCAACTGGAAGATACAAAAAAAATGAAGTTTTAAATTATCCAATCCAGGGAGCTGCCTTTCACTGTCTTTTGAAAAGTCTTATCTCTTTAAACAGATGGCTTGCAGATAACAAGATGGAGACAAACATCATAGGACAGATTCATGACTCAATTGTTCTTGATTTGGTTCCATCAGAAAAAGAAACAATCCTGCCCATGCTGAGAAAAATTATGTGTGAGGACATAAGAGAGGATTGGAAGTGGATTATTGTTCCACTTGATATTGAAATGGAAATTTCTGAGATTGACGGAAATTGGTATAATTTACAGGAGGTTTCAAATGCTTCATATTAAATACAGGCCACAGAGTTTTTCTGATATGATAGGAAACAAAGAAACAGTTGAGGGAGTCAAGTCACTTATATCTTCAAAGGAGAGGCCTCATACATATCTGCTTCATGGACCATCTGGATGTGGAAAGACATCCCTCTCCCGTATTATGAGCAGAGAGTTTGGATGTCACCAGAATGAGATTGTGGAAATAAATATCTCAAACAATCGTGGAATAGATACCGCCCGGGATATAATTGACAAGACAAAGCTCCGTCCTCTCTATGGTCCCTGTCGTGTTTACATTCTTGATGAAGTACATAAGAGTACCAATGAATTTCAAAATGCTCTTCTCAAAGTTCTGGAAGAGCCTCCCGAACATATTTATTTCATTCTTTGTACAACCGAGCCTGATAAACTTATCAAGACAGTGAGAAACCGTTGTTCGACCTTTTCCATATCTCCATTAAGTGACAAGAGTATTGTCCGGGCACTGGAAGAGGTTTGTAAAAAAGAATCTCTCACAGTTGATTCGGAGTTATTAAAAACAATTGCTAAAGAAAGTCTGGGCTCTATGAGGTCAGCTCTTGTAATGCTGGACCAGATAAAAGACTTGAAGGGAGACATATCTGAAATAATTGCCTCTGTTGGTATTGTCACTGAGGAAAATAAAACAGTGATAGAGTTATGCCGGAGGCTTGCCACTCCCAAAGTCAAATGGAAGAGTATAGCGATTGTTCTGAAAAATCTTGAAGAGGATCCAGAGAAAGTTCGGAGAGCTGTTCTGGGTTATTTCTCAAATATTTTATTGAATGAAGACAATCCATATGTGGCTTCTGTCATAGAATGCTTTGAAGAACCATTTTACAATTCAGGCAAAGCTGGACTCATAAAAGCCTGCTACATGGCTATAAAATTTTAAAAAATTTTTTAAAAAAGCTATATAATAATATAA
>MWCI01000083.1 GCA_002069965.1 Spirochaetes bacterium ADurb.Bin218 | reverse complement strand
CAGGCACTTTGCCATCATCATCATATCCTGTAAGCTTTCTATAAAGCATAAGATTAGACTTATCTATTTTCACATTTTCCATGGAGACATAGAGATCTGGCAGATTAAGACAGGAAGAATTTTTCTTTCTCATGGTCCTTGATAAAAGTCTAAAATAACTCCTCACAAGTGAAGGCATTTTTGAAACTGTAAATTCTATCATATTTTCCCCCCAGTTAAAATAAAATTAATAACTTACTCAAGCTACCATATTACATATACACTTTGGCTATCGCTCCAATCACTGGATGCTGCAGAATTAATAGCCTGCACCTTGTAGTAATGATGCTGTCCCCACGTGAGATCTGTATCAATAAAATTACAGCTGCTTGTAGTCCCTATATTCTTATAAGACGTTTCGAAGAATTTTCTCCTCTGGATCTTATATGCAGTTGCTCCAATCACAGCCGACCAATTTAGTGTAACCTGTTTGTTGCTATAGGAAACAGAAAAATTTCCAGGCACTGCAAGCTTTGTGTTGCCAGCAACGTATTCACTCATCTGACTTTCTCCGCTTACATTAACTGCCGAAACCTTGTAGTAATAATTTTTGCCAACAATTATAGATGGGAACTCATCTGTATATTCCAGATTTACAAGCCCTGAGGCAAGGAGGTTATATGTCCCACTCTGTGAATCACTTCTATATAACTTATAGGACTCAGCTCTATCGGAAGCAAACCACTTAAGAATAATCTTGCCATCTGTTCTATTGGTGGAAGATGTAAGACCTGAAGGAACATTAGCAATTTTTGGCATTGCATAACCTTCATCATGTAAGCTTTTATAGCTTTCCACAGGCTCAAGGCCCTCGCTCCATGAAGTCACTTTATAATAATATCTTGTTACAAGAGAAGGTGGAGTATCAACAAAGGACGTAGCAGTAATTTTGTTAGCTATTACAGTGTATGAGCCATTACTGGCATCACTCCTGTATAAACTATATGCAGTGGCTGATGAAACTGCATCCCAGCTAATACTAATTATATCGTAATCCCCATCTGAGGCAATAAGATTTTGCGGTGCTGGAGTCTGTATTGGTGCACCACTTTTACTCTTCCCTGCACAGCTATTACTTTTTTCGCCCTCACCACCAGAGCTTATTGCAGCAACTTTATATCGATATAACTGATTAACTATAACAGTTGTATCCTCATACAAAAGCTCTGTAATATTTGCAGCAACTAATTCATATTCAGATGAGTCATCTGTTTCTGCAACTCCATCATTATCAACTGCTCTATAAAGCGCATACATTGACGCCTTATCTGCAGCAGCCCATGTAATATCAACCTTATTACCATAAATACCATCTGTAGCATTAACAGTGACAGGTGGCAGCGGTATATCCTCCAGAGCAATGCCATCTGCCACATCAGAGAGATCCCCCTCTCCATCATTATTGCTTATAGCCTGTATACAATAAAAATATTTTTTATCCCGCACTGGCACAGAAGTATCTGTATAATTTGTTGATGTAATATTACTTACAATCTCACTAAAACCTCCATTCTTATTATCAGATCTAAAGACCCTGTAATAATCACATTGAGGGACCTCTTTCCATTCAATTAAAATTTCACCGATTTTTGACTTTGATGCAACAACATTAACAGGGGCAAGTGGTTTGCCATCATGAGCAAAACCGCAGGCATCAATACTTGGTTGACTCCATTTATCGCCATTTGCAGCAGCAACTTTATAGTAATAAATCCTATTTGGAGTTACCCTATCATCAACAAAAGAATTTCCAGTAATATCTGTTGCAATGACCCTAAAGTTGTTTTTGTCATCAATGGATTTATAAAGCACAAAGTTATGTGAACCAACAGAATCATCCCAATACACCTCAACCTTATCCTTAAAAACTCCTTCAGTAGCCTTTATCCATTGAGGCATGGCCGGGACAGCTCCATTATCTCCTCCAGCTGAGCCAGAATCTCCCCCACATGAGGTTATTAAACTAACAATAAAAATCAAAGTTACATATAAAGCATATCTCTTCATAACACACCTCACATTGGCATCACAGAATTTGTTTTGTTTTTGGATCCAGATGATGTAGAATTTTTATTTGATTTTACCTTATTTACCTTCTCTGATTTTATCTCCTCTTTATTCTCTTTTTTCTTTTCCTTTGACTCAAAAACCCACCGGTAGGTTATACCTGCAGAAAAGCTGTAGCGCTCTTCCTCATAATCTTTGCGCAAATAACTCATTGTTGGTTCACTTACATTAACATACTCTGTGGTATAGGCAGTGGCAGGTATAAAATATTGATAAAAAGCTCCAATATTTATCACAAGATTTTCATCCACATGAAACGCAGCACCACATCCGACCTGATGGGAATTTAAAAGGGGATCTGCCTCTGTGCGCTTATCTGGTTTTATTCCAAAATTGTTATACAAATATCCCAGGCTTAATGTAATCTTTGGGTTCAAGATAAACTCAAGGCCTCCTCCAGCCTGGTATCCCATTGCATAATCCTTTTCTCTCCCGTCTAAATCTCTCATTGAACGAAGGGAAATTTGCAGTGATGTTAAAATCTTTACCCAATCAAATAGCAAATAAGACAGACCAAAATTCAAAGTAGTAGGATATGTTACCTTAAGATACTTACTTCCATTCCCTTGAGAGTATTCCATCTCTTTCCCATCAGAGCCATCTTTGAAAATGTTTGCCTTTCCACTTTTTTCAATGAGTGTAGGAATCAAAAACCTCTTTGTATTCTTTTCAAGCTTCATCGTGGGATAGTATTCTACCCTAAAAGAAAAATCTAATCCCTTAAGCAAAGAGAGTAAAGGCTCAGGTCTGATATGGGTCCCAGCAATTACCCCAAAGCCAAAGCCTTTCGTTTCTGTATCCACATCCCAGCTGTCCTCTTCATCTGGCATAGGTTTGAAAGTTGCACCACTTCCGTCATCCTCAACAAAGGTTATATTGCTCATTTTTATTTTCATATCGCCTTCAGCATTGATAAACCTAATTCCGCCGCCAAATGAAATCCACTTTGTCATTTCACAGGCTCCCCCAATAGTAATGCCAACATACATTTCATTTCTTATCGCCATTGCATTTCTGTTGTATTGAATAAGGTGAGTGCCCTCTGTCATAGCAGTCTCTTCACTGAGAAGAGTTCCCCAGTCAAGAACAGCCAGGCCATTACGATAAGTCATATCAATGGCTGCTTGCATAACAGCAATATCCAAGAAAGCAGCCCAAGTATCATCTTTCCATACAATGTCCACACCAGGTAAAGATGGAGCTGTAAGTTCTGCCATATACTCATCTGGTAAGCATTCTCTAAACCATTCCTGTTTGTGTGGAGGACGTGAAGGTATTTCCTGTGAATCAAGCTTTTGAAGAGCATAAAAATCCATGGAATGGCTTTTCTTTACATAATAAGTCTGACTCGAAAAAGAAATATAAAGACCACTTCCTTCCATGAAGGCAAGACCCGCTGGATTATAAAAGGCTGCATCAGGATCGGTTGAAGTGTTACGATTAAGGGAACGAACATATTCTGCAGAATGATTGGATAAAATTCCGTCTTCCTGATGCAGCTCAGAAGAAAGGCCAGAGGCAGCAGAGACAAAAAGAATTATCAAAGTTAACAATAATCTCTTCATGGCAGCCTCCTAAAACCCATCGTCCCATGGACTATTCCAATCATAGCTGTCAGTAAATGGGAAAGGCTTTGTAAGCTTGTATGGCTTTCTCACAGTCTCGCCAAGATATGTAAAATCAACCCAGGAGTCTGTGCCCTCAACAGTATTACCTCCAGAAACCTTTATGTGATAGCCAATTTGAGCAACCTCTTCACCCTCTGCTGTTTTGAGATAAAAAATTGTTCCAGGTTTTGTAACATTATATCCATTTTTGCTTACTACACCATCAAGAGCAGCCTCTTGAGTTCCATGGGCAATGAAGCCTCCATCATTGTATTTAAATCCGAACTTTCCATCGTTGTAGTTTGTTAAAACTATTGTGCTTGTTGGGGAAAAAGTTATGGACCATCTCATTGTTCCACTTACATTTCCATTTACAGTTTTGCTCCCTCCAGCACCTGGCTTTGGCTCCCATCTCTCTTCCTTTGATTTATCAAGTGAAGGAGCATATACTCCCCAGTAAAACTCATCAAGGTTAAGCAGCTTAATATAGACACTATAAGTCTTCCTGGTAGTCTCATCTCCTGCAATAACAACAATCTCCAGTTTTTTCACAAGCCCAGGTTGCAGAGGAATAACAGAAGTGGCAATTCCTCCTTCAAGGTCGGACTGAATGGTCTCACCATCAACAACAAACTGAATAGCCTTAACAGTGTTATCCTCAGCAGTAGCAGTAGCTGTTACACTATCAAATCCATATATAACACTACAATATTCTGTTATATTTTTATTAAAAATAGTGTTATCAGGATTATGATAATTGACGCTCCGATTAAAGGTCCCCTGATACAGTGGCCTAAAGCTCTTTGTACCAACCATAAGCTTCAATGAAGATAGATTTGCATTATCGCTGCCTTGCAAACTCTGAGCATTAATTTTATAAGTGGTAGAGGAACTTCCCTTTGTAACAACAATAGTAATGGCACTTAAAGTACCTGGGCTAAGCCTGATAGAGGAGGTATCAGATACGAGCTCGTCATTTAGCTTTACAGAAACATTAGCTCCTCTCGCCTGTGCTATTGCACAGAGATTAACAGGATTCATTGTGGAAGTGACATTTATGGAGTAGGTCGTTTCATCTGGATTAAATTCCTTATCAAAAGCTCCACCTGCAATTTTTAGGTAAGCGAGTTTGGATGATGATGAGTCGACCTGACGAATTACAGTTAAGGTATAAATAAGCTTTGTCTTTTTATCAGGGGCAATGGAAGTGATAGCTATTGTATTTATCCCTGGATTTAGAGATATTTCCGAAAGGCTGCTGACAGTATCATCATTGACCTTAACATCAATAGAGGCTCCTTCGCTCTGTGCAGTAGGGGTTGCATGGAGCGTAATCCTTTCATTATCTGTTACAGCAAAAAAATCTCTATTTTTGCCAGAGATCTCAAAAGCTGGATTCAAGGCTATCCCATCAATGGCCAGTTCAGACAGACTTGCAATAGAATAATTTTGCGAGCAGCGAATGACATATATTACGTAGGTTAATTCCTCACCACTTTCAGAAATTGCTACTATCTTAATTATATTTTCACCAGGTTTCAGACTTATTGGCTCAGAATCCACGCCTGGTATAAGTTCTTTATCACCAATATAAAGCTTTGTCCATATATCCTTAGGAGTTGCTTTAACTGTTATAGAATCCGTCTCATAGGGCACTTCCAGATAATTGCTCCAATCATCCGGGTTAAAGGGATAACGTAAAGTGCCACTTGAAAAGGTTAACTCCTTGATAAAAAAATCAGAGGATAGACCATCATCAATGAAAGGTGCAGGCTCACCACCTGAAATTCCACCGCATTGAGCAATAAACAGAGATAAAAGAAAAATTAATATAAATCTTAAAATAATCCGACTCATAATTCCCCCCTTTAAACAAAAACTGAACAGTCAGTTTTATGTGAGTCGGAAAAAATTTACAAATATTTTAACAAAAAGTCAATATTTATGTTATTTTTTTTATAAAAAATAAATAATATAATAATATTTTTTACTTAACTATAAGTAAAACAATTAAAATCTTAGTTAAACTAAGATTATTTATACATGGCGAGAGTATTCTCAATCAAAAGAACAACTTCATTGGAAAAATCATCAATATTTCCAAAACCAAAGGTTTCCTGCTTCAATACAAAATAAAAATAAGAAATGCGCAGTATACCTCCAAGAATTGCATTACCTGCAAGTTCTATATTTAAATTTTTACTAATGTGGCCAAATCTCTGGCCTATTTTTATATCTCTAATTATTGCTTCCATAATTTTGTTTTCAAAAATTTTTATAGCAGACTCTATATCATCTCTAAGGCCCAATCCAACTCTAAGGACAATATTTGCCCTATCTTGATTTTCAGAGAAAAAGATCATGGTCTTTTCTATACGGTGGTGTAAATACTTATGAGCAGATTCCTGAGGATTGACATCTCCAAGGAAGTCATCAAGGGAAAGGGAAACATATCTCTCCCATTCTTCAACATATCTCTCAATCAAAAAAACAAAGAGAGCTTCTTTGCTTTCAAAGTACTGATAAATAGTTCCTTTGGCAATTTTTGCAAGCCTGGCAATATCAGATATCTGAGCCTCATAATAGCCCTTTGCAGAAAAAACCTTTTCAGCGCAGAGTAAAATCTTTTCCTTTGTCTGTTCACTCTTTTTATAAGCCAAAAAATACCTCAA
>MWCI01000082.1 GCA_002069965.1 Spirochaetes bacterium ADurb.Bin218 | reverse complement strand
GATTCCTCATTTTGTGCTATGGTCCAGGCTCCTGCCTCTTTCATTTCAAGAAGGCCTGCTGCTCCATCATTTCCCATTCCAGTGCATATAATCCCCACTGCACAGTCTCCTGCAAACTTACTTACAGATCTAAAGAGCACATCCACAGAGGGCTTATGTCTGTTAACAGGAGGTCCGTCGTTTACCTCAACCCAATAGCCGCTTTTGTCTGACTTAAGGAGCATGTGTTTCCCACCAGGTGCAACTAAGGCTATATCAGTGAGTAACCTATCCCCATTTTTTGCC
Source organism: Spirochaetes bacterium ADurb.Bin218 (assembly GCA_002069965.1). Classification (GTDB taxonomy): domain Bacteria; phylum Spirochaetota; class UBA4802; order UBA4802; family UBA5550; genus UBA5550. Next base: position 6,164 of record MWCI01000082.1, on the reverse strand, counting down.
TCTTTTACCAGAAGCCTTGACTTGGTATTTACCCTATTGGCAAAGGCCTCTGTAAATTTCTCTGGCATATGTTGAGTAATTACAATACCAGGACAGCCATTGGGAAGATTGGATAAAATATAGTCTATAACCTCGGTTCCTCCTGTGGATGCTCCTATGGCTATTACCTTCTCTGTAGGCTTATTTTTATTTGAAAAATCAGATTTTGCAAGAATTATATCTGCACTATATTTTTCTTCGTATTTAACAGTAGTAGCTGGCTTTTTCTTTAATTTATCCCTGGATTTTCCTGCAGCAAGTACTTTTTCTTTAAGTTCCCTTTTAAAATCATTTATCTTTTCTTCATTATCCCCTTGAGGCTTTGCTATGACATCAAAAGCTCCAAGTTCCAGAGCTCTAATTGCAGCCTTTGAGCCTTTTTCTGTAATGGAGCTTACCATTATTACAGGTAGAGGATTGGCTATCATGAGCTTTTGCAAAAAAGTAAGGCCATCCATACCTGGCATTTCAACATCAAGAGTTATAACATCAGGGCTTTGAGTTGAAATCTTCTTTGCAGCAATATTTGCATCTATTGCTGTGCCAATTACCTCAATCTCCTCTGATTCGAGAGTTTCTGTTAAAAATTTTCTCATCAAAGCAGAATCATCAATTATTAAAACCTTTAGCTTTTCCATAGCTTAACCTGCCTTTAGTTTAGATTCCCTCTCTTCTATGCGGTTATAAATAGCTCCACTTTCTATTCTTCTAAGATATACCTTCCCTGTGTCTGTATCAAAAATTATTTTTCTGGCCATATTGCCTCCTACATCTTGAGACACAATTGGTATATCCTCCATCTCCATGATTAACTTTGCAATGCGGACATTATCTGCAGGGATTAAACTCCCACCACTTTCTCTGAAAGTCTTGATTATATGACCTCCACCAAAAACCCTTGCAGATAGATCACCTTTCTTTGCCCCTCTTTTAAGGATTTCATCTATTATGAGATTTATAGAGGCAAGGCCATACCTTGTATATTCATCAAAAGCATTTTTGTCCCTTGTGGTTCTTCCAGGAAGCATAAAGTGATTCATGGCACCGATTTTGTTCTTTTCATCATAAAGACAAACTGCGACACATGAACCAAGTAAAGTTCCTATAAGTTCCCCTTCCGTTGATATATAATATTCTCCAGGATAAATTATTGTCAGCTTTTTACCAAGATTTTTACTCAATTTAATAAACATACTAAAGTGCCTTTCTATATATGGTTCTTCCATGTAAAATAAATTTATCTGTTACATTTGTAATATTTTCTGAATGTCCAATAAGGAGATAGCCATCATCCTTGAGATAATTATAGAATTTATCAAAAAGCTTTCTTTGAGAATCCCTGTCAAAATAAATAATTACATTTCTACAAAAAATTATATCGAACTGTTTTTTCATGGGGTATTGCTCCTGTAAGAGGTTAAGCCTCCTAAAATAAACACACTCCTTTAGTGAGTCGTTTACTCTATAATAAATCTCTCCATTGATTACTTCTCTTGAAAAATAAGTCTTAATGTATCTCTCTTCAACAGGAGCAAGATGTTCCTCTGGATAAAGACCGTCCTTTGCCTTTTGTAAAACTTGCGTATCTATATCAGTTGCAAGAATTAAAATCTCAGGACTTTTTTTATTTTTAAAATATTCCTTAATAACCATAGCTATTGTATAAGGTTCTTCCCCTGATGAACACCCTGCACTCCAGATTCTCAATTCACTCAAATTTTTTCTTTCAATATCTGGCAATATAACATCCTTCATAAATTCAAAATGATCCTTTTCTCTAAAAAAATCAGTTTTGTTAGTTGTAATGAGATTTATAAAGTTTATCTTTTCTGTTTCATAATTTGCTATTAAATAATCATAATAATCAGAAAAAGAAACAATCTTTAACTCCCTGAGCCGTTTCAAAAGACGGGATTGAACTAAAACCTTTTTCACATCTGAGAGCTTAATACCTGCTTCTTTGTATACAATCTCACGCAGTTTATTAAAATCGCTATCACTTAGTGTGTAGTTATTCAGCATATAACTCTCTAATCAAACAGTATTATTTTTCCGACTCTGCTTCTATTTCGAAACTCACTTTCCACATACTCTTTTTCCAATTGTATAAATTCAGAAAACTCACTATTATTTTTTAATATCTGCCTATAAACCACCCCATCCCTTGGTGAAAAATAAATCTTTCTGCGAAAATTTCCTCCGAGATCTTCTTTTTCTATTGGAATTTTTTCTACTTCAAAATACTCACGGACAAATAAAATATTACTATCAACTAAATTTTGCTCCTTCTTTATAGAATCAACATGACCTGCTCCAAAGATTTTAGCTTTCATAAAATGTCTATTGCAACCAAGCTTTACCATATCAGCCATAAGATATTCCATATTGAGAATACCAATCCTTGCTATTTCATCCTCAAGAATACCTCCTGTTCCGATTGTCCCTGGAACTACAAAGTTTATTAATCCTCCGACCCTCCGTGCTGAATCAAAAAGAGATACTGCAAGGCAGGTACCAACTATTGTGCCTATGAAACAGTTTTCATTTGAAGCAAAATGCTCACCGGGATAAATGAGATACAAAGGCTTGCCTATTCTATTTTGCTGACTTCTGAGCATAAAAAACTTTCTATTCAGTCAGTAAGCAAAAAGTGATCAACATCAAGCAAAACAACAAGCCTTTCCCCAATTCTTCCAATGCCCTCGATGGATCTATTATCAACCTTTGCTGTATAATCAACATTACTTTGGATATGAGAAATAGGAATATCTACAACATCAGAAACAGAATCAACAATCATCCCCATGAGACGCTCATTTGCTTCAACTATGAGAATAACCGAAAATGAATCATATTCCTTTTCTGGAAGCATAAACTTACGTCTCATATCTACAACAGGAATAACAGATCCCCTCAGATTTATTACCCCTTTGATAAAACCCTTGGCTTTTGGCACAGGAGTAATCTCCATCATCTCATTGATAGACTGAACTTTAAGAACTGAAATTCCATAAATCTCATCACCGAGAGCAAAGGTCACATATTGCTTAGATTCTTCTGTTCTTATTTCTCCTTCCTCAGGAGCTATTCTCTTATTTGTATACATCTATTTTACAAACCTTTTTACAACGTTTAAAAGATCCTCAGCCTGAAATGGCTTTATTATCCATCCCGAAGCTCCAGCTTCTTTACCCTTTTGAATCATATCCTTTTCTGCCTCTGTTGTTAAAACCACAACAGGAGCAAACTTATCAACCTTTCTAAACTCGGCTATAAACTCAAGCCCATTCATAACTGGCATATTGATATCACTTATACATATTGCAACATCATCTCCATCCCCTTTTATTTTTGAGATTTTATCAAGAGCATCCTGTCCGTTTTCTGCCTGAACAATTGGCAGTCCCATTTGCTTGAGGGCCATTTCTACACTGACTCTGATAGTTGGGGAATCATCAATAACAACAATATATCTATTCATCAAGACCTCCTCTTAATATTCTAAACTATAAACCTGCCAGAAATAGCAAGCGCTTTAATTCTGGTGAAGTGCCATGCAATAAAAAGTTCTTATTCATAGACTTAGCTTTTTTCTTTGCTGCGTGAATAACCTGTGCAGCAGAGGCATCTATGCGAGTGGTTTCAGATAAATCTATTATAATCTCAGAACTGGTTTCCAATTCTCTTTTTAACTCCATATAAAAATTCATTACATTTTTAATATTCAGCTCCTTTGCAGCTTTCATTATTTATCTCCCTTAATTTCCCTTAATCTCCTCTATCATCCCATGTATATCAAGTATAAGTGCTACTCTGCCATCACCAAGAATGGTAGCTCCAGATATTGCTCTGCTTTCAGATATATAGTGATCAAGACTTTTTATTACAATCTGCTGTTGCCCAATAAGATCATCTATCATTATGCCGAGTTTCTCACCATCAGATTCCACTATTACTATAAGCCCATCCCATGGATTTACATTGTTACTGTTAATACCAAAAAGCTCATATAATCTGATAAGAGATATATACTCCCCTCTAACAAGTATAACCTCTCCTTTACCTTCCACAGTTTTATAGTCTTCTTTCTTAATCTGTATTGTCTCTATTACAGAGAGAAGAGGAATTATCAAAATAGAAGTTCCAACTCTTACAAGCATACCTTCTATAATTGCAAGGGTAAGTGGCAATTTAATTCTAATTAATGTCCCCTCACCCTCCTTCGTCTTTATATCAACAGAGCCTCTAAGCTGCTCAATATTAGTCTTTACTACATCCATGCCAACGCCTCTGCCAGAAAGCTCTGTAGCCTTTTCTGCTGTTGAAAATCCCGGATGAAAAATAAATGAAACAATTCTTTCTTTTGAGACTTCTTCATCTGAAGATATAAGACCAAGGTCAATAGCCTTCTTTTTAATCTTCTCTACATCCAAGCCTCGACCATCATCAATAATATCAATATAAACATTACCCTCCTGATGATAAGCCTTAAGAGTTATAATCCCGTGAGAAGGCTTACCCCGTCTTTTTCTTTCATCAGAGGTTTCTATACCATGGTCTATTGCATTTCTTATCATGTGTTTGAGAGGATCACCTATCTTTTCTATAACAGTCTTATCAAGCTCTGTTTCTCCTCCTTCTATTCTAAGCTTGATCTCCTTGCCCATACTTTGAGAAACATCACGAACAAAACGCCTGAATTGCTCAAAGGTTGGCCCTATTGGCACCATTCTTATAGACATAATCTGCTCTTGAAACTCTCTGGTAATTCTATCAAGGCTATAAAGAGAATTTTTCAACCTAAAGGATCTTTCTTCATCAAGTTCATCTGCAATTCTGTGCAATGCTGCCTGACCTATTACTATCTCACCAAGAAGATTCATGAGATTATCAAGCTTTGATGAATCAACCCTAACAGTATTTATTTCTATCTTCTTTTTTATCTTCTCCTGTTCAAACAATGCCTCATCAATCTGCTTTTGAGATGCAAGTCCCTTTTCAACAACTATATCACCTAATCTAAATTTTTTTTCCTTCTGAAGCTCTACCAATTCCTCAAGCTGATTTTCTGTAAGTATTCCTTTTTCTAAAAGAATCTCTCCGAGTTTTTTTTCTGAAACATATTGAGAATCATCAGCATGAAGGTATTTCTCAGTAACATTTTCTATATCTATATCATTATCATCATATACAAATAAAAACACATCCCGAATTTTACTTTCATCTTGCTCTGTCCTTAACAAAATACTCCATGAGAGAAAACACTTTTCTGGATCAAGTCTGTCAAAATCAGGAATTTTTGTTACATCTACACTTATAGATACAATCTCCCCGAGAGATGAAAGATCCTCTATTATCATCAAAGGATCTATTCCGTTATTAAAAATATCTTCCCTGAATAATGCCTTGATGCTATAATATCTCTCACCCTTACCTACAGATTTAAATGCTCCCACTGAATTTAAAAAATCGCTACCTTGAGCTTCTTTAATTCCTGGCTCACTACCAAGATATTTTTTTATCTTTGATGTAATCTTTCCTCTTGTCCCCTCCAGATCATCGCCTTCTGATTGAGTGAACAATTCCATCTTTATATAATCAAGGCTGTCAAGAAGCAGATCTGTTATCTCTTTGTTAATCTCAAGCTCACCTGAACGCACTTTATCAAAAAGAGTTTCAAGATCATGTGTAAACTCATATATCACAGTATATCCAGCTATACCCGAACTACCCTTCAACGTATGAAAATATCTAAATATCCTATTTATTATCTCCTCATCATCAGATCTCTCCTCAAGAGTCACCAAATCGGATTCAAGATTAGTTAAAATTTCAGAACATTCATTTAAAAATATATCCACCAAACCGCTTTCTGACATATTATCTCCTTTCCAGCTTTTATTCTGCCGGAACTTATACAAGTATATTTATTAACTCAGATCTTGTAACTATTAATTATAACAAAAATAATAAAAAATTGAATAAAAGCAAAAAAATTTTTTAAATTGAAGAAAATTAAGAGTCTGCGAAGTTATGCTCTGACCCCATTGTATAGATTAAATATTCTTTGTATGAGAGTTCAAATTGCAAAAAGGCTCTGACCCTCTGTGCAAAAGTATCCCCCA
>MWCI01000081.1 GCA_002069965.1 Spirochaetes bacterium ADurb.Bin218 | reverse complement strand
GGGAAATGATGGAGCAGCAGGCCTTCTTGAAATGAAAGAGGCAGGAGCCTGGACCATAGCACAAAATGAGGAATCATGCGTTGTTTTTGGCATGCCAAAGGAGGCAATAAAACTTGGCGCTGCAAAAATGGTTACTGATATTGATGGAATAGTAGATTATATTAAAAAAATGTGCAATTGACTTTAATACCTATAGGCCTCAATTTTATCGCCACTTACTATATTCAATGAGCCTATTGTCAATGAATCAGTAAAGGTTATTGTGTAAATGGCCACGCCATTGCTGTCTGTTCCACTTGTAATTGTAGCTTTGAGATTTCCTGTTGGGCTGGTATAGGTAGTTCCACCAATTACTGCCTCTATAACATATCCTGCAGGATTGTCTATTGATGATGGGATTGAGTCTCCTCGCCAGTATATTTTTAGGGAAAATTTTGATCCTCCACTTTGATAATTATCCACAGCAAAGCCAACATAGTTTGAGTCATTAAGAGTGCCTTGAAATATTATTGCTCCACAGGATTTAGAAGAAGAGCAGCTTTGTGATCCGAGAGTATAGGATTTTAAGGCCACTGTCTTTTCAGATGTTAAATAAGGATCAACGTATCCAGTCTCTGTGGAAGAGCTTGAGCCTCCGCTACAGGCAGTAAGATAGAAAAGAATTGAGATTAAACAGATATAGATATATTTCATTTTTATAGCCTTCAAAAGAGTTGTGTATTTTGCATGGCAATTATTGAAAAAGTCCATAGTTATGTAAAGAAAATATTTTTGTTATTGCTCAATTTATCACTATGTATGAAAATGTCGCTGTTTATATAAAAAAAAGAATAGTCAAAAATTTGCATAATGACTTTATGGAGGATATAGATGAAGGGAATTACAGAGATAAAAGTTAGGGGCTATCATCTTGATATTTATGGCCATGTGAACAATGCTCGCTATATAGAGTTTCTGGAAGAGGCAAGGTGGGCTATTTTTGATGACTCAGATGTAGGGATTTCTATTATGGCAAAGGGGCTTGCCTTTACAGTTGTAAATATAAATGTCAGTTATAAAAATGAGGCTCGCGTAAATGAAACTTTAGTTATTTATACAGAGCCTAAGGCTTTTGGCTCTAAAAGTGTTACCCTGTCTCAGAATGCCTTTCGTAAAAGTGATGGGAAGCCTGTAATTGAAGCTGAAGTAACCTTTGTCCTTGTGGATAGAAATACAGGTAAGGCCATTGCTCTTGATGATGAAATCAAAAACATTCTTATTGGGGTTGGAAATCAGTAAAATTTTGGCATTTTTGTGTTTTATATTTTTAATAATATTTATGGCAAATACTCTTTTTTCTTGACTACTTTTAAGTTTTATGTATAATTTGCTATAAATAAATTGTAGAAGGGGTGTCATCTTGAAGAGGATATTGATTGCTGTGATTTTTATATTTTCATTTTATATAAGTTCTTTTGCCACTTTTTTTGTAGATGTTATGGGAGCTGATGTAAATGCCGGGGATCTTAAAAATGGGACTGGTTTTGGGGGAGCCTTAGGTTTTGATATTACTCCAAATATTGCCTTTGTTTATAGAGCTTTAATGACTTCCTACACAGAGGATAAAAATAAGCCAACTGAAACTGAGTATAGTTTTTTTACAAATCTTTTTGGAATTGAATTTGTCCCAAATTTGCCTCAACTGGAGAGTCTGCAGTTACGATGGAGGACTTCTCTATTAATAGGGCCTGCAATGGGAGAGGTTGCTCCAAAGAGTGGTGATAATGCAAGTGACATGGGACTTGATATTGCCCTCTGGACAGGTCTACAGTATGATTTGACTCAACACATTTCACCTTTTTTTGAAATAGGATATCATAAAGCCTCTTATGAAAATGATTTTGAGAAAGCCTCTATAGGGGGATATCAAATAGCTCTTGGCGTGAGGTTTTATATTTTTGGAAGCAGGGATTACACAAGTGAATACTGATATATGTAACAAATTTTAGTTTAAAGTAAACTTATAACAAAAGCTCAGGAAATCCTGAGCTTTTCTGTTTCTGTGATTTGACATTTTGTAAAAATTTAGTTAAATTAAAAAGAGAAGGTAAAGATGAAGGCGGGCTTGAACATAAACCTCAAACAAAGTCAAAAGCTTGTGATGACTCAAAGCTTAAGACAGTCAATAGAAATGCTTCAAATGTCAGCTATGGAACTCTCAGAACTCATTACTCAGGAATTCATGGAAAATCCAATGCTTGAGGATGTTACATCTCCAAGAGATGAAGATTTGCTTGAGGATATAATTAACCAAAATTTAAGTGGCGAAAGTAATGAGAATTTAAAGCCCGAAGGGGACACCCCGGAAAACAGCTATGATGCAGATACCATAAAAGAATATGATGAAGATGGTAAAAGGGATTATCTTGAAAGTGTTGTTTCAAAGCATGAGAGTCTCAAGGAGCATCTTTTGTGGCAGGCTAAGATGACAGCAAAAGATGAAGATGAGCTTACTATTTATGAAGAAATTATTACTCTACTGGATGATGATGGATTTTTAAAGAAAGAGGATTATGACTCATTTAGTGGAAATAACGGAGAAATTTTAAAAAATATACATTACTTTGATCCTGTTGGATGTGCTACCTCAGATATAAAAGAAAGTCTTATTGTGCAAACAAGATACTTTTTCCCAGAGGATTCTCTGCTCCTTGATATATTGGAAAAGCATTTTGAGGATCTGGAGAAGCTTGATTATGCTGCTATATCAAAGTCGATGGAATTACCCCTTAATGAAGTTATAGAAAAGAGTAAATTGCTCCAGAACTTAAATCCATTTCCTGGCAGAAGCTTTTCAAAAAATGAAATAAAATATATAATTCCTGATCTTGAAGTGAAACTTATGGATGGAGAAATCATCATAACATTAAATGAGGATTGGATTCCCAATATAAGATTGAGTAATCAATATATGAACTTGTTGAAAAATAAAAATCTCACTAAAGAGCAGCAGGAGTATCTTAATAATAAATTGCAGTCTGCAAAAATTTTATTAAAAAATATAGAAGGGAGGCGAGAAACTATTTTAAAAGTTGTAAGGTCAATTATGAACCATCAAAGGGCTTTTCTTGAGAAAGGTCCGGGCAATCTTAAGTATTTAACTCACCATGAGGTTGCAAAGGAGGTAAATGTTCATGAGTCCACTGTAAGCAGGGTTTGTAATAATAAATATGTTCAAACTCCATGGGGAACCTACGAACTCAAATACTTTTTTGTCTCAAGAATAAAAGGAGCCAGTGATGTCCATAATGACGAACAGTCTTCTGACCTTGTGAAAGGTCTTATTCAATCTCTCATTGCTTCTGAGGATCCAGAAAATCCCTATAGCGATGAGGAATTGGTAAATATTTTAAAAGAAAAGGGGGTAACAGTCGCAAGAAGAACAGTGGCAAAATATAGGGATATGTTAAATATTCCTGCTTCAGGCAAAAGAAAAAAAATTAATATGATTAAATCATAGAGGTGCTTATGAAGATTAAGATTACAGGAAGACATATTGACGTTTCAAACAGGCTGAGAGATTATGCTGAAAAGAAGATTGTAAGGTTAGAAAAACACTTCCAGCAGCTTATTGATATTCATCTCATCCTGTATATTGAAAAACTGGATCACATTGCAGAATTGATTATAACTGGTGATTCAGTCCAGTTCCATGCTCGTGAAAAGGCAGCGGATTTTTATTCTGCCCTTGACCTGCTTGTTGATAAAATGGAAAGTCAGGTCTCAAGATTTAAAGAAAAGATTACATCGCGAAAGGGTTTTGGCGTGGAATATGATGTGACCTTTGATTACAAAAGCGAGCACGGCGTTGAAGCTGTTCTTAATCAAGTAAGCAATAAGCCACTTGATAAGATTGAAGCCTTTCTTCAAATGAAGATAGACAATCGGGATTTTATTCTTTTTAAACAGGGAGTAGCTGATCTCAATTCAGATATAGATTTTAACAATAGAAATTACGCAATCCTCTATAAAAATGGGGAAAAGATAAAATTAGCGGAAATTCCTCCTGAGAGTTTTAAAGAGAATAATTTTGACGTTAGTTCTTTTGTTGAATACGATCTTGAGGTAGTTGATGATTCTGCTGCGAGTCCAAAAATTAACTTTAATATAAATGGGGGCTGTTCCATAAAGAATCTTACAATTGATGAAGCAGTTAAATTGCTTGAAGCAAGCGGTGCAAGGTTCTTACCATTTTTTAATAGAGAGACCAGATATTTTAATGTTGTTACCAAAAAGGGTAGCAAATATGAGATTGCAGTTCCTTCATTTTGAAAGTAAGAATTCCTTTGCCGGTTAAAGGCCGGCAAAGGAATTCTTAATCCATAAGCCAATTTTTTATAAATTATTTCCTCATGGTGCTTTAAATATCTTGAAAAATTTTAGTTATATTTTTTATAATAGTCCTGTATAAATTTTTTTAAGTGAATTTACTATGGGAAAAATTACTGTAAGATATTTTATTGAAGGTGAGGGTAGAATTGACCTCCAGCTGAGGCTCATTGCTGGTGAGGGCGGCCTTGATAAGGAAATAAAGTTTGGTGAGATAAACAGACCAGGTCTTGCTCTGGCTGGATTTTTTGATTATTTTGCCTATGATAGAATTCAAATTTTTGGTCAGGGTGAGACTGCCTATATGAGTCAAATCTCCTATGAGGAAAAACTCAGGAGATATAGTGAATTCTTTAGCTATGATGTTTTGTGCTGCATTTTTACCCATGAGTTTATACCTGACAAATTATTCCTTGAGTTTGCAGAAAAGAAAAATGTTCCTGTTTTTCTTTCCAAGAGATCCACAACAAGATTTATTACTCTTTTTGTCCACATAATAGATGAGCTTTTTGCCGAGTGTGTTACTCTCCATGCTACTTTAGTTGATGTTTTTGGAGTGGGAGTGCTCCTTACAGGTAAAAGCGGTGTTGGCAAAAGCGAAACTGCCCTTGAGCTTATTGAAAGAGGGCACAGACTTGTTGCAGATGATATGGTAATTGTGAAAAAAATCGATGAGTCTTTGCTGATGGGAACGGGTTCTGAGATTCTCAAACATCATATAGAGATAAGAGGTATAGGCATAGTTAATGTTCGTGAGATTTTTGGAATAAGATCTGTCAGGAATAGAAAAAGGATCGAAATGGTGGTTTTACTGGAGGAGTGGGATTCTACAAAAGAATATGATAGACTTGGACTTGATGAAAAAACTTATAACATTCTTGACATTGAGGTTCCATATATAACTGTTCCTGTAAGGCCGGGAAGAAATATTCCGGTTATTGTTGAAACAGCTGCACTTAATCAACGCCTCAAAAAGGTGGGGGTTAATTCAGCAAGGGAACTTGATGAAAAAATAAAAAGATGGATTATGTCAGAGGGGCAAAATAATGGTTGAAAAAGAGGTAATTGTCAATAGCGATGCAGGCATACATGCAAGACCTGCTATGATGATAGTTAGAGAGGCCATGAAATATCCATGTGAGGTGACTCTCATAAAAGATAATATTACTGCAGATGCAAAATCTATAATGTCTGTTCTTGGGCTTGCTATTATTTCTGGTTCAAAGCTTACAATAAGAGCAAATGGAGATGGTGAAGCTGAACTGGTAGACACACTGGTAAATCTCATAGAAAAGGATTTTAAGGTCTAAGAAGGTCTATTTTGCCAAAAATAGAGGGTAAAATAAAAAAAAATAATTCCTTGCAGGATATCCTTTTTATTGGTGGAATTATTTTACTTTCTACAGTGCTTGTTGTAGCTCTATATCCAGGTAGACTTGAGGCTGGACTTGTTGATGAAAGTTTTTTTATAACCACAATTATGACAATTCCTGTTATTGCAGGGATTTATTTTATAGTCATATCCTTTAGAAGAAAATTAAATATTGAGTCAGTTGATATAAGGGAAAGCCTAAAAAAAAAGATGACCCTTGCCTTTGTCTTTATTGCTGTGCTTTCTGCAATGCCAATAGTAATTGTCTCAAGCAGCTATTTTAGCAAAAACCTTGCCAGTATGTATAGCAATACTACCATGATGGCTCTTGATGAGGCAGTGGGCCTTTCTGGTGAAATGTATGAAAAGATTGCATATGATATAAAAAATGAAATGTCTTCTTTGAGAACTCTATTCCATAAAGGGACACTTGGCTATAAGGGGAAAGCAATTGATGATCTTATTCGTGCTGGTGAGCAACGAGGTTCAAAGTTTGTAGTTTATCAGTCTCAAAATGATACTTTTACTATAAAAGAGAATCACCTCAGCACTCTGCCCATAAACACTCAAAAGCTAATTAAGTTTTATATCAATACAGATGTCAATGATATTAGAATAGATCACCTATCCATTGATGGTTATGATTTTTTTAGTGGCGTGTTTTATTATCATGGAGGATTATTTATAATATGCAAGCCCATCCCTTTTAAGCTAAAATCAGCAGATCTTTTATTTAGAAATGCTCGCTCTGATTATATGGAGATTAAACGGCAGAAGGATTATTTTGAAAGTGCTGCAAGTTCATTTTTGATGTTTTTATCAATAGTAATTATAGTCATAGCTTATCTATTAAGCCTTTACATGTCCCAGAACATAACTCATCCTTTGCATGAGCTATCTTTGGCGGCAAAGGATATTGCTATGGGCAATACCAAAATTTCTTTAAAGAAAAAAAGTGATGATGAAATAGGAGTGCTTATTGATTCTTTTAATATAATGGCCAGGCAGCTTGAGGAAAATCAAAAGTTTATCTATCAGAGACAGAGGCTTCAGGCCTGGAATGAAATGGCACGAAAGCTTGTCCATGAGATTAAAAATCCTCTTACCCCAATAAGGCTTGCTGCAGAGAGAATGAGAAAACTCGTCATGGAGAGTAATCCCTCAAAAGATACTGTTGTTTTATCTGGAACTGAGACAATTATTAATGAGGTGAATTCTCTTCTTCGACTTGTAAGCAATTTTAATGATTTTGCAAGACTGCCAGAAAAAAAAGCGGAGCTTTCGGATTTATCTATTTTGCTAAGAGAGTCTGTCGGTCTTTTTCAGGTTTATGATGGAATCAAATTTGACATTAAGGCTGCTGAGAATCTCCCACTGGTTTTTGTTGACAGATCACTTATGCGTCAGGTTTTTAATAATATAATAACTAATTCTATTCACGCCATGAACGAGAAGGGGAATATTACAATAAAATTGTTTACAGAGTCCTCTGGCTTATTTGTAGTTCTTTCAATTAAAGATGATGGTCCAGGAATAAAAGAGGAACTGGTTGATAAAATATTTGATCCAGGTTTTACTCTCAAGAAAAATGGAACAGGACTTGGACTTGCTATTGTGGAGAAAATTATTCTTGAACA
>MWCI01000080.1 GCA_002069965.1 Spirochaetes bacterium ADurb.Bin218 | reverse complement strand
ATTATGAAATCTCAAACTTCGCAAAACCTGGATTTATCTCCCGCCATAACAGCAAATACTGGCATTTTTTGCCTTATGCAGGTTTTGGCCCTGGAGCTCATTCCTTTACAGGTAAGGTAAGATATTATAATGATATGTCTGTAGAGGATTATATAGCAGATGAATTTAATTATAATATTGATATTAGAACAGGTAATGATGTAATTGTTGAGTTTATTATAACAGCTTTAAGGGATCTTCACGGTTTTTCTTATGCAGATTTTGAGAGAGTTACAGGAATAAGAATGCCTGATGATATTCATTATAAAATCCAGCTTTATATAACTCATGGCTATATGAGCGATGAAAATGGAAAGATTAAGCTCTCAAGAAAAGGTATGTTTAAGTCAAATTTAATAATATACTCTCTGGCCGATAATTATATCCTCTCTTGAATTTTATTTTAGCCAATCAATCTGATTTTTAAATAAAATCCTCACAAAAGTAATAATTCTGGCCGATAAGTCTAAGGAATAAATATGTCCCATGATGGGGTTGGGGTGGAATGCTTTATTTAAGCATTCCGATGAGTTAAGGAATAAATATGTTCCATGATGGGGTTGGGGTGGAATGCTTTATTTAAGCATTCCGATGAGTTAAGGAATAAATATGTTCCATGATGGGGTTGGGGTGGAATGCTTTATTTAAGCATTCCGATGAGTTAAGGAATAAATATGTCCCATGGTGGGGTTGGGGTGGAATGCTTTATTTAAGCATTCCGATGAGTTAAGGAATAAATATGTCCTATTGTGACTTTGGGTGCTTTGTTTAAAGCATTTTGATGAGTTACATAAATATGTGCAGCGAGAGGGGATTATGATACAGCATTTTTTACGGCTTGAACAAGTTTTACTGGAAGAGAATAAATTCTATGATGATATATATGCTCTTGAGATTGAAAAAAGCGACGCTATTTTACAAAAATCAGTCACACTCTTGCAGGAGATCTGCAGCAGGCAAGAAGATATTCTCATGGAGATTGAATCTCTTGAGAATGAAAGAATAACTCTTATAAATGAAATTAAGCATCAATATCATCTTAGCAGCGATCCCAATATATCAGAAATAGCAGCCCTTGCAAAGGGTGATTTTGCAGAGAAGCTGTCTCAAAGAGGGAGAGAGCTTAAAGAGATCATTCTGAAGGTAAAGGCAAAAGAGGAAATAAATCATAAGTTGTTAGCTGATAACATAGAATTTTTTGAAATCTTAATTGATGATCTTAAAAGAAGCTCTTCCCTTAAGTCTGGATATGGCCGAGATGGAAGGGAAAATAGTAAGGTTGTTAATCCAGTATTGTTTAATATTACTGTGTGAGGAGGGGATATGTCTTCAACATTCATGGGGCTTGAAATCAGTAAGAGGGGGTTGTCCTCTCATCAACAGGCTTTGCACGTAACAGGTCACAATATTGCCAATGCAGAAAATAAGGAGTATTCCCGTCAGAGGGTTGTAATTACCTCAGCAGATCCAATATATGAGCCAGCACTAAACAGAGCAAACATGAAGGGGCAGATGGGGCAGGGATCGCAAGTTGGCATAGTAGAAAGGATAAGGGACTCCTTTATTGACGATAGAATTGTTACAGAAAAGAATGTAATGGGATTCTGGAAGTCAAAGAATGATTTTATATATCAAATTGAGTCAATATATAATGAGCCATCAGATCAATCTCTCAGAAACAGAATGGATGCCCTATGGGCTGCCTGGCAGGAGCTATCAAAATATCCAGAAGAGCGCTCCACCCGTGAGGTTGTTAAAGAAAAGGGAGTTCATCTTGCCAACGAGGTCAACAGTATTTTCAGGCAACTCTATGCCTTAAGAGAAGATGCAGACAGACAGGTCATTTTAAAGGTAGATGAGATCAATGTATATGCAGCTGATATAAGAAATTTAAATGAAAGGATCCAGAAGGCTGAAGCTCTTGGCGATAAACCCAATGATCTCTACGACAGAAGAGATGCTCTGATTGAAAAGCTTTCTGAGCTTGTAAATGTATCAGTGGGGCGTAGTGATAAGGACGAGCTTATAGTATACATAGATGGAGAGAATTTAGTTCAGGGTAACATTTTTAGGCCACTAAAGGTGGTAAAAAATCCTGAAAACAATGGCATGCATGATGTTGTGTGGAAGGATACAGAGACTGGTGTTTCCATAAAAGGTGGTGAGCTTGCTGGCCTTATTGATGTTAGAGATGTAATAATAAGGCAAAATATAAATGATGTGAATGCCTTTGCAATAAATCTTACAGATTTAACAAATGAAATTCACAGGGATGGTTTTGGTAGGAGAGGGGAGACTAACAAAAATTTCTTTAAGCACTTAAATATAAGTGATAATAATGAAGGCAACTTTGATCTTAACAATGATGGTGTAAATGATGTCACTGCTATATATAAGGTTGCTGGAAATAATAAAGTAGATGCCTCAGCAGCTATTGGTGTGAGCGGAACGCTAACTTTTGTGAGAAATGATAAATTGCACTCCATAGCAGAAATTGATTACAATGAATCAGACACAGTTAATTCTGTAATAAAAAAGATCAATGATGCAAATCTTGGTGTGGTTGCATATATAAACCATAATGGCCAGCTTGCATTGAAGGCGGTTGTTGCAAAGGATGATGATAGACGAAATTTTATGATACGTCACCTTGAAGACTCAGGGCAGTTTTTTGTTGGTATTACAGGTGTTTTAAAGCAAAGTGGACCGCAGGGATCCTTTGATTACAGGAGAGTAGATGATATTATAAAATTTTTGCCGACAAGGGAACATATTACAATAACTCCAAAGTTTAATCCTGCTGCAACTATGGCAGTATCAGATGAAGTCTTGATGGATGTGGATGTTATAGCTGCAGCCAAAGGCAAGGATGTTGGGGGAACAGGGGATTACAATACCACAAATGGAATTGGAGATGGAACAAACGCTCTTTTAATAGCAGGCCTTAGACATAAAACAACAATGGTTGATACAAAGACTACTTTTAATGAATTTTATACAGCTCTCGTTTCACGAATAGGCAGTCAGGGAGAGGAGACAAAAAATAGGATTGAGAATCAAAGTCTGATGTTAAAGAACCTGGAAAATCTCCGTCAATCTGTTTCTGGGATAAACCTTGATGAGGAGATGGCAGCAATGGTAGCATTTCAGCATGCCTATAATGCAAATGCAAGGATGATAAGCACTATTGACAAGATGCTTGATACAATAATTAGGCTGGGGGCATAAGCTATGAATAGAATAACCAATCAGATGATAAATAAAAATATGGTTTACAATCTTCAGAGGCATCAGACAGATATGGATACTCTGCAAAATCAACTTGCAACAGGCAAGAGTGTTAGAATCCCTCGAGATAATCCAGTGGCTGCAACAAACCAGATGCTTTATCAGACAAGATTGTCAGAGATTGATCAGTATATTAAAAATATAAGCGAGACTCAGGCAAGGCTAAATGAGATAGATACAGCCTTGCAATCCTCTCTAAGGATATTTCAGAGGATAAGGGAATTGGCAGTCCAGGGGGCAAATGGAATATATTCAAACTTTGAAAGAAAGGAAGCAGCAGCTGCAGAGATGAATCAACTCCTTGAGGAGCTTGTTGCTATAGCAAATCAGAAGGGAGCAACAGGGAGATCAATCTTTGGAGGATTTAATACTGGCACAGAAGAGCAACCGGATCCCTTTGTGCCAATATACATGACTCTTACTGCTGGCAGGCAGGGGGATGCAATGATTGGGGTTGAATATCGTGGCAACATTGGTGAGCAAATGAGGGAAGTTTCAAAGGGTGAATATCTTGGTGTAAATATACCTGGTAATCATGTATTCTGGGCTACAGAGCAGAGTATAACATCTGCAAGAGATGCCACTAATTACAGTGCCACAAGCAATCAGATTATAAAGATTGATGGAAAAGAAATTGAAATTGCAGCTGGTGATAATATAGATATAATTATCGATAAGATAAATAACGCGGGATTAAGCGTTAAGGCAACAAAAGGAGGAGTTAATAATCTAATTTTGAACACAACAGTTCCTCATCAGATATGGCTTGAAGATAAAGGTAGTGGAACAGTGTTGCAGGATCTTGGGATAATAAACAGGAATTTTCCAGAGCCACCTAATAATATAGAACCAACTGCTTCTGTTGGTGGCATGTCCATATTTGATATGATGATTCAAATAAGGGATGACCTTGTCCGAGGCGATCAGGAGCTTGTTGGAGGAAGAGATCTTGGCCTTATTGACGGTGCACTTGACAATATACTCAGGCATCTTGCTGCAACAGGAGCAAAACAAAATCGTGTAGAGGAGCTTGCCAAGAGAGCAGAGTATGAGAAAACAAATATTACAGAATTGCTTGCCAAAAATGAGGGTATAGATTTCCCTGAGACTATAATGAATTTTAAATGGCTTGAAAGTGTTCATGATTATGCTCTTTCTGTTGGAGCAAAGATTATAAAATCAACGCTACTTGATTTTCTTAGATAATAATTATTTAAAAAATAAAAATTTTTTGGAGAGTGCAATTTGAGGGTTAAAGTCTTAACAAAGATGTATGGAGAGATAGAGGTTGATGATAGTCAAATAATAGATTTCCCTGATGGCATACTGGGATTTGACTTTGTCAAAAAGTTTGTCATAATAGATACAGAAAACCAGAACTCACCTTTTAAATGGATGCAGGCCTATGATGAAAAGGATCTTGCCTTTGTCATAATTCGTCCTGTGGATTTTATGAAAGACTATGACCTTGTTATATCACAAAGCGATTACGAGGCTGTTCAGGCAAGCTCAGCTGAAGAGCTTATTGTTTTTGCAATTGTGACCATTCCTGAAAATCCAGAGAAGATGACAGCAAACCTTCAAGGGCCAATCATCATTAATCCCGTAAAGAGGCTTGGAAGACAGGCGATATCTATGAGCGATAAATATAAGGTTCGTCACAGTATATTAGAAGAAATAAAAAAGCAAGGCAAGAAAGGAGACTAATTATGCTTGTACTTGCAAGAAAATTAAATGAGAGTATAATGATTGGTGACGACATAGAGGTTGTGGTTATAGATATAAAGGGTGATCAGGTAAAACTTGGTATAAAGGCTCCCAAAAAGATAACTGTCCATAGAAAAGAGATCTATCAGGAAATCAAGCAAGAAAATATAGCTGCTGTTGAATCTGAATTCGATCCAAATAAATTGCGAGATCTCTCAGATCTATTTAAAAATGATAAAGGCAAAAAATGATGAATACTCTGACAGTTCTTGCTCTGTTTATAATCTGCATATTTCTGTTGAGAGAGTTTGTTGCATATAAGAGAATCCTTTTTTTAAAGTATTTGTTGACGCCACTAATTACAGCGGCTATATTGATTTTCCCTGTGCTATCTCTTGCCGATAATGGATTTTTTTTATACGCCTTCTTGATATTTTTATCTTTATTGTTTGCATTGATAGCAGATGTGCTTTTGATGCTTGAGGAGTATAACTATCTCAAGAGCGGTATGATTTTTTTTATGTTAGGGCATATCTTTTATGTATTAGCCTTTTCTATCTCTGCAAGCTTTATGTGGTGGAATTTAATACTCTTGGGATTTATAGCAGTTGTGAATTATTTTTATCTTAAGCTAATGAAAAATCATGCTGGCAAGATGTTTATCCCTGTGCTGATTTATGTTTTAATCATTGATACAATGGGATATTTTGCAATAACAGGATTAAACAACGGCTTTGGGCTTTATGAGATTTCGGTGGCAGCAGGAGCTGTTTTATTCTGGATTTCTGATTTTATACTATCAATAAATGCCTTTGTTAGGCCAATAAACAAAAGCACAGTATGGACATGGCTTTTCTATGCACCAGCACAAATGCTCTTTGCTATCTCAACTGTGATAAAAATTCAAGGGTGATATTTTAAAACAAAGTGGTTCTCTCCAAAGAGCCTTACTCTTCCTGCAAAATTTTCATGTTTGTCCATAGCCTCTGTTATGGGCAAAATAATATCTTTTGAACTGCAAATCTCTTTTGTGATTTTATCTGCACAGTAGCAGTATTTGCCTCCATCAAGTATTATAATATTTGATGGAGCAACAGGTTCCCTGAGAGTATTTCTCATAAGGTCAGTTGCAGATAAATTTGTATCATCTATTGTTACTTCAATAGTTTTTTCTTTGAAGTTAATATTAAAATTTTCATCTATTCTCAGAGTATCAATACTGTTAAATCTTGTAATAAAAGATGAACCGTTTCGTTTGAATATTACCCATTTAAATTTAAGATCCCTGGGTTTGTGGGTTTTAGGTGCACTTTCGTATTCCTTCTCTTTGAGGGCGTCAATATTTTGTATAATTGCCTCAGGCTCAAGGTTTTCAAAGATTTTTATCTTCGAGGTGTTTAGTTTTTCCATGAGTTTCTTTGCAGTGGTGATGAGTTTTGTATTTTCCTGTGAATTTTTTTGTGCAGCAATAACAATAGAGGTAAGGCGATTGGATAACTCAATGAGATCTGGTCTGTTGAAATTAGCAAATACTGCAGAGATGGCCTCTGTTATGTTGAATAATTCTTCTAATCTATGATCTGTGAGAGCAGTCTCTTCAAGAATGGAAGAGGATATATGCATAAGTTCCATGTAAATCTTATCTATGACATCGCTATTTGCCTCGGAAAATTTTTGATAGGCAGGATGCATAAGTATTTCTTTTTTTATCCTCATACAAAATATTATGCAAAAAAGCTTTTTTATTTCAATCAAAATTTATATTGCAATAGCATTCAGCTGTAAAATTTTAAAATTATACAACAAAAGTCTTGAATTTTTTATGTCCCAGTATATCACTGAATTATATCTAACGAGGTGAGAGATGGAAGATAATAATAAATTTTTTGGCAAGAGATTTGACGATGTTGTCAGGAAATTGGCTGATTATGAGACCTACAGTGAGCTTTTTCATATATCAAAGCATGATATTCCAATGCCATCAGTTGATGAGTTAAGGGAGATAATGGAACTCATTAGATCTGTTATATTCCCTGGATATTTTCGCAATTCAGAGATAAATAGGGACATTGTAGCATATTATACAGGAGCAAAGATAGATAGAATTTATAGAGGTTTTTGTGAACAGATAAAGAGAGGCTTTTGCTTTTGCTGCCAAGAGCTTGTCGATGGAGTATGCCTTGATTGTGAGAGAAAGGCACAGACTATAACTGAGCTTTTTATAGAAAAGCTACCAGAAATACGTCGGCTTTTGAGCTTAGATGCAAAGGCTGCCTTTGATGGAGATCCTGCAGCTCATAGCATAGCAGAGACAATATTTTGCTATCCAAGTATAATGGCTATGACATATCACAGAGTTGCTCATGAACTCTATAAA
>MWCI01000079.1 GCA_002069965.1 Spirochaetes bacterium ADurb.Bin218 | reverse complement strand
GGTATGGACGATATTATCAAGGATGTTGTGAAGATTGATGATTACAAGGTTAAGATAGTCTTGAAAAAAAAGGAAGCCCCTTTCCTTGCTAACCTTGCAATGCAGTTTGCTGGTATAGTTTCCCCTGCTGCTGTGGAAAAATTCAAAGAAAATTTTTCAAGCAACCCAGTTGGAACAGGTCCTTTTAAGTTTGTTCAGTGGATTAAGGATGACTCTATAATCCTTGAGAGAAACGATAACTATTGGAGAGAAAAGGCATACCTTGACAGGCTTATCCTTAAAGTTATTCCTGAGCCTACAGCAAGATATCTTGCTCTCAAAAAGGGAGAGGTTGATATAATCGACTTCCCTTCTCCTGAGGATATAGAAAATATTAAGGCTGATAAAAATCTTAAAGTTGTTGAGCAGCCAGGCCTTAACGTAGGATATCTGGCTATGAATCAATCCAAAAAGCCCTTTGACAATAAGCTTGTTCGTCAGGCTATAAGCCATGCTATAAACAAGGCTGATATAATAAAGGCTGTTTATGGTAATCTTGGAACTCCTGCTAAAAATCCAATTCCTCCAACAATGTGGTCTTACAATGATTCTATAAAGGATTATGAATACAATCCAAAGCTTGCAAAGGAACTCCTCAAAAAAGCAGGATATGAAAATGGATTTAAGACAACCCTCTGGGCAATGCCAGTTTCAAGGCCATACAATCCAAATGCAAAGAAGGTTGCAGAGATTATGCAGGCGCAGCTTAAAGAGGTTGGTATTACTGCTGACATAGTATCTTATGAGTGGGGAACATATCTTGATAAACTGGACAATCTCCAGCACGATATGTGTCTAATAGGCTGGACAGGTGATAATGGAGATCCAGATAATTTCCTTTATGTTCTACTTTCAATCCAGTCTACAAATAAGCCTGCTCAAAACTATGCCTTCTGGAAAAATGAAAAATTTGATTCTTTGATCAGACAGGCTAAGGAGACCTTTGACAGGAATAAGAGAACAGAGCTCTATAAGGAAGCTCAGGTAATTTTCCATGAAGAGGCTCCATGGGTTCCAATTGCTCACTCCATAGTTGTTGAGCCTATGAAGAAGAACGTTATGGATTTTAAACTTTCTCCTCTCGGAAAGAGAGAATTCAGACAGGTCTGGATTCAGAAGTAATTTCACAGGCTGCAGCCATTGTGTGGGCTGCAGCCTATTTTGATGTTTAGCAAAGTCTTATGGAGTTAGGTAATGTATAAGTTTATTTTAAAAAGGGTTGGAATGCTATTGCCAACTCTCTTTGGTGTAATTACTCTGGTTTTTTTTATGCTTGCCCTGTCACCTGGGGAACCTGCAAGGGTTATACTTGGTGAGAGAGCAAACAAAGAGGCTGTTGAGAAACTAAATGCTGAGCTTGGTCTGGACAAGCCAATGCACGTTCAATATGTGATTTATCTTAAAAAAGTTGTGCAACTGGATTTTGGTAGGTCAATAAAAACTGGTCAGAGGGTTATTGATGAGATAAAGAGCCGTTTCCCTGCAACTATTGAGCTCGCTATTTTTTCAATGATTCTTGCTTCAGTTGCTGGAATTTTTATAGGTGTAATCTCTGCTACAAAAAGGTATTCACTCCTTGATTATGTCTCTATGTTTGGTGCTCTTTTTGGAGTATCAATGCCAGTTTTTTGGCTGGGGTTGGTTCTTATTATAATTTTTTCTGTTAATTTAAATCTACTGCCAACAGGTGGCAGAATGGATATAAGATATTATTTTGTTCCAATCACCAACTTTTACATACTTGATGGTCTTATTCACTTTTTTAAAAGTGGTGATCTCGGTGTTTTTTTGTCTGCTGTAACTCATATGATTTTACCTGCTGTTACACTGGGCACTATACCTCTGGCTATTATTGCAAGGATTACGCGAAGCTCCATGCTTGAGGTTTTAAAGCAGGATTATATTAAAACAGCAAGAGCTATAGGTACTCCTGAACACAAAGTAATTTTTAAATATGCTCTCAGGAATGCCCTTCTTCCTGTTATAACAGTAATTGGACTTCAGTTTGGTATGCTTTTAGCTGGGGCAATTCTTACAGAAACTATATTTGCATGGCCAGGAATTGGCAAATGGCTCTATCATGCAATTGAGTCAAGGGATTTCCCTGCAATTCAGGGGGGGATAATTGTAATATCAACATGTTTTGTATTGATTAATCTCTTTGTGGATCTTTTATATTCCGTGATTAATCCTAAAATCAGGACAGAATAATTTCTAAGGGTTTAGCAAAATGAGTTTTTTAAAGCTTTTTAAATCAGAGAATGTAGCAAATAACTCTGAGTCAATATGGTATGAAAACTGGCAACTGCTCAAAAAAAACAAGTCTGCCATGTTTGGTTTATATATTATAATATTTTTTGTTCTTATCGCAATTTTTGCACCAGTAGTTGCACCATTTGATCCTTATGCTCAAAATATTGATATACGCAAGCTTCCTTTTTTCTCATGGCCCTATATCCTGGGGACAGATGATTTTGGACGTGACATTCTTTCCAGAATTATTTATGGTGCACGAATTTCCCTTGTAATAGGATTTATATCTGTGTCTATCTCTCTAATCTTTGGTAGTTTTATAGGGCTTATATCAGGGTTTTATGGTGGCTGGATAGATAAAATATCCATGAGGATTATTGATATAATGCTGGCTTTCCCTTACATTCTCTTAACAATTGTAATTGTGGCACTTTTAGGTCCAACACTTCTTAATGCTATGATTGCCATAGGTATCGCACGGCTACCACAGTATGCACGCATCATGCGCGCCTCTGTTTTGGCAGAAAAGGCTGCAGAATATGTTGAGGCAGAAAAATCACTGGGAGTTGGGAACGTGGAACTGATGTTTAGGTCAATCCTTCCCAATTGTCTTGCTCCAATAATTGTTCAGGCAACCCTTGGCGTGGGTAGTGCAATTATTGAATCTGCTGCCCTTTCTTTTCTTGGTCTTGGAGCTCAGCCTCCGACTCCAGAGTGGGGTCTTATGATTGCCTCTGCCCGTGAATTTGTCTCCTCCGCTTGGTGGATTGTAACATTTCCCGGTATTGCAATACTCTTTGTTGTCCTTGGATTTAATTTACTTGGGGATGGAATCAGGGATGTGCTTGATCCACGGCTTAAGGATTAGGAGGGTTTATCTGTATGGAAAATAACAAGTTTCTTGATATAAAGGGTCTCAATGTTTCCTTTTACACTCAAAAGGGAGTAGTAAGAGCTGTTCGTGATTTAGATCTCTGGATAAATAAGGGTGAGACTCTTGCTTTAGTTGGGGAATCTGGATGTGGCAAATCAGTCACTGCTTCAAGTATAATAAGACTTATCCCATCTCCTCCAGGAAAGATAGAGTCTGGGGAGATTTTTCTTGATGGTCAGGATATTTTAAAGCTATCAGAGGAGGAGATGCAGAAAATCCGTGGCGATAAGATATCAATGATCTTTCAGGATCCAATGACTTCTCTAAACCCTGTTTTTAAGATTGGGGATCAGATTGCAGAAATTTTTATAACTCATTATGGGTTAAAGAAGAAAGAGGCTCTGGAGCGAGCAGTTGAGATGCTTGATATGGTGAAAATTCCATCTCCAGAAAAGAGAGTTAAAAGTTATCCTCATCAGTTATCTGGTGGCATGAGACAGAGAGTTATGATTGCAATGGCTCTTGCTTCTCCTCATCCTGGGATTATGATTGCAGATGAACCAACAACAGCTCTGGATGTTACCATTCAGGCCCAGATCCTTGATCTCATGAAGGAGTTGCAAGAGAAGATTCAGATGTCCCTTTTGCTTATCACTCACGATATGGGAGTTGTGGCAGAGATGGCCTCAAGGGTAGCTGTTATGTATGCAGGTAGAAAGGTTGAATCTGCCGATGTTTATTCAATATTTGAAAAACCCTTTCATCCATATACTGTGGGCCTTTTAAACTCTATGCCATCAAACGAAAAATATAAGCACAATGCAAGGCTTGAGGCTATTGAAGGCAATGTCCCAAATTTGCTTGAGATAGGTGATGGCTGCCCCTTTGAAAATAGATGTAAATATGCAAAGGATATATGCAGAAATAAATTTCCTGAGATAAAAGATATGGGTAATAACCATCATGTATGGTGTCATTTCGCTGGTGAATTAAATTTTTGAAGTTTAGCTGAAGGTTATGTAATGGAAAAGATACTGGAAGTAAAGAATCTGAAGAAATATTTTGAAATAAAGAAAGAAGGACTTAAAGCAACAGAGAGCCATATCCTCAAGGCTGTTGATGGGGTTTCCTTCGATGTATATAAAGGCGAGACTCTCGGCATTGTTGGTGAATCAGGCTGTGGCAAATCAACTCTTGGTAAGACTATTTTGAACTTGCACCAAAAGACAGAAGGGGAGATTTTATTTCATGGTGTTGATATAGGCAATTTGTCTCCTGCTCAGATGAAGCCCTATAGAAAAAGAATGCAGATGATATTTCAGGACCCTTACTCTTCTTTGAATCCTCGGAAAAAAATATCATATCTTCTGCGTCAGCCCATGAGAGTCCATAATCTTGACAAAGAAATTGATGTAGAGGCAAGAATTGATCAACTGCTTACAATTGTCGGACTTGATGTAAAATACAAAAATCGCTATCCCCATCAGTTTTCTGGAGGCCAGAGGCAGAGAATAGGTATTGCCAGAGCTTTATCTCTTAATCCAGAATTTGTCGTATGTGACGAGGCTGTTTCTGCTTTAGATGTCTCTGTTCAGGCACAGATTTTGAATCTGCTTATGGATCTACAAAAGGAGTTTGGACTTACCTATATTTTTATTGCCCATGATCTTGCAGTGGTTGAGCTTATATCAGATAGAATTATTGTTATGTATCTTGGCAGGATAGTTGAAGAAGCACCAAAGGTGAGTTTGATTGCCAACAGACTGCATCCATACACAAAGGCGCTTTTTGAGGCTTTTCCAGAAATGAATCCTCGGAACAGGCGAGTGAAAAAAATTATAGTGGGAGATGTACCTTCTCCAATAGATCCACCTTCTGGATGTCATTTTCATCCCCGGTGTCCCTTTGCAAAAGATATATGTAAAAGTCATTATCCAGATCTAAAGGAAGTTTCGCCAGGACATAAAGTAGCTTGCTGGTTGTATGAATAATTTTTTGTTTTTTGGTTGAAATATAAAAATTTATATTCCATAATAATCCCAAAAAATAAACGGGGGGATTTTTATGGAAAAACCATGGTTAAAATGGTATGATCCTGGCGTGCCTGCTTCAATTAATTATCCTGAAAAGCCACTTAAGGATATGTTTAATCAAAACGCTGCAGCCAATCCAGATAGGCCCTATCTTATTTTTGGGGATAGCACTATAACCTATGGGGAGGCTAATCGCTTTGCACGAAAGCTGGCAAATAGCTTTTTATCTTTAGGGATAAAAAAAGGAGATAGAGTGGCTATTATGTCTCCTAATTATCCTGAATATGTAATTGCTCTTGAGGCCTGTTATAAGATTGGTGCAGTTGCAGTTCCTACTAATCCTATGGCCACAGTTAGAGAATTGATTCATCAGTTTAAGGATAGTGGAGCTATATGTGTTGTTGCCTGGGCGGGTGTTGCAGATAAGGCTGTGCAAATCTTACAGGAGCAATCTGCATTTTTATCTCATGTAATTGTTTTCCGCGCAGAGAAAGATAAATTTCAATTTTCAGATAGAGTAATAAAATATGAGGATTTATTAGAAGGCTCAAAGGAGAATGAGCCAGATATTAAGGTTTCACATAAAGATCTAGCAATGCTTCAGTACACAGGTGGGACAACTGGTGTATCAAAAGGGTGCATGCTCAGCAATTTTAATATACTTTCTCAGGCTTATCAGGATCACTATTGGTTTAGAAATAGCTATGCAGATCTTCCATATCTTAAAACTCTATGTTGTATGCCTCTGTATCATATCTATGGATTTAATACTAATATAAATATAAATAAAGTGGCAGGTGGTTGCGCTATACTTGTCACTGTGCCTACTATAGATCATATATTAGATGCAATAGATATGCATGAGCCAAATTTTTATGCTGCAGTCCCTGCGATGATTTTTGGACTTAAAGAACATCCACGGACTACTTCTTCTAAGATTCGCTCAATCAAAGGGATGATATGTGGCTCCTCTCCTCTGGCTGTTGAGGTTATGAAAAGATTTGAAGAGCTATCAGGTGCAACTATTACTGAAGGATATGGTCTATCTGAGACTTCTAATGTCTTAACATGCACTCCCTTTGGCAAAAGAAAACCGGGAAGTGTTGGACTCCCATGGCCTGATATTGATATAAAAATTGTTGATATAGCTACAGGCAAAAGTGAAATGCCAGTAGGTGAGCCTGGCGAGCTAATTGCAAGAGGCCCAAATATTATGTCAGGATACTGGAATAATGAAGCTGAGACTGCCAACGCAATAAGAGATGGTTGGTTATATACAGGGGATATCGCTTACATGGATGAGGATGGATTCTTTTTTATAGTAGATAGAAAGAAGGATATGATTCTTTCAAGTGGATTTAATGTCTATCCAAGAGAGATAGACGAAGTTATATATGAGCTACCGCAGGTTTTTAAAACATGTGCTATTGGAGTTCCTGATGAAAAGAGAGGGGAGTCTGTAAAATCGTTTATTGTGCTAAATCCAGGTGCCTCACTTACAGAGGAAGAAGTTCTTAGGCACTGCAGAGAAAGGCTTTCTGCATACAAAGTGCCAAAATACATAGAGTTTATCGATGAATTGCCACTTACACCTGTGGGCAAGCCTATGCGCAATGAGTTAAGAAAAAGAGAGCTGGAAAAGTTTAAGAAATAAAGTTTTCGCTAAAAGGGAAGGATCTCGCCGTACCCTATTTGAGATCCTTCCCCTTCGGCAGGCTCAGGGCAAGGCTTTCGCAAAGGATGACAGCTTGTAATGACAGAGGGATTCTTCCCATAAAAAGAGCATAAAAAATTCTGGACAAAAGCTCTAAGCTGAGAGATATTACTAACAGAATTATTAAAAATAAAATCAAAGCAGGAAAAGATAAATGAAAAAGCTGCCCATAGGCATACAGAGCTTTGTAGAGATACGAACCGAGAATTATTACTATGCAGATAAGACTCCATTTGTGAAAAAGCTATCCGATTCAGGGAAATACTTTTTTTTAAGCCGACCACGGAGGTTTGGAAAGTCATTATTTCTGGATACCCTGCACCAGGCATTTTCAGGTAAAAGAGAACTCTTTGAAGGACTATATCTTCAGGATAACTGGGATTGGGACAAAAAATATCCAGTGATACACATAAGCTTTGGAAGTGGAGTTGTTGATAGTAAAGAGAAGCTGGTGAAGATAATAGAGTCCTTTCTTAATAAAGAGGCACAGGAAAAATCCTTAGAGCTCAAGGAAGAAGTTTTAAGCCTCAGATTTAAAGAGCTTATAGAAAAGCTAAGTAAAAAATATCAGGAGAAGGTAGTGGTATTGGTAGATGAATATGACAAGCCAATACTTGACAGGATAGAGGAGCCAGAAATAGCAAGGGAAAACAGGGAGATACTGAAGGACTTTTATTCAGTGCTAAAGGATACAGACATTTACCTGAAGCTTGTATTTTTAACAGGGGTTTCAAGGTTTTCCAAGGTTTCAATATTCAGTGG
>MWCI01000078.1 GCA_002069965.1 Spirochaetes bacterium ADurb.Bin218 | reverse complement strand
GGGATTCTGCCCTTGCCTATAACTTTGCCAATAATTTATTGCTTCAGGTGGATAATGAGCTAAAAAGAATATATAACATAAAGGATTCCAAAACCCGTCTTCTGAATGTCACTGAAAGCCCTGTAATGCCAAAAAAACCTTATAGTCCAAAGAAAAGTTTAGTTGTTGCTGTGGCCTTTGTGTCATCACTATTTTTGGCTTTGCTTTTGGCGCTTATTATTGATTGGATAGGAGCAGTGCGTAAGCAGTATTCTCCTGATAGAATGTAGTTTAGGCCCTTTGTTTAGAGGGTAGAATTTGAAAATTCCTTGACAAAAATGAGTAATTATTTTACTCATTTTTAATATGCTTGATGCGCTTATTACATCGAAAACACGACTTAAGATTTTGCTGAAATTTTTTATAAACCCGGCAATTAAGGGTTATCTCCGTGAACTGGCAGCGCAGATGAATGAATCGACAAATGCTGTGCGTGTGGAGCTTGATCGTCTTGTTGCGGCAGGCTACCTTGAGCGAAGCGCCAGTGGTAATAAAATTTTTTACAGCGCAAATACAAAACATCCTCTTTATCGGGATATTCACAATGTGGTGAAAAAGTATGTGGGTATCGATGTATTGATTGATGATGTGCTTTCAAAACTCGGTGAGGTTAATGAGGCTTATGTGGTGGGGGATTATGCCAAGGGGATTGACAGTGGTATAATTGATGTGGTGATTATAGGGCAGGTGGATGTTTTGTATCTGGCTGAGCTTATTCAAAAGGCAGAGGGTATAATTAAACGCAAAATACGTTCTCTGGTGCTGTCTCCCAGGGAAAAGAAAAAGTACGGTGGGAAGATAGATTTGCCTTCAGGGCTTCTGGTGTGGAGCAATGAGAAGTAGCTGGTATGCAGTGCATGTGCGTTCTCGCCATGAGTTTAAGGTGAGGGAGAGTCTTGAGGCAAAGGGGCTAGAGACCTTTTTGCCCACAGTGGAGCGGCTGCGTCAGTGGAAAGACCGCAAAAAGAAGGTTCTGTTTCCACTTTTTTCGGGCTATCTTTTTGTTAGACTGGAGGATATTGAGAGCTCCTTTTTGCATGTTGTGAAAACATCTGGGGTATTGCGGATCCTGGGTAATGGTTCTTTTTTTATTCCAGTGCCAGAGGATCAGATTCAAAACCTCTATGCTCTGGTGACAAGCAAGCTCCCCCTTGAAGATCATCCTTATCTAAAAGAAGGTCAGCGGGTGGTGATTTCCAGCGGGCCTTTGCGTGGGGTGAAGGGAGTGTTGGTGAGGAAAGAGCGGGAGCGAATATTGGTGGTTTCCGTTGATCTTATTCAAAAGGGTGTATCAGTCAAAGTGGCAGCTGATGCTGTGGAGCCACTTTTGAGTGAGTGAAAACTGTATATTCATCGTATTTTTATGGTGAATTTTATATAAATAAGGGCTTTTTTGTAAGTTGTAAGGGCTGAGTGATTAATACAAAAAGCGCCTGGCTTTTATATATTTTGACTCTGTTACAAAAGGGTACTGTAACTGAGAGGGCGAAGCTATATCTTATATCTTTCGCTGCGAGCACGGCCTTTTTGTCATACTGAGTTTCGATGAAATCGGGATGAAGTATCTCTCAATAAACGGCGAGATTCTTCGGGACCTCCTCCCTCAGAATGACAAAAAAGTCATCCTGAGCCGAAGGCGAAGGGGAAGAATCTATGATTGAAAACGGCGAGATCCTTCGTTGCTGCGCTCCTCAGGATGACCGAGTGGTTTGCATATTCCTCAGAATGACAAATGGGATTGCTTCGCCTGCAGCTAATTATGATATTTCCAATCAATTTTTATATTGACTTTCAACAATTATAAAGTTAAATTTTAGATTAAGCATGCAGACAAAAAACAGTGAGGGGAATTGATGAAAAGCTTAAGAATAGAAGTGGATGAGAAAAGCTATAAACATATACTTTTTTTGCTGAGGAACCTCAAGATCAAAGGACTGAGAATAATTGAGGATGATACTACAAAGAAGCGGACAGATAACTATACAAAGGAATCCTTAAAAAAACTATTCAACAAAAAAAATGTAGAACTTTTTAAAACTATTGATAATCCCTTAGAATGGCAAAGAAAGCAAAGAGATCAATGGGATTAAAACTTTTAGATACCAACGCAATAATTTATATATCAAAGGACTTAGTTGATATTGAACAGGTTATAGATAATACGAGTGAATATGCTATTTCGGTAATAACCTATATGGAAGTTCTCGGATATGAGTTCACTTCGCCTCAAGAAGAAAAGTTCATAAGAAAATTTTTATCATTCTTTGAAACACTATATATCGATGAGCAGATAAGCAATACTGTTATTGCCTTACGTAAAAAATATAAAATCAAATTACCAGATGCAATAATATGTGCAACAAGTATTGTAAATGGTGCAACACTTATTACGAATGATGTTAGACTCAAAAATATAAAGAATCTCAAATTACAACTGCTTAATGTATGATTTAAGTAACATGAGAGTGCTATAGAGGAAAAGAATGACCACGGAGTGCGAGGTGGTTGAATTTCACCGGAAGCGAAGCGCTTGCCCTGAGCCTGGCGAAGGGCAAAAATCTTTTGCAAGAAAACGACGAGATTCTTCGGTCGCTTTCGCTCCCTCAGAATGACAAAAAAGTCATCCTGAGCCGAAGGGGAAGGATCTATTTGCAAGAAAAGACGAGATCCTTCGAGACTGCGTCTCTCAGGATGACAGAATGGAGTGCTTAAATGAAAATATGGTATGACAGGGAAGTTGATGTAATCAGAATAATTTTTAGTAATAATCCTATTGAGGAAAGCGATGAAGATAAGCCGGGGATTGTTATAGATTATGATAGTGAGGGAAATATTGTTGGAATAGAGATTCTGGAAGCCTCAAAAAGAATGGAAAAACCTGCATCAGTAGAATTTGAAATTGCAGGTTGAGCTGAAGGGGTTTACTATAATTAGGATAAATTTTAAAGTATATTTCAGAATAAAAGTCCAATAAAAAATTAAATGGCCAAAATATTATGCAATTTTCAACGTATGTATTGGACGAAAGTTTGAAAAAAAAGAGAGTTGAGAAGGAAAAATTACGCAAACATGCGTTAAAAAAATTAGATACAATATTAAGTGAAATGTCGCAAATCATTTTTTTCAAAGATGCTTATATTTTTGGTTCAATAACAAAACCACACCAATTTACAGAGGAATCTGATGTAGATATAGCCTTTTTAGGTCTTGATGATAAAGATTTTTTTAAAGCAATGTCGTTTATATCAGGACAATTAGAAAGGGATGTAGATATAATACAGATAGAAAATCATCGTTTGAGTGAAAAAGTTGTAAAAGAAGGCATAAAATGGACAAGAAAATATTAATAATACTAAAATCAGAGATACATTCACAGCTCGATGAAATAGAAAAAATTTATACCAAACTTCAAGAACGTGAAAAAGTAAATGATAAATTCTTAATTGAAGCTATTGCGTATCAGCTACACAATTTATATTGTGCTTATGAAGACCTATTTAAAATAATTGCCAGAACCTTTGAAAATAATATTACTGATGAAGCTAAGTTTCATATAGAACTTTTAAAGAGAATGGCAATATCTATTGAAGGTGTGCGGCCAGGTTTAATTTCGGAAGAGTCTTTTAAGTTACTTGATACTTTACGAAGTTTTAGACATTTTTTTAGACACGCTTATTCTTATGAACTTGACGAAAGAAAAATAAAGATTGTTCTGGAAGATGCTTATAAACTAAAAGAAATCTTTAAGAAGGATTTAGAAAAATTTTTTTCAATGTTTGAAATGTAAACGTCATTATTAAATATTATTTCTTTTGAAAGGGGAAGGAGAAATACAGGTAAGGGACTTCTTGGCCAGGATGACAGAGCGGTGAATATGTCATCCTGAGCGAAGCGAAGAATCTCATTGTGGCAAAGAGGAGATCCTTCGGTCGCTTGCGCTCCCTCAGGATAACGAAGGGAGTACGTCATTGCGAGCGAAGCGAAGCAATCCCAAGATTATGAAATAAATGATTCTCCTGCAAAAAGGGTAAAACCATGGTAATAAATATAGGATAAAAATTAATTCACCTTAAATCAAATATATATTACACAGGTAACAAATAAAAAGGAGAACCTGTATTGTTGAAAGAAAACAGAAGCCATGAGATACCGGAATTCTTTTTAAGAGAAGAACATGATGACTGAAATGTTAAGGAATAGATATGAAAAGAGCTGAAAAACAGGATTTTACGAGGAAGTATGAGGAAAAAATAGTTTATGCTTCAGTCATACCTGAAATAGGCTGTTTGTGCAGGGAAATCATAAATGAAATTTAACGAGAGTAAAGGGTTTAATGTTAACGTTTTTGACGGAGATGAAATAAGAATAACTGTAGTTTCACTCATTGAGATTGGTAACATAAAGAACGATAAAGTTTATGTGTTTTATCCTTTACAAAAGGATAAATATTTGCTATTCTATCCTTGATAGAAGGATAATTTGATGAATAAGGAAGTTATAAAAGAGATAGTTGTTGAAAATGAAAGTTTTATAACAAAGCAGATAGAACAGATATCTGATAGAGAGTGTATTTCATTGCCTTCCTTTAATATAAACAAAGTAGTTCTTTTTTATGGTGTTAGAAGGAGCGGGAAAAGTTTCTTATTGTTTAATATATTCAAGCAACATCCTGATATATCAATGTACATTGATTTTGAAGATGAAAGATTTCAAGGAGTTAATGTTTCAGATTTAGACAAGATAAAAGAAGCTTTTTTTGAACTAAAACCAAAGCTGATTAACCAGAAAGAAATATTTTTTCTTTTTGATGAGGTCCAAAATGTCAATGGATGGGAAAGATTTGCAAGAAGACTTGTAGAAAAGGAAAGAATACATTTCTTTTGTGCTGGTTCATCCTCAAAAATCACCCCAAACTCAATTCACACCGCTTTAAGAGGAAGGGTGTGGAGTATTGAGGTTTTTCCCTTTTCGTTTAGAGAGTTTTTAATATCGCGTGGATTTGATTTAACCAATAAAAAGCTTTTTTATAGTGAGAATAAGATACTCATAAAGAATAACTTTGATGAATATCTTAAATTTGGTGGATTTCCTGAGGTTATCTTTTCAAAATCTGAATTTGATAAGAAAAAGATTTTAAAAGAATATTTAAATGCAATGTATTTCAGGGATTTGGTTGGAAGATATGAAGTTAAAAATATAACTTTATTGGAAACTTTGTGGGATAAACTATTTTCTTTATTTTCTACTAAATTTTCTTTGTCTTCGTTTTATACGCAATACAAAGATAAAATTCCATTGTCTAAAGACAGCCTTTTTCAGTATTACAAATATTTTATTGAAGGAATGCTAATTTATGAAGTAAAGAAATTTTCTGAGTCATCTTATAAAAGGATGAGAAATCCCG
Organism: Spirochaetes bacterium ADurb.Bin218; assembly: GCA_002069965.1. Taxonomy (GTDB): domain Bacteria; phylum Spirochaetota; class UBA4802; order UBA4802; family UBA5550; genus UBA5550. The sequence continues at coordinate 2,533 of MWCI01000078.1, read as the reverse complement.
CAAAGATATATTTAATAGATACAGGATTGGCAAAGAAAACTACATCATTAGATTTAGGAAGGACACTGGAAAATATTGTTTTTATTAATCTCAAACGCAAAGGTTATGATGTATTTTATTTTAATGAGAAAGGTGAGTGCGATTTTGTTGCAAAGAAAGAGGATAAATTCAAGATTTACCAGGTAACATGGGATTTAAACGATGAAAATAGAGAAAGGGAGATTTTAGGGTTAGTTCAGGCAGCAAAATATCTCAACATAAATGAGGGAACAATAATAACATATGATTCTGAAGAGGTGATAAAGGTAGAAAGTATTACAATAAATATTATCCCGGCATGGAAATGGCTGGTTATGACAAAGCAAGATGGATGAACTTTATTCTTAATTTGAGAAGATTCATTTAAAAGTTTTAAAGATTTATTAAAGATTATTCTGCAAAATGTTCTTTAAAAATGATACCGTGAGCAAAAGTGGCATACCAGATATTTGCACGATTGGTTGATGAGCAGATTGACAGTATTGATAAAGGAAAAAAATAAACCAGTATGTGAGAAGAAGTAGCAGAGCAACCTGGATACATATGATGCACTGTCATTCTGAGCGAAGCGAAGAATCTCACTATACAGGCAAAAAGGAGATCCTTCGGTCGCATACGCTCCCTCAGGATGACAAAGGGAGGTTATGTCATTGCGAGCGAAGTAATCCCGGGATGTAGCAAGGAAGAGATTGCTTCGGCACTGCGTGCCTCGCAATGACAAAGGATGGTAACGTCATTGCGAGCGAAGCGAAGCAATCACAAAATTATGAAAAAAATGGTTTATGGTTAAAAAAGGATATGTGTATATAATGACAAATAAAAATAATAACGTCCTTTATACTGGAGTTACTAGTGATTTAAAAAGAAGAGTATTCCAGCATAAAAATAAAACTGTAGAAGGTTTTAGTAAAAAGTATAATATTACTAAATTAGTATATTTTGAATGTGCAGATAATATAAAAAGCGCTATTGAAAGGGAGAAGCAAATTAAAGCAGGAAGCAGAAGAAAAAAGATTCAATTGATTGAAAATATTAATCCTGAATGGCGTGATTTGTATGAAGATTTATAATTTGTAAAAGAGATTGCTTCGTCGTCCCTTAGGGGACTCCTCGCAATGACGAAGGGGAATATGTCATTGCAAGCGAAGCGAAGCAATCTCAGGTGATGCAAGGAAGAGATTGCTTCGGCACTGCGTGCCTCGCAATGACAAAGGATGGTAACGTCATTGCGAGCGTTAGCGAAGCAATCTCATTGTATATATTTATACTATAATTGTTTAACTATCAGGAGAAAAACATGAAAAAAGCTTTGATTACAGGTATTACAGGACAAGATGGAGCTTATCTGGCACAGTTGCTTTTGGAAAAAGGGTATACTGTTATTGGCGGGTTCAGGCGGTTGAGCACCCCAAACTTCTGGCGCTTAGAGGAGCTGGGTATTCTTGATAAGATTGTCATGGTTGAAATAGATATGCTTGATGCTGGCAACCTGGTGCGTGTAATAGAAAAATATAAACCGGATGAAGTGTATAATTTAGCTGCACAGAGCTTTGTGGCACACTCATTTGCAAATCCTGTTCTGACAGGCAATGTTACTGGCCTTGGGGTAGCCAATATACTTGAAGCTATACGCATTGTGAATAAGGACATAAAGTTTTATCAGGCATCAACCTCTGAGCTTTTTGGCAAAGTACAGGAAACACCACAAAAAGAAACAACGCCATTTTACCCCCGCAGTCCCTACGCTGTGGCAAAGCTATACGGCCACTGGATGACAATAAACTATCGCGAAGCCTACGGTATATTTGCTTCTATAGGAATTCTTTTTAACCATGAATCACCATTGCGTGGCATAGAGTTTGTGACGCGGAAAATCACGGATGCTATCGCCAAAATTTACCATGGGAAGCAGGATTACTTTGAAATAGGCAACTTAGATTCAAAGCGTGACTGGGGCTATGCAAAAGAATTCGTTGAGGGTATGTGGCGTATTTTGCAGGCCCAGCGCCCTGATAATTATGTGCTGGCAACTGGTGAAACTCATTCTGTGCGTGAGTGGGTTGAGGTGTGTTTTAAGTATATTGGGAAAAATATTGTGTGGGAAGGAGCAGGTGTTGATGAAGTTGGTAAAGACGCAAAAAGCGGTAAAACGCTGGTGAAGGTTAACCCTGAATTTTTTAGGCCTGCCGAGGTAGATTACCTTGTGGGTGATGCATCCAAAGCAAAGAAGGAACTGGGCTGGGAGCCAAAGGTAAAATTTAAAGAGCTTGCCGAAATAATGCTGAAGCGGGATATTGAGAGAAATAGATAACCATATTGGTTATTTTGATTTGATTAATAGTATTTTTTTTAATATACTATAGGCTTTGAAGGTTTAATGACCCATGAAGTTTTATTGGACGTTATTGAAAAAAAAAGGAGATTGCTTCGTCGTCCCTTAGGGGACTCCTCGCAATGACAGGGGGTAACGTCATTGCGAGCGTTAGCGAAGCAA
>MWCI01000077.1 GCA_002069965.1 Spirochaetes bacterium ADurb.Bin218 | reverse complement strand
CTCATCACCTTTTAAGGCTTCGCGAGTTGTATCATTGGCAACATTCAAAGCTGCAACTGCATCGTTATTTACTGATTTTATAAGACCTGCAAGCTCTTCCATAAGCTTATAGGTCTCTTTTGAATGCATGGACTGAGATTTTGCACTATCTGCAATTGATTCATTTGCAGCAGAGATCTCCTCAAGGGAAGCTGTGGCCTCTTCAACTGCTGCTGCCTGAGTCTGAGCGCTATCTGCCAGAGAAGAGCTTGTTGCAGAAAGCTCCTCTGCTGATGCAGCAAGCTGATTGGATGAATTCAAAGCAGAGTCCACAATCTCCTTAATCTTATCCTGAAAGCGTTTCATGTTTCTTATCATATCACCAAATTCATCAGGGAGGTAATCGCTGCTGCGAGCTGTAAGATCCCCTTCAGAGAGCCTCTTAAAAAGCTTAATGGTATTGCGTATTGGAGTGGAAAAGCTCTTACCTGTTTTATAGAGAATAAAGATAATAACACTATAGATTATAATCATTGAAAAGATTAGTCTCATAATAATAGCATTTACAGGACCTAACAAAACCTTTTCATAGCTTACAGAGGCAAGATAATGGCCTGTAGATTTTAGCCTTACCTTCCTAAGAAAGAGTGGCTTGTCATTTATTATGTAATAGTGAAAATCGGTATCTGTTGATTTAACAAACTCAGTGAGATCCTTGCCATTCTTATCAAGAAGGTCTTTACCCAGAACCTTATCAAGGAGCCTTACCTCAGGATGGTATATAATCCTTCCCTCACTATTTAATAAAAAATACTTTGTTTCATCAGATGTGCTGATGCTATTTATTATGGACTGCATTGCATCACTGCTTATGGCAGCACCTATTGCCCCTTGTACCTGGCCATTGACAATCTTTGGCACAAGGCACACCACAATCTTATTTCCTGTATCCTTGCTTACCACCAGATCTGACCAGGAGGTGCTTTTTGTCTCCATCATCTTTTTAAAGTAATCCCTATCAAGAGCACTCAAAACATTTCCCCTATTTGAGTAAACAAGGCCATTGTTTTTTGCAAGGTATAGAGTTTCCATCTCTGTGCTTATTCTTGTATCAAAGAGATCCTTGGCAACTGCACTGCATTGATTTACAGGGGTTGATTCTGGATTTACGAACTGCAGATCTTTTTTAAGCTCCATTTCTATATTTCCAAAGATACTATCAAGGGAAATAGCAGTCTTTTCTGTTTCTGCAATTACACCTCTTTTATGGAACTCAAGAGTTCTGCCAGCATTAAGAGAATAAATTGTCATTGCAACAAAAAGCAAGATTATAACCATAAAGCTAAGTATTGGTGCAAGGAGCTTTTCAAACATAGAAAGGGATCTTAAATTTATAGAGACAATTACAGGATAAATTATAATCATGATCCTGTAATAGTGATAAAGGGCAAGAGCACAAGCAAGGCAGATACCAACAAGTATAAAAAACACAACCTGAGATGGCAAAAGAAGAACCCTTTGGTAATAGGCCATTAGCGTAATTATAAATGAACCTATGACTAAGGGTGACACAAAAAGCACTGTTGCAATAAAAGGTGATCTCCTTGCAAAGACAATGGCTTTTATATCCCTGACATTACCATCAATAAACCTTTGAGCCTTACTTATAAGGCGATAGTAAATATAAGACACAAAGGCAAGAATTGGTGCACCAACAAAAAGCATGAGTGAAAAAATCAACTTCATGGACTTAAAATCAGTACTTATAAATAAAAGCAAAGTCATGATCACAGGATAGGCAAAAATTAAAGTAATGAAGTTAAGCATCAGCATTTTTTTTTGTAGACTTAAGGTTTAGCTCCATGAAATCCCCCCAACTTTATATATAGTGAAGCTTACGAAAATATCCCCAAAAAGGATATTTTTTGTTTTTATATTAAAATATAAGGCCAAATCCTTATTTTAAATTAAACACCTTTTTAAGATAGTCAAGAAATTCTGGATCATCACACATGGTCTTCTCTGGATCATCACTTATTTTTGCCACAGGATAGCCATTGCATCTGCTCATCTTTATAACAATGCTTAGAGGCTGAACCCCTGGGAAATCATTTGTAAGATTTGTTCCAATTCCAAAGGAGACATTAATCTTGCCCTTAAATTCATTGAGAAGCATCTCTGCTCTGTTAAAATCAAGGCTGTTGCTAAATATTATTGTTTTGGTCATTGGATTTATGCCAAGGCTTTTATAGTGATTGATAATTTTGTATCCAAAGTCAATTGGATCGCCACTATCATGTCTCACACCATCATAAAGCTTTGCAAAATAGAGATCAAAATCACGCAAAAAGGCATCAACGCTTATAGTATCAGAAAGAGCAATGCCCAGATCACCTCTGTATTCATCTGTCCACTTCTGGAGCATGTGCCTCTGGCTGAGGTGCAGCTTTACACCCACTGCCTGACCTGCCATAATCCACTCATGGGCCATTGTTCCAATTGGCTTTAAACCATATTTTTTTGCAAAAAAAACATTTGATGTCCCTATAAAATTACCTGGAGTTAAATTCTCCTTCAGCCTCTGGATTACCTCATCATGCCACCTGAAGGAATGCCTTCTCCTTGTTCCAAAATCTGCAAATCTAAAATCCTCTCTGTTCTTTTTTATAATCTCGATTTTTTTATCAAGAAGAGAGCGAGCACCTTCATAATCTGGATTAGGGACCATTTTACGAAAATATATCTCATTGACAATGGCAAGCAAAGGAACCTCAAACAAAATAGTAAGTAGCCAGCTGCCCCTTACTTTGATAGAAAGTGAACCATCAGGGGCAATTTCAGGAAAAACATGATCCCTGTTGAGCTTCATAAGGCTCAAAAAATCAATGAAATCCTTCTTAAAAAATGGAATTGTCCTGAGGTAATCCAATTCATCCTTTGAAAATTTAAGGCTACAGAGACTTTCCAATTCCTTCTCAATATCTGTTAATATTCCAGAAAAATTTACATTTGGAGTGCGGCAAAGAAAACTATATTCCACATCAACATCAGGAAATTGATGTAACACAGCCTGCATCATTGTAAACTTATAAAAATCATTATCCAGGAGGCTGATTATAATCATAGCTATAATTATTTTTCCACTTTTAAGTCATTCAAATTTTTAAGGACAACTATTCCTTCTTTTGTCATATCTGAGATTGCAGCATCTATTGTGTCAATAGAAATTCCTCTACAGGCCTCAAGATTTACTACCACATTAAAACCAGCTCTTTTAAGCTGCATGGCAGTTGTCTTTACACAGTAATCTGTTGCAAGCCCACCAACAATAACTGTATCAACTCCATTGCCATGTAAAAACTCAATTACACCAGTTGAAAGCCTACCATCAAGGTCATGGAAGCATGCACCATAGGGATGCATATCTGGCTCCATTCCCTTCCATACAAAGAAATCATAATCTGCAGGATGAGGAAGTCCATCAAGAAGCTCTGCTCCCTTTGTCCCTCCAATACAATGGGAATTCCATCTAATATCAACATTTCTTCCTTTAATTGGAGAAAACTGAGGATTTTTATCATCAGCAAGCCATAGGGCCTGTTTACAATGCCAATCCTTGGAGCCAACTCTGAACTTTGCAAAGGCAGCCTGTCTGTTAAGGGCAGAAGCAATTTTATCCCCATCAGGCACAGGCAATTCATCAGGACACAGGGGGGTAAATCCCTTTTGAGCATCAACATCAAAAGAAGCTGTTTTGTTGTATTTAATAACCATAAAAACCTCGCTAAAAGTCATTTTTAGTTTTATATAAAAAACACATTCATTCAATGAAGTCAAGATCTAAGTTTATTTCTTTTCCTTACCAAAATATTACAGAAAATAAAAAGCCTGTCAATTATCAATTTATAAAGATAAAATTCTTTCCCCTGAGATTGAAAAAAATTTCAAAAATTTAAAAAAAATTGTATCCAAAAAATACTAAGTATACTAATATTGTATACATGGTATACTAAATATGAAAGCAAAAAATAAAACACTGGAAGAAAGGGTTTATCGAACAGCAGAGGAATTCCTGACCAAGTATGGAATAAAAGGCTGGAATATGAATGACCTTGCTGCAGAATCAGGAATTACAAAGAGAACACTTTATAAAATAATAGAGTCAAAGGAATCCCTCATACGAAACATAGTTTTCAAAAACATAATGGATATGAGGGAACAACTGCTTTTTATTATACGCAGTGATAAAAACTTTTTGCAATCCCTTGAACAGATTGTTTATAAAATTCCAGAGCTTCTAAAAAGCACTTTTATAAGCAAATATGGGGAGATCCTTCACGAATATCCAGATATAGAATTGGAGTTTGTCCGTGAGACAGAGATTTTTTTCAACGAACTAAGGGATTATTTCCAGAATGGAATAAATTCTGGATTCCTAAAAAAAGAACTCACACCAGACTTTATCTATCACTCCTTTCAGGCAATAGCACTTTACTTTATAAAATACAGCAAAACTCAGAGCGAGGCTGCAGACAGGATTGGACTTGCATTAAAGCTAATATTTCAAGGCAGTATCAACAGGGAAAACGAACCTGTTAAAAGAAAAAATAAATAAGGAGTAGTTATGTATAAAAAAATTCTATCTCTTTTGCTCACTCTTTACAAAAAACCAAAAGCAGTTGCACTGGCAGGCACAGTGTTGACTATGCTATTTGCACTGGCTATACCCTTCATCCAGTTTGATAATGACATCAAAAACTTTCTGGCTCATGACCACCCTCACAGGCTTGCTAATGAGAGGCTTGACAGTGAATTCAAGTCAAGTGAAATTATCATCATAGGGGTAGAGTCCGATGATGCCTTTTCAAAAGAGACAATTGACTACATAAAATGGCTGCAAGGAGAAATTGATAAGCTCAATTATTCTTTTCCAAAAGAAAATATCGCCCATGAACTACAAATATCTCCAGAAGAGGCAGATCTTGTAATAACTGCCATCAACCAGAATGAGCTGCAGGGAAGTGATTATCTCCAATCACTGCTTACTAATCCAGAGAGGATGAATAGCGAGTTATTCTGGGATATGGAATTTTCAAAAAAAATTGCAAAAAAAATAAAGAAGAGCTCTATCAAAAAACTGATGAATCTCTACAGGCTCCCTGTTGCAGAAATAAAATCTGTAACAAATACTGACTTCATACGAGGTGAAAAAGATAAGTTCATAGTAGAAAAGCTTATAGATCCAGAAAAGCTTGATGATAAGTCTCTTGCAGATCTTAAGGCAAAAGTCAAAAGCTGGGAACTATATGACAAGCTTTTATATTCCAGTGATGACAGGCTAACAGCTCTATCTGTAAGAATGAATCCGATAGATATAAACTTAAGGCAGAAGTTTAACATTGCTGTTGAAAAGATAATTACAGACAACCCCAAAGGGAACCTTAAGGTTTATATGGCTGGAGAGCCTGTTATAACAGATAGGGTAAGCTCATCCATGGGAGATGATCTCCAGAGGTTGCTGCCCTTTGCTCTTATCGTAATGCTTATCATATTATTTGTGATATTCCGTCACTACGAAGGCGTGTTGTTCCCTATGATTGCCATGATATTCTCTGTAATATGGGCAGTTGGCACAATGTCTATTCTTGGAATACCAATGAGCATGGTTAGCATCTCAGTTCCTACTGTTTTAACTGCAGTGGCAAGTGCCTATGGAATTCACTTCATGACTCACTACTTTATGAGCGACAGCTCTGATAGATATGGAGCATGTAGCAACAGTATAAAAAGCAGCGGCCTTGCTATTGTGATGGCAGCTCTTACAACTGTTGTGGGATTTGGTTCCCTTGTAACATCAGACATGACTCATATCAAAAACTATGGTATAATAACAGCAATAGGTGTCTTTTATTCTCTTGTTATAACAATAACACCCAGAATACTCAACCCAAAAGCAGAAATACACAATACTTTTATTCTCTTGTTATAACAATAACACTCATCCCGGCATTTCTCCTTCTCAGAAAAAACACAAAGCCAGTTCTTGCTTTTGTTGAGAAAGAAAAAAGTGCAAATGATCCAAGCACAAGGTTTTTGTTTTTCATCGAAAGGCATCTGGGAAACCGTCCCCTTGTTGTTGTTATAATATCTCTTAGCCTTCTTGCTTTTTCTCTTTATAGTATGAGCTCAGTTAAACTCAACATGAACACAATGGACTTCTTTCAGGAGGGCTCAACAGTAAAAGTTGCAGACGAGCGCCTAAACGAAATGCTTGCAGGAACTCAACAGCTAAACATAAACATTGAAAGCCTTGATGGCAGTGAGGTAATCACTCCGGATATTATGCAAAAAGTGGAGAGCTTTCAAAGTGATATAAAAGCTGCAAATCCAAGAGTTGGGAAAACTGTTGCAGTGACAGACTTTCTTAAAAAAATGAATCAGGAGATGCACGGAGGAGACAAAAGCTATCATAAACTTCCTGAAACAACTCAGATGGCAAAGGAATATCTCCTTCTCTATTCAGGGGACCTCAGAGATGTCATTACACCAAATATGGATAAACTCAGAATTCACATAAGCATAAAAAGAGGAGACATATCTGAGCAGATAAAAATCAGAGACTTTGCCACAAAATACTTTGACAGGGATTTTCTTGAAAAAAATAAAGTTACAATTCAACCTGCTGGATTTATGGATCTGATGATCGAGGCAAATATGCTTGTCCTTAAAGGTCAGATCTCAAGCCTTATAATGTCTCTGGTAATAGTTGCAATACTTATGTACATAATATTTAAAGATATTATGCTAACAATAATATCTTTAATCCCCCTTGTAATAGGTATTGCTCTTAATTTTGGATTAATGGGCTTCCTTAACATACCTCTTAATGCTGCAACAGCACTGGTTGCATCAATATCAATAGGTATGGGCATTGACTACTCAATTCACTTTATAACAAGATTTAAAGACTCTCTGGAAGAACTACACAGCATAGATAAGGCTATCAGGGAAACATACAAAAGCACAGGAAGAGCAATACTTTCCAATGCTCTCTCTGTAGGCATAGGATTCATGGTGTTGTTCTTTTCAAAATTTCCTGTAATAGCTCAATGTGGTGGGCTCATAGCCTTTACAGTAACAGTAACTGCATTGGCAGCAATTATAACAATCCCTGCTGGATTGAAAATCCTCTATCACTCAAGAGGAGAAAACTAATAAATTTATAAGGAGAATAACATGAAAAAATTCTGTTATCTTATTTTAGCACTTCTTTTTACTGGAACACTTTATGCTCAGGATAACATGACTGGAGAAGAAATTGCTCAAAAGGCAAGGCACTCAAACAGATCGCCAAAGGGAGTTGTAGTAAAGGCAAATATTATCATGAAGAATATGATTAGCGGAAAAACAGAAACAAGAAACGCTGTTGTCATTACAGTGGACAACAATGGACTTGCAAAGGGGCTTTTCAGGTTCACAAACTCATCATACAGTGGAACAACAATGCTTACACTGGAGCGAAAAGGACAGGATAACCTCCAGTACCTCTATCTACCATCAGTAGGAAGCCCAAGACAAATAGAAGGCTCTGACAAAGAAAAAAATTTTGTTGATACAGATTTCAGCAATGAGGACCTTGGAGGCTCAAAGGTTGAAGACTACACATACAAGCGCCTGGCGGATCAAAAAATTGGCGGTAAAGATTGCTATGTCCTTGAGAGATATCCAAAGAGCAAAAACTCTAAATTCAGCAAGCATGTTGTTATATTGGACAAAGCAACAATGATCCCAATAAGCGTTCAGTTTTATGGAAAGTCAGGCCGTATTATAAAGACCATGAAATCCTCAGACATAAGAGCCATTGCTGCAAATATTAATGTTCCCTTCTATGTAGAAGTCACTGATGTTGAGAAAAAAACTCAGACAATACTCAATGTAACTTCTGCTATAGAAAAGCAAGTAAACCAGGGATATTTTAACCGCAATAGAATGAATATGAAATGGGCAGAGGAATAATTTATGAAAGCAAAAATTTATCTCATTCTTACAATAGCTGCCATGGCAATGGGAAGCATCCCTCTCCAGGCAGCAGTAAGTGTAACTGGTAATCTTGAGGCTCGCAATCAATCTGGAGTGCACGAAGGTGATGTATACAGAAACTATCTCAAGGCAGATGTAGAGCTTGGTGAAAATGTCCAGAACACAGTTGTAAAGATTGTCTTACGGGCAGAGGACGATACCTTAAGGCCAGAAAAAGATAACACCACAAGAAACTACTTAAGCAGCGATTACGATGGACCACAAAGGGTTTACCTAAGAGAAGGCTATTTAAGCCACGACATATATTTT
>MWCI01000076.1 GCA_002069965.1 Spirochaetes bacterium ADurb.Bin218 | reverse complement strand
GCTATCTGCAAATAAAGAAAGATCATCACCTGTCATATCATCACCATATATAAAAAGATATCACTTAAAGACCTCCCCAGCCTCTCTATACCACAATACAAAATCAAGATGATCAAGTGGTATTCTGATCTTTGTAGAGTATTGCCTTAATCTCTCTTCAAGTTCAAGGTATGTCTTTCTGCTAAGGGTTTTTGGGAGAGATTCAATCACTCCAAGTAAAAGCATATTCTTTAATATATGCCTATCAAGTATGGCCAGATCCTGCCCAAGGCCAATGTTTCTTAAAAAATGGCTGGCTTCTTTATAGCCCATGCCCTTGACATTTTTTACAAGCCAATCTCTCTTTTCAATTGATGAGGAACAGGTGCAAAGGCAGTCTTTTATGCTGTTGCCACAAAGGAAGTTGCTTCTTGCTTCAGTTAAATACTTTGCTTTGTTATTGCGAAAACGCACCATGTTTATTGCAGCTGCTATATCCTCCCAATGTCCATCAAATAGCAAATCCCTCTCCAGCAAAAGATTAACAGCTCTCCAGCATTGCTTTGCACTGGACTGAGGAGTAAAGAGGCAAAAAGCAAGCTCAACGAACAAATCATTATTATCTCCACTTTCCCAGATCTTTTTAAAGTCATCAAGGCGTTTTTCGATCTCTGGCTTTATCTTTTTATAAATAGAGAGAATTTCCCTTTCATTCTCTTTAATAGTCTCTAAGGTAATTTTTTTATTCAGCATAAGCACCCTTTGTCTCATAAAAATTTTTCTGCAAAAAAAATAAAAGAAAAAAAATTTTTTCTGTCCCTTTTTTAGAAAAATTAGCTAAGTTATTAATATCAATAAATAAAAGGAGTTACCCATGACAGAAAAAAACTTAAAAGAAGGAATAAAAGCACCAGCATTTAAGCTGCCAGATGCTGATGGTAACGCTGTATCTCTTGCAGACTATAAGGGCAAATGGCTTGTGCTATACTTTTATCCAAAGGATAATACAAGCGGATGCACAACAGAGGCCTTAGACTTTACAGCGAGCCTGCCGCAATTTAGAGAACTTAATGCAGAGGTTGTTGGTATAAGCCCTGACTCATGCAAGAGCCACCAGAAATTTATAAGCAATCACTCCCTTGCTGTAAGGCTCTTAAGCGATGAAAGCAAGGAGGTTTTGCAAAAATATGGAGTGTGGCAAAAAAAGCAAATGTATGGAAAAGAATACTTTGGAGTGGTCCGCTCTACATTTTTAATTGATCCTGATGGTAAGATTAAAAAGATCTGGGAAAAGGTAAAAGTTGCAGGCCACATAGAAGAGGTAATGACAACGCTAAGGGGATTTATAGAAAAAAATTCTTAATAAATCACCAAAGGTCAATAAATTTTTCCTTTCTAAAAGCTAAAGTTGTTCTATTATAGAATGCTTTAGCAAATGACAAATAAAAACATTATCTATAATTTTTCTTGACTATAAAATTTTCAGTGAAAAATTAAGTCTATAGCCAAAAACATCTAAAATTTTTTGACCTTAATACAAAAGAGGTATTTATGAACCGCGATCCCAATGCACTTTTTAATAACATCAACCAGCTTATGCAAGGTGGAGATAAACTAAATGTGCCTCCCAATTGCTTTGTGGAGATGAAAGGTAGAATTCTTGAATATCACGAAGGTTCAAGCATAAAAATAGCATTCCCTGTGGAAGAGAGATTTACAAACCCCGCGGGATTTCTTCTGGGAGGGATGATCTCTGCCTATTTTGACAACACCTTTGGTCCTTTTTCTTATCTTGAAACAAAGGCGCCAACAACAAGTCTTGACCTTAATGTAACTTTTATACGCTCCATTTCACCGGAGGAAAAGGAGATAATTTGCGAAGCTGAGGTTGTGAAAAAGACAAAAAGCTTTATAATATTTGAAGGAAAGGCCTATAACCCAGAAAACAAGCTAATTGCTATAAGCACCTCAAGAATGATGATCCTCTCTGGAAGATAAATTTTTGACTCTGACTTTAACAGCCAGTCAGAGTCAAAATTGAAATACATCAACGAATAACTGTAGCCTTTGCCTGAGTCATTACTACAGGTTTTATCTTTAATCCTTTAAGCTCTTTAAGGCTATCTGCAGTTTTTTGAGATATAATGCTATAGATAAGCTCCGCCTCCACAGTAAATTTTGTATCATCGCTTTTTATTGTTATATGCTCAAAATGTTCTTTCATTGGCTTGAGTCTTTTGTCAAAGAGGATCTCCTTTGCCTTAGCTAAATTATCTACCCTATTACCATTGCCATCTCCAAAGACAGTTCCAAAGATTATTGCCCTGCTATCAATATATCCCTTTTTATCTGGCACTCCTGATGAATAAACCACTTTCCCTGTTGAATCCTTCACAATAACCTTGAGCCATACCTGCCTTATATTGGACACACCTGTGGGCACCTCATGACCTGCACCATTATTTAAAAGCTTTATGACAACGCTATTGCCCTTCATTTTTTCCTCAATGGACATCGTTACAGCATTTTGCAGTCTATCCTCTGCCATTTTAACACGGATATTGTCCTTTTCTGTTGCAGGGATTACACTATTGCCACCAACAAAATAATGTGTAAAGATATGATCTCTTTGAGGTCCTCCATAGGCAGCTATTCCTGGATTTTTTTCTCTCTTTGTTGAACCTGTAGCAGGATGGCCAGGTCTTTGATACATGTGACAATCCTGACATTGAATCCCCTGATTTTTATAAGGGCTTGCACTCCACTCCTCATAAGTTGTCTCAAGCCATGTTCCATATACCACGTGCTTAACATTATGACATGTTCCACAGATTTCTGATTTTGTGTGAAAACTTGAAAACTCTGTTTTATGGAAATCAGCCTTTGAATCATTAAAAGGACCTCTTTTTATCCCTGGATCTGAATATCCATTTCCTGGATCCATTTTATACTTTGCATTATAAATAGCATAGGCTCCTGTAATTGAATGACAATAATCGCACTGGACTCCTTGAGTTGCAGGCTCCTGAATCTTTTTTATATCATCAGAAGTTCTTAGGGGATATCCACTGAGATAACCCACAGGAGTATGACACTTTTGGCAGCTCTCTGCCTCTAAAAGCTCATCATCGATTTTGATCCCCTTTAGACCATCTTTGGCAACTGCTAAAAAAATTTTATCCTTTAAGGAAAGCTGATGGAGAGAGCCTTTCCACTGAGTGAAAATATCACTATGACATCCTCCACAAACCTCTGGTGGCAAAAATCTTGAAAGTTCATAGTGAGCTTTAATCTCTGCTTCATTGGCAAAACCCAAGAGACAGAGAAACAGAAAAAAGACTATAAAATAAATTCCTTTCCTCATAAAAACCTCTTTTTTAAATTTATCTATTTTTATCATTCTGTGAGTTTAAAAAATTACAGAAAAAATTTTCTTAAAGATCTTAATCACACAGAAAGCTTTAAAAGCCAGAGTCTAAGTTAACCAGCTTTTGATAAAAATCAATGAAAAAGCTATCCTCTTTGTTTAATATTTATCAATTAGCTCATTCTTATCTATATTTAATAGCTCGCAAATCCGATTAAAAATCATTAAAGCAAAATCATAAAATTCTTTTGCATCTTCAAGTGATGGTTTTCCATTGGGAAGAAGACCTAAATAACCAGGATATCTTGATTCAATATATAAATCATCCAATAGCTGTATTAAAGTATCGTTTACATGGATGCCAATATCAACAATATCAATGAGAGCCTGAATTTTATGAGTCTTTGGAATATTTCTGCTATGATATTCAAGATAAGCTTTTAAAGATTTTTCAATAGCCTGTTGAGAATGAAAGGCTACCATGTTTGTAATATACTTGTTGTGTATAATGTCATTAAGCAAAAGTATATCATCATATGCTGCTTTTAACCAATCCTTTGCAATGTTCATAGCTCTATGCCCTTGCTTATTCCATTTCTATAGAAACTGCTATTTGTCATTATGAATTTTTCATACATTTTTTTTGTGTGAACAATTAAATCTATTGGAACAGTTTTTTGCAAATCTCTGATGGAATTTGAATACTTTAAATATATTTCGCTTTTTTCTTTCCAGTTTTGAGGTATAAAATCATCATTGGTTACCACATATAGATCTATATCGCTATCTGCCTTAGGATTTCCTGTAGCATAACTGCCAAATAATATGACCTTATAAGGATTTAAAGGACTCAGACGCTCCACAATGAGTTTTTTGATTATCTCAATATCTATCATGGATTATATCCTAATAAATAAAAAATTACAGAAAAAATTTTCTTAAAGATCTTAATCACACAGAAAGCTTTAAAAGCCAGAGTCTAAGTTAACCAGCTTTTGATAAAAATCAATGAAAAAATAAAAGACAGTGTTTCCATTCTTAACATTACCACACTCCCCCTGGACATTGACAATTAAAGATTTTAAATAATTATGATATTTAAAGCAGTAATTATGCCTAAATATATTTAGTGTAAAATCAAGAAAATATTATCCCCGAAGCCTTCGACAAAAGGGATAATAGAGTATTTTTATTTTAAAAGAAGTTAAGGAATAAATACTGTATTTAATGCAAAAATTTTATAAAAAACCCTATAAAAAAAATGGCTGGGCAATCATATATTTATAAGACTATTTAATAGTTGAAATTGGCCTCTAAAATTACATGGAAGACTTTGTAAGTGGAGGGACTATGTCAGATATATATTTAGTCTCTGATTACGGAAAATTATACAAAAATAATTATACGTTTAATTTTTTATATCCAGATGGGACAATATCTAAATTTTTTCCCCATAGCATAGAACGCATATTTATAATAGGAAATATTGAAATAACTCCTGAGGCTCTTAAGATGCTTATGCACAATAAAATTGAAGTTATATTTTTAAGCAAAAATGGATTATTTGACGCTAAGCTAATTTTTGCTGATAGCAAAAATGTATTACTACGGAAGAAGCAATATGATAAACTTAATAATGAGAGCTTTATACTTCGATGGTGTAAAAATATCATTGAAGGTAAAATACGCAATCAAATTGTTTTTGCAAACCGAATAAAGCGCAAGCATAAAGAGGCTACACAATTGCAAGAGATGCTAAATTCTATGAAAGAAATTTTGCTAAAACTTGATAATGCCACCAACGCAAATGAACTGCGTGGGTATAAGAGTGCAGTATTCATTTTTTAATGTCGAGATGAGCGGTGAAATGATGAATGAGTTAATCAATCGACTATTATTATTGATTGACAAAAGGAATAAAACATGTCTATATGAATACATGGCTAATACTATATGATATTAGAAACAACAAAAGATTACGCCGCATAGCAAAGTTAATGGAGCGATACGGTGTAAGGGTTCAAAAATCGGTCTTTGAAATAATGTGTAGTGAAAAAACCTTAGAGAAAATACGCTATAAATCAAAGGCTATTTTAGAAGAGGAAGATTCACTGATAATAATACGTTTATGTGCAAAATGCTGGCAAAAGAAAATACAGCATGGAGTAAAGACCGATGGTATAGGTGAGTATAAACAATACATAGTTCTTTGAAAACAAAAATTTGCCGCCTGTATTAAGTTAGATTTCATCTGACACATTCCTACTGTTGTTTGTCTGTAAGCTTAAATGTAGCATTTTCTCCTTCGCCAGAGGTATTGAATCTTTGAAAGTCTGCATAGGTGTTTTACCGAAACAATACTTTCCAGTGTGAGTGCGATGTTCGTTATATCCCATAAGCCACTGGTCTAAATCAGCTTGCAGTTCTTCAAGTGAATTGTAAAGCTTTTTCCTAAAAGCAACACGATAAAATTCATTAAGAATAGTTCCATGAAAGCGCTCACAAATTCCATTACTCTGTGGGCGGCGAGCCTTAGTTTTACTGTGGTCAATATTCTCAATGGCCAGATACAGTTCATATTCATGATGCTCCATATTCCCATAATATTCGATTCCTCAATCTGTGATAACACGCAGAAGCGAAATTCCATGCTCCTCAAAAAATGGTAATACCCTGTCATTGAGAATATCAGCAGCCACAAGAGCATTCTTGCGATCATAGAGTTTTGCAATAGCAACTTTGGAATATGTGTCTATAAATGTTTGCTAGTATATCCTACCTACACCCTTTAAAGTGCCAACATAAAATGTGTCTTGCGCCCCCAGATAACCTGGATGCTCTGTTTCTATTTCTCCACTCTCCTGCTTTTCTTCCTTAGCCTTCTCCAGTGCTATAAGCTGAGCCTCTGTAAGAATGAGACCATCCTGTGCTACTTTCGCTTCTAATGCAGCAAGTCGTTTCTTCATTGTCTCCAAATCATGACGCAGCCAAATACTCCTCACTCCTCCATCGGAAACAAATATACCTTTCTTCTTTAACTCGTTTGATACTCTAAGCTGACCCCATGCTGGCTGCTCAATAGCAAGTTGCACCACTGCTTCTTCTATCTCAGAGGCAACCCTGTTCTTAAATATAGGCTTCTTACGGCTAATCTCCTGCAATGCAGATTCTCCACCTGTTTCATACAAGTCCTTAAAACGATAAAAACTATCCCTCGAAAACCCCATTATTTTACATGCCTGGGATACATTACCAAGCTCCCGTGCTAAATTTAGCAAGCCAAGCTTGTTTTTGATAATCTTTTGTTCTCTCGTCATAGGACATTCCTCCTTAAATATTAGTTCAGCTGTTTCGAGATATCGGAATGTCAGATTAAATCTTTACTACTACAGTCGCTTACTATGCCAACTTCTCCCATTCAAAATTCACTATATTTCTTTTTTCTTTGCTAAACTCTATGCCCAGTATATATATATCTCCATACATCCCTTGATACTTCTCATAATACCTTCTCTCTTTTATCTGTTTTAAGGCTCCCCCTTCTTTATCCTTATCCACCACCTTAAACTCCAGTATATATACCCTTCCCCTGTATATCACCGTTATATCTATCCTACCTACAGAGGTTGCATCCTCAGTTATTGTATGCAACCCACTTCCATTCAACAAGGCATATATTACCGATGCATAATACCCTTCATACCTATCTATCTCATTCTTCCTATACCACTCACCAGGAATACTTGAAAAAAAGCTATATAATATCTCTCGTAATCTACTTAGATCGTTGTTTTGTAGTGCTTCTATTATATTTATCTGGGATTCTTCTTTATCTGATATCGATGGTAATGTATCATTTAAATAAAAATTATTAAAACTCATTTTCACTTCTATGTTTGGATAGGTCAATTCATAAAAAGTCTTCTCCGTTAGTCTTTTTTTCTCTTTTATCGTTAAATAACCTGTCTGAAATAAAATATTTTCTATCTTAATAAAATCAATATCAAGGTTGGATACTATTTCTTCACTGGCTTTTAGTGATTCTAACTTTGGCAAATAAAATCTGTTTTGCAAAATCAACTTCATTAAAAATGTTGGCGTACCTGTCTCAAACCAGTATGAACTATAAGTTTTTTTATCCAAAAATAACAATATATCAAAGGGATTATACACCTTCCCTCCAAGCCAGCTATATCCATTATACCATCTCTTTACCTCATCTTTATCCACGTCTTGCAATCTATCGCTAAATACTTCCTCTAAGTCGTCCTGTGTATATCCACATATTGTTGAAAATCTTTCATCTATCGTTATATCGTTTAACTGATTTAATCCACTAAATATCGACACCTTTGAAAACCTTGATACCCCTGTTATAAATACAAGCTTTAAATAAGGATCTGCATCTTTTAATACTGAATAAAAATCCTTCAATATCTCTCTATTTTCTTTTGCTATTGCTATCTCCTCTATCCTGTCCAATATTGGCTTATCATACTCATCTACCAACACTACTACTCTTTCCCCATACTTTTCTGAAAGCTTCTTAATTGCCTCTTCTAACTTTCCTGAATTTGATGGTTTTTCTAACTTTATATTGAAATTATTCTCTATATCCATAAATTCTTCTAAAATTTTTGTATTTAAATCCTGCGATGTAATATGAACACCCTTTCCAAAGCTTATCTTTATTACTGGATGTTTCTTACTCCAATCCCAGTTATCATATAAATATAATCCCTTAAATAACTCCCTACTCCCCAAAAATGCTTCTTTCAGTGTATCCAGAAATAATGATTTCCCAAACCTCCTTGGTCTGCTTAAAAAATAATATTTTCCACTTTCTGATAGCTCTTTAACAAATGGAGTTTTATCTACATAATAATAGTTTTCTTCCCGTATACTTTTAAAACTCTGTATCCCTATGGGGAGTTTTTTCATTGCCGCTTACCTCGTTCTATAACCTGATCTTTAAACTATTATATAATGTCACAGGCGACCTGTCCAGCAATTCTTTTTTTATTATCTGAGATCCTTTCAGTTTGTCATCCTGAGGAGTCCCGACTTGGACAGAATGACGAAGAATTCCATTGTTGAAGCATCTGATATCCATCCTCCGTTTATATCGATTTTACACACTGCCATCCAGAGGAATATGCATGCCACTCTGTCATCCTGAGGAGAGCAGCGACGAAGGATCTCGCCGTTTTATTAAAGATAGATCCTACCCCTTCGACAGGCTCAAGGCAGGGCTTCGCTCTGGATGACATTGTTTTATCATTCGAAGAGGCGTAGTCTCAAAGAATCTCGCCCTTTTCACAAAGGCTCAAGTCCATTGCCCTTTGCTGAATCTATTATTCTGCAAGAAGCTGCACTTGCCAATAGCTTCTATTATGCTTTGTCCTCTTTCTCTTTAACTGTGGTTTCCATTTTTGAACTACCTCCTTTTTTTAGAAGTTTTTATCACAGTCTTTCGATTTTTTCAAGAAGGGTTATCTGGAGGGATAAAGAATAGTAGAAATTTTATATACCTCTTAGAGCTTTAGGTTGAAAATAGACCGCATGTTTATCTACAATAGTAGAAATTTTATATACCTCTTAGAGCGTCTTGCTCCTCGTTCATCTACTTTATCTACAATAGTAGAAATTTTATATACCTCTTAGAG
>MWCI01000075.1 GCA_002069965.1 Spirochaetes bacterium ADurb.Bin218 | reverse complement strand
AAAGGAAAAACTATCTTCAGCAATTGCGTTAATCTTTGTCTTTATAGCTATTTCATTGTCAGTTCCTGTTATATATATATAATCCTTTTCAATATTAAACAAGCAGTTACCAAGAATATTGTTTATATTTTTTGATGATATAACTGAATCGCCTATGGAAATGCCTTTTATAAGATCGTTTTTATTAGCAGTTATCTTCATAATTCATTTCTCCTTCTATATTTATTTTTTAATTTAAAATTAATTTAGCAGTAGTAGAAGATTATGTTAATTGTTATTATGTTAGAAATCATCTGATTTTTTCAAGACTTTCTTATCAAGATGATTGTTTATAACTTTAAGTTAACATATTTATCTATATTGCCTGTTATTATGTTTATATATTATCCTCTTTTATCCAGTTTTTAAAAGAATTTATTAACATTTAAAAAACATTTTTTAGCTGCTTAACTCAATTTTTAATTCTTCTATTTGTTCTTTAAATTCTATATTGTTCTTTATATCTTCCTCTATTTTATTTATAGCATTTACAACTGTTGAATGATCTCTGTCTCCAAAATGTTTACCTATATCTGTTGTTGTCATATCTGTTAGTTTTCTTGTAAGATAGATGGCAACAAATCGTGGTATTACTATTTTACTCTGCCTGCTTTTGGAGATTATATCTTCAGAGCTTACACCATAGGTCTCAGCCACTTTTGATATTATGTCGTTAACAGTAACCTTTCTTTGAGGCTCTTCGTCGAATAAATGTTTTAGATGTTCTTTTACGTGTCTGACAGTTATAGGCTCTTTAT
Organism: Spirochaetes bacterium ADurb.Bin218; assembly: GCA_002069965.1. Taxonomy (GTDB): domain Bacteria; phylum Spirochaetota; class UBA4802; order UBA4802; family UBA5550; genus UBA5550. The sequence continues at coordinate 8,235 of MWCI01000075.1, read as the reverse complement.
ATATATCATAAACCATACGGAGGTTAGCAAGAGCTGATTCAAGAGCTCTTATACTTGATGTTATTCTCCTTGCAATGTAGTTAAAAGCTTCGTCTGATATAACAATATCTTCATTTAAAGCTTTTTTTCTTAAGATAGCCTCTCTTGTTTCTAAATTTGGAGTTTGGATATCAGTGATCATTCCCCATTCAAATCTTGTTCTCAATCTGTCTGTTAAAGTTGCAATCTGTTTTGGCGGTCTATCACTTGATATAACAATCTGTTTTTTGTTTTCATAAAGTGTATTAAATGTATGGAAAAACTCATTTTGAGTTTCTTCTTTTTTTTCAAGGAATTGTATATCATCTATTAACAATATATCAACATTTCTGTATTTAATTTTAAAGCTCGGTAATAGGTTGTTGTGTATAGCATATATAAATTCATTTACAAATTGTTCTGTATGAATATATAAGACTTTTAAGTATGGCTTTTCTTTTAAAATAGTATGACCAATGGCCTGTATAAGATGAGTCTTACCAAGACCTGTTTTCCCATATATAAATAAAGGGTTGAATTGAGATGCTGGAGATCTGGATACTGATTTAGCTGCAGCATGGGCAAGTTGATTATTAGGCCCTACAACAAAGTTTTCAAAGGTGTAGTTTGGATTTAAAGGAGATACTCTTTCAATATCAGGTTTTGAGATTTTTTCTGATGACATCAATGTATAATCATCAATGTTTTTTTTGGAATCTGTTAGTTCCTCTTCTGTAAGGAAATAACAGTTATATTTTTTTCCTGTTACAGATTCAAGAATCTCTTCAATATCCTTTTTGTATTGATCTTTTATATGGCGTGCAGCTACGTCATCTTTAACCTTTATTTTAATGGTATCACCTTCTATGTCTAAAGGCTCAGTATCTTTTAGCCACATTATAAAAGATTGTCTGTTTATTCTCTTTTCGATATTGTTAAGAACATTGTCCCATATTTTTTGTGCCAAAATAATACCTCTTAAAATAAATGATTTATCAACAATTGTTAATAATTTTGTTTATAAAGTTAGTTAATAATATTTTTCTCTGATTTTTTTATAAAATCTGCGTAAGTATCAGGAAAGTTTTATAGTACTTTTTGTCTACTTTTTAAATATCTTTTTTGCAACTAATTAATTTCTCCTTTTTTTATATGACATAAAAAAATAAAAATATATGGATAATGCCTATATAAAATGTTTATAACTACAAAAAAATGTTGATAATATAGAATATTTTGTTGATAAGTTCTTTATAATTTAGTGGGGCCTTATGGAAAATATTAAACTGGATATTTTACAGGAACTTGAGAATAGATATTATAATCTCAAGATGAATTATTATAGATTTGTAATAAGGGAAGAGGATAGAGCTGTTATACAAAAAGTAATTAAGATTCCTGAATCCTGGGAAATGTATAAATCAGATAAACCCTTAAGTGATGAGGTTAAATATAGGCTTAGTGATTTAAAAAAGAAAAAATCATGGGAAATAAAACTTGAGAGTCTTTATCTTTTTTCTATTACAGAAATAGAAAATGTGATGATTTCTGTCTTTTTGCAAAGAAAGATGGATGTTAAGGATCTTGATGCTGTTGTTGATTATATAAACACTTTGATACTTGAGAAAGATGATAATCTGATAAATCTAAAATATCTTCTTCTTACTCTTGCAAAAAGATCTATTAGCGACTTTTATTATCTACTTATGTCCTATAGCCGTTTCTTTAAAAAGAAAAATTTTGTCTTTGAAAACGATTTTAAAACAATAATGCTTGAGTTTATAGCTTTAATCAATCTCTTAAAAAAGAGATATGATCTTATTGATAAATATATTGAATATAGCAATGATATCTCAACTCTTTTTGAGAAAAGCTCAAATCAGCTTGGATGGAGAATTAATGAGTTTGCCGTAAAGGAATTCTTAGAAAAGGAAAATCCAGTTTTAAAAATAGCTCATTATAGAAAATTTGCAAAGGAGGCCTTTATTTATAAGAAGGAGTTGATGAACTTCTATAGTTTTTTAAAATATTATTATAATGAAAATGATGGAAAGCTTTTTCGTCTTAATTTTATAAGTGAATCACTAAAGACAAAGTTCGATGAGGGAAAGATAACTGAAGAGGTATATAACTCTTTTGAAGAAATAAGAGAGAGTTTTAGAAAATATAAGATTGAATTTGAAAAAATAGGACTCAAAGGATTTGGTAATCCAGATCTGCAGTATATTGTTCTTATTGATTTTATATATAAAATATGCAAAATAGTAGAATTTTATTATTTGAGAAATATGAAATATGAAGATCTTCAGGTTTTTAGAAATGATATTCTTTTTTATATAGAAAAAGAGGTTTTATCTCTTAAAGGTTGATTTCATTTTTAATTCTTTTAATTCCATAATATGTTCCTGAAGTTCTTTATTAAAAGGGATATCTCTATATGCTTCGAAAAATAAATCTTCAGCTTTTTTTAAGTCTCCTTTTTTCATGTAGATATATCCCAGTGTATCTTTGTATGCTGGATTTTTATTATCCATAAGATAAACATAATTTGCAAGTTTTAAGGCACTGTCAAGATCTCCACCGTTTTTTGCCATTAGATATGCTGCTGAATTCATGCTGTTTAGATTTTTTTTATTATTCCTTATAATAAGACTGTATATTGCAATTGATTCTTTTATTTTGCCAGTTTTTTCAAGGGCGTATCCTTTCATATTTAGAGATGTTATATCATCAGGATATTGTTTAAGAATCTCATCTAAAAGAGATAAAGCCTCATCGTATCTTTCACTATTTATATAACAAAAGGCTAAATTTTTTTTTACAAGTTTTGAATCAATAAAACCTGTATTAAGAGATATTATTTTTTTAAAATAATCCTCAGCTGTTTTATACAGTCCAAGTCTTGTGTAAGCTATTCCAAGGTTATAAAAGATCTCAGGGTTGTTGCGATCAAGCATCTCTGCCTCTTTGAGTTTTTCCAGAGCCTCTTTATAATTTGCAGACTTGAGATTTTTTATTCCTTCGTTTATTAGCTCTTTTACTGATTTATTTATTTTTTCCATAATCTTTTAGTTTAGAGAGTTTTCCAATTTTTCAAGCATTTTATAATCAGTGGCATCTATTGTCATTGGAGTAATAGAAATATAGCCTTTTTTTATTGCATCGTCATCACTATTTTCTATGGTTTTTGTTTCTATTGTTCCATTTAGAGATACTATCATTTCTTTTTCATTCTCTGAGTGTTTTGTATAGGAATCTATATAGCGTCTTTTTGAAAGGAATGTATATTTTACACCTTTTATTTCTGATTTATTTATATCAGGATAGTTTATATTTAAAAATGTTAATTCAGAAATAGACTGAAGCTTTAAGAAATTATTTATAAAGATAGCAGCCTCTTTCATATTTGGGCTTGCTCTGTGAAAACTATCAATGGAAAGAGCAATTCCAGGTTTTCCAAAAATAAAGGCAGTGCGAGCTCCTGCAACTGTGCCAGAAAAATGAATATCATCTCCAAGGTTTGGGCCATGATTTATCCCGGATATTACCAGATCCACCTCAGGAATTATGTCATAATGAAGAGCTAAGCTTACACAGTCTGCAGGAAATCCATTTACAGAAAAAGTTCTGCTATCCAGCTTTTGAACAGTAAGTTTATCTCTCATTGTAAATATATTTGAGCATGCACTTCTTTCTCTGTCCGGTGCAATTACATAAACATCGTGATCTTTTGATAAAACGTCTTTTAGAATCAACAGTCCTTCTGCTTTTATTCCATCATCATTGGTGAGTAATATTTTCATGAGAAAATCCCGCTTAAAATAGTTTCAAAATTTCTTTTCTATGAATTACTTTTGTTTATAACAGCTTTATGTCAAGTATTCATTGATTTTATATATGCCTTAACAGGAAAAAAGGAATATTTTTAAAAATAATTTGACATAGGAAAAAATAAAAAATGTTTTGTGAATATATATTGTTTTCAGGTGAGGTTCATGGAAGATACAAATAGCCTTATAAAGATAAGAATTAATAAGATAGATGAAATACGCAGTTCTTTTGGAATAAATCCTTTTCCATACAGATATGATGTCACTCATTACAGCAGAGAGATTATTGAAAATTTTGAAAAATATTCTCAAGAGGAGGCCAGGGTCTCTGTAGCAGGCCGTATTATGTCAATGAGGGTTATGGGTAAGGCCAGCTTTTGTAATATTCAAGATAAAGATGGCAGGATACAGATTTATTTAGCTTCTGATGCCTTAGGGGAAAAGAGTTATTCTCTATTCAAAAAGCTTGATCTTGGGGATATTATAGGAGTTAAGGGTCTTGTAAAGAAGACAAAAATGGGAGAGATCTCTGTTTTTGCAGATGAGCTTTCACTTCTTTCTAAGAATGTGCGTCCTTTACCAGTTGTAAAGGAAAAGGATGGTGAAACATTTGATCTCTTTGCAGATAAGGAACTGAGATACAGGCATAGGCAGGTAGATTTGCTTGTTACCCCGGGAGTTAAAGAGACCTTTAAAAAGCGTATAGAGATTATACGTAACATAAAAAAGATACTTGATAGCAAAGATTTTTTTGAGGTTGAAACTCCAATATTACAAACAGTATATGGAGGTGCTTCAGCCTCTCCATTTAAGACTCACCATAATGCACTGGACATAGATCTCTATTTGAGAATTTCTCTTGAGCCATATCTTAAAAGGTTAATTGTTGGTGGATTTGATAGGGTTTACGAGATTGGTAAGTGTTTTAGAAATGAAGGTATAGATAGGACACATAACCCTGAATTTACAATGCTTGAGTTATATCAGGCTTATGCGGATTATAATGATATGATGGCTTTAGCAGAGGAATTGATAGTAAATACAGCTATGGCTGTCAATGGAACTACAAAGGTAACCTTTGATGGCAAAGAGATAGATCTTGCTCCTCCATGGAAAAAAATTAAGATGACAGATGCAATTAAAGAATATTCAGGTCTTGATGTTATGTCTATGAGTGATGAAGAACTTAAAAAGGCAGTTAAAGAATATGGAGGGGAGATTAAGGGTGAATATATAAGAGGCCTTGCCATTGATGAGCTTTTCCAGATTCTTGTTGAGGATAAGCTTATAGCTCCTACTTTTATAACTCATCATCCAGTTGAGACAACCCCTCTTTGTAAGCCAGATATAGATGATGAAAGATTTTTGCAGAGATTTGAGCTTTTTATAAACGGAACAGAGTTTGCCAATGCCTATAGCGAATCAAACGATCCTGTTTTTCAGCGCAAGACTTTATATGAACAATCTCTAAGGCGTGAGGTTGACGATGAGGTTCCTCCAATGGATGAAAATTTTGTTCAGGCAATAGAAGCTGGAATGCCACCAACAGGAGGAATGGGAATAGGCATAGATAGACTTGTGATGCTTTTAACAGGTGAAAATTCAATTAGAGATGTTTTATTTTTTCCAACAATGAGACCTGAATAAATTAAGTTGCTTAAGGGCAGATTTATTTTCTGCCTTTAAGTTTTGATATGCAATAGTTAAAATGATTTTTGGTAATTTCTCTTAATTTATCGTATCCTATATTCTTAATAGCAGATGGATTGTTTATGATTTCCTTATTTCCAGTTGCATCTGCAATAAAGTTTATGTAATTCATTGCAGCAATTCTGTGGGGATTAAAATTTCCATAGTTTAAATAGCTATACATAACAGATAGTCCAAGATATACGTTTTCATATATTGTGCTTGAGAGAGAAATCTCCTCACCTGTGACCTGATCAAAATTATTAAAATTATTATTTAAAATTTTATGAGTTAATTCGTGAATAACAAACATTTTCCAAATTTCATTGTAGATATCATTGTTATTATTTTTAAATGCCATTATTATACAATCTCTTATGTCATCTGTTACCTTTGAGCCAACAAAGAACATGGATTTTATATTTTTACCACTTATGATATTTTTGGCTATTATATAGTCATTATTTACCTCCTCTGGATTTATATAGATCATATCGTGATAAAAGGTTGAGTTGCTTGTTGAAAATTCATCATAATATATATAGGGTTTTACATAATACATATCCTCTTTTACATCAAAGAGGGGGTGAGATATGTTGATTTTTACTCTCTCTCCATAAATGCAATAATCAAGGCTTATTCTTGCTCCCTTGTAATATCCTTCTCTATAGAACTTGATGATTATTGATCTCTTTTCAAGATTTTTTTCCATAGCTCTTAATTGATTATCACTGAACTGTTCAGGATCAAGGTAGATTTTTAGTATCTGCTCAGCCTCTTCCTGAAGTTTTGGATCCTGTATTGAGCTAAGATAATTTCTGTAGGCCTTTATATTAAATCCCTGAATCCCAATATCTTTTATAGGTATTGCCCCGCTTTGTATAAGATTTGCAAAGTGAGGATTTTCATTAAAAAGCAAAACTATATAGGCATAGAATTTCCCATTTATAGTCTTTATGCCTGGGCCATTATACCTGTATTTATATTCCACAGGATATTCGCTTTGAAATATTTCACCCTGTAAAGCAATTGAGCTTCCTGTAAGCAATATCGTTGCTATAATTGTATTGTAAAAATTTCTTTTAATCATTTTAGATCACTATTACATATTTCAATATAAAGTCAATAAACATATATAGTATAATTATAGCAATAGCAACAAGGATTGAAATAAAAAAATAGGGAAATCTGTATACAATTTGATAAATTTTAAGGTTTTTCCCTTTCATGATAAATTTGAGAATTTTGTTTGTTTTATTATGTTTCACAGTCCCTCATTGTTGCTTTTTTATTTTATAGAGGCTAAATATAGTTTCACTCTTTACTTTTACAAGAATTTTTTACACATAATGAGATTCTTAAAATGAATTTATCTCCTGAATTAACTTGACTGTATTTCAATAATAAAATATTTGCATATAAAAGTTAAAAATTTTGCCTTATTTGAGAGAGATGTCTATGTTTGAGATTCTTATTATCATGTTTGCTGGTATGGCTTTAGGATTAATTGTGAAGAATCAAAAAACTATTTTAGCCTTTACTGAAAGGTTAACAATGGTGGCTATTTATCTTTTGCTTTTTTTGCTTGGTCAATCTGTTGCTGGTAATGATAAGGTTATATCTAATTTTGCTTATATAGGCTGGCAGTCTTTTTTACTTACACTTTGTTGCATTGCAGGCAGTGTTATATGCTCATATCTTCTTTATATCTTTTTATTTAAAGAAAAGGAGGATTGAGATGAGAGGCAGTCTTATAATAGTAAGTTTTTTTGTTGCGGGACTTTTTTCTGCTTTATATGGTTTTTCTTTAATTCCTCTTTTTAAATCAGATCCCTCTGTTTATGCTTTATATATTTTAATGTTTCTTGTAGGTGTTGGCATTGGCTCCGATTCTCATGTCTGGACTGTGTTAAAAAGGATTAATTTCGAAATATTGCTTGTTCCATGTTGTGTTATAGTAGGAACTTTTCTGGGAGCTACCTTTTACTGGTTTTTAACGAAGGAGCTTTTGTTTGCTGATACTCTTGCCATTGGTTCTGGTTTTGGCTATTATTCTCTCTCAAGCATAATAATCTCTAAAATAAAAAATGAGACACTCGGCACTATGGCACTTATTTCTAATATCTCAAGAGAGATCTTTACACTTGTTGCAACTCCTATGCTTGTGAAATTTTTTGGCAAGCTCAGCCCCATAGCATCAGGAGGAGCAACATCAATGGATACAACCTTGCCAGTAATAGCAAAATTTAGCGGCAAGGAGTATGCTGTAATTTCTGTATTTAGTGGAGTTGTTTTGACAGTGCTTGTACCTTTTATAATAACTCTGATTTATAGATTTATAAGCTTTTAGCTTAATTTCTTTTTAAACCTGTATCTCGTTACAAGGCCTGTAATGTTTAAAGATAAAACAAGAATTATGAGAACAATAGCTGTGCCATACTGTAAAGGTCTTGTGGCCTGTATATGAGTTCCAGCTGTTGCTAGAACATATATGTGGTATGGCAGAGCCATTACCTCGCTGAAAATAGACTCCGGAAGATCTGGTGTATAAAAGGCTGCTGCTGTGAACATAATAGGAGCTGTTTCACCAGCTGCTCTTCCCATGGAAAGCATTATTCCTGTAAGTATTCCAGGTAACGCACCTGGCAGGACTATTTTGTATATTGTTTGCCATTTAGTTGCACCAAGGGATATAGAT
>MWCI01000074.1 GCA_002069965.1 Spirochaetes bacterium ADurb.Bin218 | reverse complement strand
AATAAAAAAAATACTTCCCGATGGATTTTCCATTGAGCAAACACTGCTGCAATTTAAGGGCCTTTGCCCAAAGTGTAATTGAGTGTTTTATGTAATTTTTATTTGACAATTTAAACTCTTAGCAGAGATAAACTTCTATTGCATTTTGACAATACTAATAAATCATGTGGAGCATTTTATGATTGAAAAAAAAGTTGCAGTCCTTGCCGGAGACGGAATTGGACCTGAGATAATGAAAGAAGCTATTAAGGTTCTTGGCGAGATCTCAAAGATTTATAATGTTAAATTTACATACACTCATGCAGATGTTGGTGGAGCTGCAATAGATAATCATGGAGAGCCTTTACCTGAGTACACAGTTAAGGCTTGCAGGGAATCTGACGCTGTTCTTTTTGGATCCGTTGGAGGGCCAAAATGGGAAAAGCTTCCTCCAGAAAAGCAACCAGAAAGGGGGGCATTGCTTCCATTGAGAAAAATGTTTAATTTATATGCAAATTTAAGGCCAGCGATAGTTTTTAGAGAGCTCAAAGATGCCTCTCCACTTAAGTCTGAGATAATTGGCGATGGCTTTGATATTATGATTATAAGGGAGCTTACAGGAGGCATATACTTTGGCCAGCCCAAAGGCTATGACTACAATAAAGGGTTTGATACCCTTGTATATACAAGAGATGAGATTAAGCGTATAACAAAGGTTGCCTTTGAAACAGCAATGAAGAGAGGTAAAAAGGTTACTTCTATTGATAAGGCCAATGTTTTATCCACATCTCTTTTGTGGAGAGAGGTTGTTGAGGAAATAGCAAAGGATTATGGTGAGGTTTCTCTCAATCATCTCTATGTGGACAATGCAGCTATGCAGCTTGTGCGCAATCCCCGCCAATTTGATGTTGTCCTTTGCGATAATATGTTTGGAGATATACTCTCTGATGAGGCCTCTATGATCACTGGCTCTCTCGGAATGTTGCCCTCTGCATCCCTTTCTGATGGAACCTTTGGACTTTATGAACCAGCAGGAGGATCCGCACCTGATATAGCAGGCAAGGGCATAGCAAATCCAATAGCTCAGATTTTATCTGCTGCAATGATGCTTAAATACAGCTTTGGCCTTGATGAGGCTTACACAAGGATATTTAAGTCAATAGAAAAAGTTCTGGAACAGGGGTATAGAACAATAGATATTATGTCTGCTGGCAAAAAACAGGTTGGCACAGCAGAAATGGGTGATCTCATTTGCAAGAATCTCTGATAAAATAATTCTTAAGCCCCTTAATCCGGGGCTTAATTTACTTTTGCAACATTTCCATAGTCATTTTACGAGCTTTTTCAAAGAGAGCCTCAGCTTCTTTATATTGGCCCTTTTTCATCATTTCCATGCCTTTATCAAAAAGATTATCAACTTCTTTGTTTCTCATTAGATCCTCCGAGAATTATTTAACTTTTTGCTTTACTTATCGGATTTTTTTAGTATTTATTGAATAATCTTTTCTATGGTGATTTAATCCCTTTCTTAAAAATAGGGCTTGATTTTAAAATAAATTGACAACTATAGTTAAATTCTAAAGATATAAAAATCTAATAATAGGAATTTGCGGGGTAACAATGCAGATGGAGCAAAGCATTTCTTCTTATCACGAGATAATCAGAGAACTCTCAGAGATAGAATCCAAACTGGATATGAATATAGATACAACTCTGTGGATAAGCGATCCCCATGGAGCAGGGGAGAGATTTGTCTCGATATTAAAGGGCAGGTTTGGCCTTGTATGGAGAACAGCCTATGAGGCTTTGCCTAAGACTTTTTCCAATGAAAAGCTTGAGCATATAGACCGCATAATAAAGAAAGAGAAATATATTGAGTCAGAAGATTTTAGCATGGAAAGACAGGATGTCATTGCTGCTCTTGTAAACATAATCAGGTATAAGGTGCAATGCGTTCAGGATTTTGATCAGATAAGAGGCAATTTTAACAGAGATGTAAAGCCATTGATTGAAAATCTAATCTTGAATTTCCCTGTGCCAAATATAGTTTATGAAAACGATATTATTGCAGATAAAGTTATCTCATCCCTGGCAAAGATTGTAAAACAGGTAATTCTTGGGCAGCTTATAGTGCTTGGGGATGTTTTTGACAGAGGTGATGAGCCTGATAAGATTTTGAGAATACTCATGCAAAAGGATTTGAAACCCTTTGTAAAATTTGTATGGGGCAATCATGACATATTATGGATGGGCGCTGCTGCAGGGAATAAGTCTTTAATCGCAGAGGCTTTGCGCATAAGCGTTCGCTATGATAATCTTGATTTTTTAAAAAGATTGGGAATTGACATATCACGCCTTCGAGACTTTGCAGAAAAACTCTATCCAGGAAAAATTACAGGTAATTTTAAGGCAAAGCTTGAGATATCAAAGAAGATGGAAAAGACTCTGGCTATGATTCAATTTAAGCTTGAGGAGCAAACAATAAAGAAATATCCTCAGCTTGGAATGGAATCACGACTAAACCTTGAAAAGCTTGCAGAGATGTTAAAAACAGGCCAGACATCAGGACTTACTGACACTCATTTTCCTACACTCATACTGGATGATCCATTGCGCCTTACTGATGAGGAAGAGGAGATAATAAATGACCTTGCGCAGCAATTTACTACAAGCAAACAAATTCGAAGGCTTATGGAATATCTTTTTAGGGAGGGCAAGCTCTATCATATAAATAACTATATAATGAATATTCACGCTCTTGTGCCAAGTACAGAAGATGGCCGTTTTGATGAGCTATATGGCAAAAAGGGAAAAGAGTTGCTGGATCATATTGAGATTACTGTAAAAGATATAGGTGAGAATTATCTTGCAGGCAGAGAGCAGGAGCCCTTTCAACTTGCAATGATGTTTTATCTATGGTGTGGGCCAAAGTCTCCACTTTTTGGAAAGCATGCGATGAAGACCTTTGAAAGATATTTTTATAAGGACAAAGATACTCATAAAGAGAAGACTCTTTATTGGGGCAAGAATATTCAAAAGCCGGAGTTTATTAACAGGCTTATGGATGAGTTTAATGTGGAGAGAGTAGTTTTTGGTCACACACCTGTGGATGTAAGTAAAGGGGAAAAGATTGCCACACCTGATGGTAGAGCTATAAATATTGATGGAGGATTTTCTGAAGCATATTTAAGTAGAGGCCATGCTCTGATACAGACCCCCTATTCTCTTTATGCAATAATACTCCCATCACCAGAAGAGATTATTGATCTTCACAGAAAAAAAGAGCCAACAAGGCTTACCTTTGAGATGATTGATACTTTCCCTGAACCAAAAAAAGTGAGAGATACTTATGTTGGTAAAGAGCTTATGAGGAGAAGGGATTACCTCCTTGCAGAGCTTAAGAAATATAAGGGATTTTCAGAGATAGAATCAGAAGATTGATTTTGAATATTTTATGGGCTGACTAAAATTTTTAGTCAGCCCACTTTGGTTATTGTTTTATGTAATTGCGTTTAATAAAATCATCCATAAAGCCCTTTGGATTATCCACAGCCTCAGTGGGTATTGTAAAGTTTTCAAGTTTCATCAGCCTTATGCCATGGAAATAGTCTCCAAAAAGCTCATTGCATATATCTTTAACCTTTTGTCCTGTGGACCTTGAAATATCTGCAAGCTTAGAGATTGCACCTTCGTCAAAATTGAGATAAATTCCGTGGTCTATAAGAAATTCCTTTTGAAATTTTTTTATTCCATCTTCAAGGATTAGCTTTTCAAGAACCTCCTCGGGATTGTTAAGCAAGTTCATATTCACCAGAAGCTTTTTGACACCTGTGGAGGGGAGTTTTTTCTCAAACTTGATAAGAGCCCGTTCAAATACAGTAAGAAGTCCTCTTGCTCCTGTCTTTTCATTGTATGCTCTCTTGGCAAGCTCCATTAAAGCCTCATCTGTAAATTCAAGATCAATACCATAGGATTTAAAATCCATCTTTTTCCCAAGAACAACTGTGCTGTATTTATTTTTTAAAATTTTATAAAGTCCTTCTATGTCAAGGTCCCTTAGTATTACGTGCACAGGTAGTCGACCAACAAATTCAGATTCAAATCCGAATTTAATTAAATCCTCAGTTTTGAGATTTTTAAGAATATCTTGAGTTGTGGAGAAATTCTTTCGTGTTTTGTCAAAGCCAATGCTTTGCATATTAAGCCTTTTTGATATGATCTCTTCAAGTCCAGAAAATGCACCAGATACAATAAAGAGTATGTTCTTTGTATTGATCTTTTTCCGTGTAACCTTGCCAGTTCTTTGAGCCTCCATTGCAGCCTCAACCTGAGATGCCAGATCATGGGGAGTTTTGAGGTCAACATCAGAATCTTCCATGAGCTTAAGAAGGTTGCGTTGAACACCTGTGCGAGAGACGTCGGGCCCAGTAATATTACCAGAGGAGGCAATTTTATCTATCTCATCGATATATATGATTCCATATTCAGCCTTTGAAATATCACCATCTGCCTCATGGACAAGCTCCCGAACAAGATCCTCAACGTCACCTCCAACGTATCCTGTTTCACTAAATTTTGTCGCATCGGCTTTTACAAAGGGCACTCCAATTTTCTTTGCAATAAGCTTGATGATGTAGGTTTTACCAACACCTGTTGGACCAATTAGGAGCATGTTGCTTTTGATGTTTCCTAAGATTTTTTGATCCTCTGGAATTGATTTTTCGATCTTCATCCTGTTAAAATGAGTGCAGACCTTTGTTGCAATTATCTCTATAGCCTCTTCCTGCCCAATAACATATTTATTAAGGTATTCCTCCAGTTCCTCAGGAAGAATATTAAAATTGATTTCTGATTCCTTAGTTTTTATTCCCTGGGGCTCACCTACAGTTTCTGATTTAGGTTTTGCCTCTTGCGGATCTATATTAAGAATTTCCTCTAAGATTTTTTCATTTTCCTGTGAGGGTTTAACCATAAAATAACCTCTTTATTCCTCTTTTTAAATTTAAAAATTTTTCATTTTTCTTATTTTGTCAAAAAAACTGCCTTAAAGTTACAGACATTTAGGCAAAGCCTATATGCAGGCTCTATAAGGGCAAATATTTTTCGTGAAATTTAAAAAAAGTTAAAAGTAGCAGCAGTTTAAGTAATTATCAATCTTATTTCTTTAGCTTTATAGAGATCAAAAGCTCCGATATCCGCGCTCTACTAATTATTATTGAATAATTATTGAAAAAAGAGTTGATTTTTACAATACATAGATATAGTATAATTTTGTATTGTAAATTGGCTTTTATGGGTGAAATATTAATGACTATAGAAAAATCAAAAGTTCTATATCTCTATATCAGGACAGATAAAATGGAGATTATTTTTGCTCCACTTTCAAAAGATATGGAGAATTCAAAGGAGAGGGAAGGGGATTTTCTGGAATTATCAGCATTTAATACATGGGATAGGTTATGTCCTAAGGGGTAATTAATTTTGTTTTGACTTTTATTCCCTTCTCATTTAAAGTATTTATAATTAAAATTCAATAGTTGGCTATTGGTCTTTTTTTGTGAGGGAGTATTTTTTCTGTTGCACTTAATAGATAATATGTTTGTGGTTTATGTAATTTTAAAACAACTGATGCAATATAACGAGGCATTATGGTTGATTATGATAGGATTATTTCGGAGTGTTTTTGGGATGTGGATATTTCTGTCTCAGATATAGAATCAATAATAAATGGTAATGATTATAAAAAAATTATTTTTATTTGAGAATATTTTGTTAAATAGCACTAATTTATTCAAAGATTTGTCTATATTCAAAAGGGAAGATTTACGTATTTTGCTTGAGCAGTATAGAGTTCCTGATTTCAATCGTGATTATATTTTTAAACGAAAGAATATGGCAGAGGCCTTTTTTTTTATAAGCCATTAGAGGTCAGGGAATTGAAATGGATTATTTAGATTACAATAATCTCTACAGATTGCAAGATGAGGTTATGGAGGTGGTTTTTTCTGTTGAGAATATTTTTTATCTTACAGGAGGAACATTATTCTGATTGTTCTATCCCCTATACTTCCTTAAGTAGGAGGTAAGGCCTTATCAAGCCTTACTCTTCTTTCTTAGGTATAATCATTTTGCCAGATCTCTCAAAAAATAAGTAATCCCTGAACCAACTCATCATAACAAGTATTTTGTTCCTAAAACCTATTAGATAGAGTATGTGGATAAAAAGCCATAGCACCCATGCAATAAATCCAGTCCATTCCATGTGGCCAACTCTTGTAACAGCGGAATTTCTGCCTATTGTAACCATTGATCCTTTATCTTTATATCTAAAGGGAATAGGCTCCTTTCCATCAATCATTCGCAATATATTCTTTGCGCTGTGAATCCCCTCTTGAGTTGCAACAGGAGCAATCATTGGCAGTGGTTTATCATCTTGCAATAAGAAGGCCATATCCCCACAGATAAATACATTATCAAGGCCTGCTGGTCTGAGTGTAGAGTCAACCTCTATCCTCATATCTCTGCTTGTTTTAAGCTTGATATCTGTCTTGATAGAGCAGCCTCTAACTCCTGCTGACCACAAAACTGTATTTGTTTTAATTACTAGTCCATTGTTTAAAATAATCTCTCCTTTTTTTACCTGAGATACAGAAGTGTTGAGCAAAACTTTGACATTCATAGACTCAAGCTTCTTTTTAACATACTGTGCAGATTCTTGGGAATACATTCCAAGCAATTGTTTTGCTACATCTACAAGGGTAATCTGGACGTCTCTGTAATCTATCCCAGGAAAATCCTTGCGCAAAGGGCCCTGAACAAATTCAGCTAAAGCACCAGCAAATTCAACCCCTGTAGGGCCTCCGCCGATTATGACAAAATTTAAGCATCTTTTTCTCTCTTCCTCGTTATCGCACCATGAGGCTTTTTCAAAATTGAGTAAGACGTGATTTCGTAACATAAGGGCATCATCAAGATTTTTGAGAGTAAGGGAATACTTATCTGCACCTTTAACGCCAAAAAAAGCAGAGACACTACCGCAACCAATTATTAAATAGTCATAAGGGATTTCTCCCCTTGAGGTAACTACTGTGTTTTTTTTGAACTTAAAGCTTAAGATATCTGCCATCAAAAAATCTATGTTATTTTTTTTCCGGATAAAGGAGCGCACAGGATACGCTATTTGATCTGGCTCAATGAGAGCTGCTCCAACCTGATAAAGCAGAGGATTGAAAGTGTGATAATTATTTTTATCTATTAAAGTGACTCTAACATTTTTGCCAAAAAAAGCCTTTGTTGCAAAAAGCCCTGCAAAACCAGCTCCTATTATCACTACATGTTGTTTTTCACCTTTCATAAAATCACCTCTAAGCAAAGTTTATTCAAATTTTAGTCGCTCAACAACAGAAGCGGCATAATCAATATCCAACAGCATCTCTTCTTTATTCCATTCAATAATTCCACGGCTTTTAAGCCTCGATAAAAGTCGTGAAAGGGTTTCTGGAAGAGTTCCAATGGCCTCTGCAATCTCAGCCTTGGATAGATCTATTTTTACTACAGATTGTAATCCATAGTGTTCATTTATGAATAGAAAAAATCTTTCCTCAACATCGTAGGCGTTTAAAAATGCAACTCTATCTGCCAGATGCCTCATTTTTTTAAAAAGATTCCCAACAAAAAATTTCACAAAGCTCTCGTCAGTAAAAAGCTCCAGAAATAGCTGCCGCTTAATAGCAAACAAAATACTATCCCGTTGTGCAACTGCATTTACAGGATAGGCTGGTGAATCAAAAAGAATAACCTCTCCAAACATTTCCCCTGGCTTAATGTATCGAAGAACAACCTCTTTATCACTATCAGTAGATTTATAAATTCGCACAAGGCCGCTTAAGAGAAAGAAAAATTCATCCCCCCTGTCTCCCTCAAAAAATATAATTTCGTCTTTTGCAAAGTCAAGTCTTCTCCCTCTTTTTTCAAGCTTATCTATAATCTCAGGGGAAAGTCCTCCAAAAAAAAGACTTTTGTTAAAAATTTCTTTAGGATCGTTAAAAATTTCTTTCACCTTTTACCACACTTGACTTGGATCAATGCAAATAATTTAAAAATCAGTAATAATTTTTACAAATGCTTTATAGCGCTAATTAATGAATTAAAATGAATTAATATGTAATAGTTCATTTTTTAGATGAAAAAGTTAAGTAACAAAAATAAAAAATTTTTATATTAGCAAGTAAAATTTTTCTGGAGGATAAAAATGAAGAGAAATATAATCAGGATTGATGAAGAAAAATGCAATGGATGCGGAAAGTGTGTTACTGGATGCCCAGAAGGAGCAATACAGTTAATCAATGGCAAGGCTCGTCTTGTAAGTGAAAACTATTGTGATGGTCTTGGAGCATGTATAGGCAACTGTCCAGAGGGAGCAATTTCAATTGAAGAAAGAGAGGCTGATGTTTATGATGAGGCAGCAGTTATGGAAAATATAATAAAACAGGGTAGAGAGGTCATTGCCGCACACCTTGCTCATCTCCTTGAACATGGCGAAATAGAACTTTACGATGAGGCCATTGCTATTCTTGAAGAGAAAGGCATAGATATTCCTCAACAGTCATCTATGGAAATTAAGCATCAATACCACCATAACCACTCATGTCCTGGAAGTGAAAATCGCTTATTAGACAAAAAAATATCAATTCAGTCAAGGCGACAGCAATCAGCGCTTGGACAATGGCCAATTAAGCTCAAACTTATATCACCAAGGTCTACAATGTTTACAGGAGAAATTGATCTGCTTATATCTGCAGACTGTGCTCCATACGCAGATGCTAATTTTCACCAGGATTTTTTAAATGGTAGAATTATGATGACCTTTTGCCCAAAACTTGATCCATATATTGAAGAATATAGAGACAAGCTTCTGGATATAATATCTAATTATAACATAAAGTCTATAACTATTGCAAGAATGGAAGTGCCATGCTGCAGCGGAGTTACAGTTTTAGCAAAAGAGGCTTTGCAAAAAAGCGGGAAGAAAATCCCCCTTGAAGAAAAAATAATTAATATAGCTTAAAAACAAGTGAATGTAGTCTATGGGAGGCAACTTTTTGTTCCATGGTTTGTAGAGAAGGAGGATTATGTTATATATTTTGCTGTGGTTTTAAGTCTGAGCTTGTTTGTTTGAAGAAGGAGTTACTGCTTTTTGGGAGCGTGTAGTGATATAGCATGGAATATATTTATTAAAGTGCAAATTTTATCCTGTTGCTTTTAGGAAAAAGCTTTTCAATTCACTTGAAGAACTGCAAGCTGATTTAAACCAGTGGCTTATGGAGTATAACGAATATAGTGCTCTCGCTGGGAAGAATGCTACAGCTAAAAGGCCGATGTAGACTTTCAAAGATTCAATACCTCTGGAGCGGGGAGCTATCAACACGGGATATTTATAATCTGATACCGACAGTTATTGGAGAATCAAACTCTATAGTATCTGGTGGCAGGATAACTATTGCTAATAAAAATGGAACTTATGGGCACAATATGATGCAGATTACAACTGATGATAGTATTAAGGTATTTGATACAGGGCGACCAGATAATCCAAATGGTCCAAGAAAACATGGAACGGTTTTTATGTTTTGCTTCAATGTAAGCGGGGAAAAATAGGATAAAAATAAATGAGTAAATCCTCCGAGAAAAAAGATGATTATGCAGTGGTTTGAGATAATTGCTGCAGATAACTCACCAGAGAGCGGCTCAGACATCAAGAGAGCAAGCTTTAACAATATCTGGGTCTTGTGCTAGGGGCTTCAAGCTGGAATCTGCCGGGGAGTGATGTAGGTGGAGACCTTACAGGTGGTAGCGTAGATATATATGTAGCAAATAAAACAATCCTTAGTGGAGCAGTAATAGCATCAGATATAGACAAATTAAAG
>MWCI01000073.1 GCA_002069965.1 Spirochaetes bacterium ADurb.Bin218 | reverse complement strand
AGGGAACTGAAGAATATTATGGAAAGAGTTGTTATCATGTCACTTTCTGAGATTATAACAGCAGATGATTTCGAAAAATATCTTGTGGCAACTGTTAAGGATATTCCCATGACTCTTTCTTTTAATGGGCTTTCTCTAAAAGATGCAAGAGATGCCTTTGAGCGTGAGTATATCATAAGTGCCTTAAAGAGTAATGGTTGGAATATTTCAGAAACAGCCCGCCAGCTTGACATAGAAAGGACAAATCTTCACAGAAAGATCAGGCAGCTAAATATACATGAAGAGTAGTGATTTAACCAATCTCATTGAAAAGGCCTTCTCTGGTAATAACAGGGTTTTGCTCTTTAAGGGTGAGGAAGAGCTTATTTACTTAAAAAATTTCCTCAAAGAACCAGTCAGAGCATTAAGCAATGAAGGTGATAACTCTATCAGGAGCCTTATTGAGAGCTGCTCTATGTGTAAGGGAGTTATAAAGCGAAAATACGCCTTTGGCACAGGTGCAAATGGGGTTATGATTATTTTGAATTCACCTAAGCTTGTGACTTCTCAGGAGCTTAATATTTTTAAAAAGGAATCAGCAGAATTACTCAAGAAGATGATAAATGCAATAAACTTGCAACTTGATGAATGCTATGTCACAAATTTAGTTAAATGTGAGAGCTCTGACTCTCTTGTAAAACCCAGTGATATGATTCCAACCTGCCTTGAGATTTTAAAACGTGAGATAGAAATTGTTAAGCCGTCAATTATACTTGTCCTTGGAGAGATAATTCCTCTTCAGGCAGTTGTAAAATCTTTACATGGTATTTCCTGGTTTGCAACAGAGCATACTATATCTCTGATAAAAAATCCCGATCTTAAACGTGATGCATGGAATACATTGAAACAGTTAAAAGCTAAATATGATCAGATCCACAAATAGGATAACTTGCTCTTATGTATAATTTTGTTGAAGTAGCCATAGCTTCTCCACTTAAAAATACTTTTACTTACAGAATACCGGAAGGGCAAAATCTTTTGCCAGGGATGAGAGTTAAGGTGCATTTTAAAAATAGGATTGAAACAGGGTATACAATATCTCTCCACAATAATCCTTCTGATGAATTTGAGATTAAGCCAATTGAAGAGATCCTGGATGAAGAGCCAATTTTTGATGAGAGGTTAATTGAGCTTGCAGAGTATGTTTCTTCTTTTTATCTTGCCTCAATAGGAGAGGTCCTTAATAAGGCTCTTCCATCTGGAAATTTTTCAAAGAAAAAAAGGTTTTTAGATTCATCGTCTCACAATAGAAGAGAAGTGCTTTTAACTCAAAAGCAACAGAAAATCTTTGATGATATAAATGCCACAAATTCTGGCGCTCATTTGATCTTCGGAGTTACAGGCAGCGGGAAAACTGAAATTTATATAAAGCTTGCTCAAAGTTGCATTGAAAGGGGCAGATCTGTGATTTTTCTTGTCCCAGAAATATCTCTGTCTACTCATATATTTCACAGAATTGCAGATGTCTTTGGCGATTCCATGATTTTATATCACAGTGGCGTATCTGATACTCAGAGATTTGAGAACTGGATGAAATTTAAGAAAGGAGAAGCAAAGATTGCAGTTGGGACAAGATCGGCAATCTTTTTACAACCTCCAGAGCTTGGCCTTATTATAATTGATGAAGAACAGGATTATTCCTATAAAGAACATAGCTCTCCAAGATATAACGCAAGGCGAATTGCCTTTTACAGAAGTATTAAAGAAAATGCATTGCTTGTGTTGGGTTCTGCAACTCCATCTATTGAGACGATGTATGCTGCACAGAAAGGGACAATTAAATTCCATCATCTCAAAGAAAGATATGGTGATGCTATTTTGCCTGATGTTGAGATAGTCAAACTTGACTCAGGAACTGTTATAAGTTCAAGATTAAGAGCTTATACTGATAAAACTATTAAAAGAGGAAATCAGGCTGTTTTTTTATTAAACAGAAGGGGCTTTGCTCCCTTTGTGATGTGCAGGGATTGTGGCACAGTCTTTGAGTGCCCCAATTGCAGTATAGGTCTTAATTATCATAAAAACAAGGGTCTGCTTTGCCATTATTGTGGATTTTCAAAACCTCTCCCTGATACCTGCCCTGAGTGTGATGGACTATCCATTGTGAAGCTTGGTGCTGGAACTCAAAAAATTGAGGATCTAATTTTTAGAGAATTTCCAGATTACAGAGTTTTTAGATTGGACCAGGATAGTGCAAAGAAAAAAGGAACAGCCTCTTTGCTTTCAAATAGTATGAGAAATGGTGAGGTGGATATTCTCCTTGGAACTCAAATGGTGGCAAAGGGATTTGATTTTCAAAAAGTAACTCTTGCAGCTGTGTTGCTTGCGGATATAGGAGTGAATATCCCTGATTTTCGTGCAAATGAAAAGATCTTTTCCATGTTGTATCAACTTGCAGGGAGAGCAGGCAGAGGAAGTGAGCCTGGAGTTGTTATCATTCAGACTTTGAATGAGAACTTGCCTATTTTTAAATTTTTAAAGGAACATGATTATCTTGGCTTTTATAGGTGGGAGCTTAAAATCAGAGAGAGCCTTGAGTATCCTCCGTTTTCACGTCTTGCAAGAATTGTTTTGAGAGGGAAAAGTGAAGAAACTATTTCTCTTTGTGCCGAAACTCTTGCAAGTGAGTTTAAGAGGATTATTGATGAGCAAAATCTCAAGGTGCAAATGCTTGGTCCTGCTCAGGCGCCTCTTTTTAAGGTTGGGAAAAATTTTCGCTATCATATAATTCTCAAGTCAAAGAATCTTAAAGAGCTTAGAGAGCTTATTGCAGAAGGTATAAAAATTCAATTAAAGCAAACAGTTTATTTGGAAATAGATATAGATCCAGTGGAGATGCTTTAATTTTATTTGCTCAGCTCTCTATCTATTATGGCAGAGACAAACTCCCTTGGAGGAACTCCTACTATTTTTCTTCCTGCTATATATATAGTTGGGGTTGCTTCGATTTTAAGTTTTTCTGCAAACTCTATGTGTTTCTTGATTAAATCCGTGGCTTCTTTTGAATTAAGGAATAGCTCAAAGCTCTTTTTGTCATTTATAGAATTTTTGATTTTCATAGCCTCTTCAAAGTTTTTGAATATCTGTTCACTTCCATATCCATCTTTAAAGAATGGATAATCTGAAAAATGACTATAAAAATACTCTTCAAAGATATTCATTGATGCTGCTGCAAACATAGCTCTTGAAGCCTGGCAGGAATTGGCATAAATTGTTTCATCCATATATTTGTTGCAAGATGAATCTAAAGGATAATGATAATATTTTATCTCTACTTTATTTTTGTATCTTGCCAGTATATATTTTTCTATATTGTAGAATTTATAACATGCTGAGCAAAGGAAATCATTGAAAACATAAATTTTTACCTTTGCAGCACTGTTGCCTAAATTCATGTTTGTTTCTGGGAAATCAATGCTTTGAGGTTCTTCATTATAAAAGTCACTTATAAGTTTGGTTATTTTGGACTCTGGGGTTTGGCTTGCAGAGACGCGGCTTTGTAGAATTATAGTTGCAGCAAATACTGAGAAAGAAAGAAAAAATATAAAGACTACAAAAAGAGATAAAACTGCTTTACGATCAGGGCTTTCTGGCATAAAGAAATTTTTAATAATTTCAAAAAGTTTCTCCCTGTTGGAGATCTTTTTAAGGTAAAAGTAAAGTAAAGCAAGGAGGAAGATGTTTATTATATAAGTAGATACACAGAGGTAACATATCTCACCAATCTTAATCATCAATACTGCAAGAATTATATCAGCCATGACTCCTGCAATGACAATGGGAAACATCAGGGACATAAAGATATGATAGTAATACTCCTCTGCGTAATCAGCAAGTAACATCATGAATGTCAGTATTGCAAAATATAAAACTCCATAAGCTGCGATTGGTATTCCAAATAGTTTGGAGTATGGAGACTGTCCTATAGCAATGCAAGGATTGGAAAAGCCTTTGCCACAGGATATAACTCCAAGATTCATCTCAGGGAAATAGTGTTGATAGAGAAGTATTCCAGATATTATTGCACCAGAAAAAGAAAGCACAAGCATAATATTAAAATGTTTTCTCATATTTATCACCTTTCTTTAGCTCTACCTTCTGTCCACAGAGTCTCAGACTATATGAACCATCCTGCTCTTCTTCCAGTCTTTCAAGAATATAGAAGGAGGGGGATCTCATAAATCGTGCTGGCATTTTTCCGTTTTTGACTCTGCAATACAAAGCGTTATTATCTCCGTAGTAAAGAGTGTTTATATTAAGCTCTTCACATTCACCATCAGAGAGATTTATAAATATACGCTCAAAAGAGCCAAAGCCTTCAAAACGTACGCCAGTTACAAAAAGAGGTGTATCTTCAACCCTAATGGGATATGTAAAATTGCTATAGTGTATAACATACTGGCCGTCAGCTGTAACATTTATAGATTTATTAAAAAAATCAATTATCTTTTCATTTAAAAAAGGTTGCCCATTGTGGAACCAGCGTCCTTCTTTATCTAAAAAAATTTCATCAGAAAGAGTCCCCTCTAACATCATTTCTTTTATCTCTTCTGGAATTTCTGGATAGTCAGTCATATACAGCCCTCATTTTTTATGAATTTATAAATGTAAAGGATCAGACCCTTTGTGATGGATCTGTGAGTTTTTTATGTTCCTCAATTGCAAATCTATCTGTCATTCCTGCAATAAAATCAGTTACAGTTCTGTAAACTCCATTTTTTTCGATTTCCTCTTTGTATTGTCCAGGTAGAGTATCAGGATGCTCGGTATAAATATGGAAGAGCTCATTTATAATTTTTTGAGATTTAAGAGACATCCTTGTTACTCTGTAATGTTGATAAAGGTTTGTCTTTAAAAATTTTTTTAGATCATCATTCAGTTCTTCAATCTCTCTGGAAAAGGATGCTAACTTACACTTAAAATTTTTCACATCCTCATAGGTTTTTATGTTATTGGAATTTATATTATCAATAGTAGTGTTTATAAGATCTGTAACAAGGATATTTATTAAGGTGCGAATAATTTCCCGCCATTGAGATTTTTCCGAAAGAGGTAAAGGCTTTCCATAGATTGATACAGCATATTGCCATATTGCAAGTTTTCCCACCTCTTTGAAGGAAAGCAAACCTGAAGACAGACCGTCGTCAAGATCGTGATTATTGTAAGCAATCTCATCTGCAATATCAATAATCTGAGCCTCAAGTGATGGCTGCTCCTGTGGATTGAAAAGATTGCTCTCTGGCTTATCGTAAGGAGTGGAGTGCTTAATAATACCTTCCCTTGTTTCCCATGTGAGGTTAAGGCCGTCAAAGTCAGCATATCGCTTTTCCAGGATCTCCACAACGCGGAGGCTTTGCCTGTTATGTTCAAATCCACCATAATCTTTCAGGAGTTTGTTAAGCTCACGTTCGCCAACGTGACCAAAGGGAGTATGTCCAAGATCATGGGCAAGTGCAATGCTTTCGGCCAGATCCTCATTGAGCCTTAGAGCTCTGGATACAGCTCGTGAAATTTGAGCTACTTCCATTGTGTGAGTCAACCTTGTCCTGTAGTGGTCACCTTCGTGATTGATGAAAACTTGAGTTTTGTATTCAAGCCTTCTGAAGGCTCTGCAGTGAATAATTCTTTCTCTGTCTCTTTGATACTCTGTCCTGTAAAGATGGGAGTTCTCTGGATGCTCTCTCCCTCGAGAGTTTCGAGATTTTGCTGCATAAGGAGCAAGGTTTTTTTCTTCTAAGTCTTGTAAAAAATTTCTGTCAGCGATCTTCATCTTGTTTTTTCTATTTCTGCCTCATAGGCCTGAGTTGCTGTTTTTCTGTTAAGTCTAATTTCTTCATTTGAAGGATCTTCTTCTACAGCCTTGGCAAAGGCTTGAATAGCTCTTTTATAATCCTTCACCTGGTAGTAACACTTTCCAATATTGTTATAGCATTCAGCAATCATCTTGCTGTCCCGTGAAACCTTTAATGATTGATAAAAGGTCTCAATAGCTTTTTCATACATTTCTTTTCGTGAGTAAATAATCCCAAGGGCAAGAAGAGCATCAGCATCATCCTGTTTTAAAAGTAATGCCCTCTGGATCAATTGGATTGATCTGTTAAGATTATCTTCGTTCTGGTTATCTGATGAGGTTATTATAGCAAGGTTTATCATCGCCTTTCTGGCAAGCTCTGTAGTGCCATCTGCCTCTATTACTTTATTATATGCCTTTTTTGCATCAGCATAATTTTTATGCATGTGATATATTGTGCCGAGTTTGAACATGGATTCTTGATTTTCAGGCCATTTGTAAGAAATCTCCTGATATTCTTTTTCTGCCAGATCTGGATATCCTCTTTCTAAGTAGTAATCAGCCATGGCAAGTCTTATCTTCTGGTTTCCAGGATTTATAGAGATCCCTTTTTTCCATGATTGGACAGCCATAGCAGGCTGATTTGCATGTTTGTATGCAATGCCAAGGTTATAGTATGTTAGATCATCATTGTCCCTAATGGCCAGTGCTGATTCATAGGCCTTTACTGCATCATCATACCTCTGGGCGTCATCTAAAATGTTACCCATGTTTAGATATGCAATTCTGGCATTTTCAGTTGCAGGTTGAATTTGTGTTACCTTTCTGTATGCATCGTAGGCTCTTTCCAGATCCCCCTTTGAGTAATAGATCTCCCCAATTCTGGAAAGAATTTTTACATTGCGACTATTAGTCTCTAAGATTTTATTATAAACCCTGAGACTTCTATCATAATCTTTTAATGAGAAGAAAGACTCACCAATCTGTTCCATAAGCCCCATATCCTGAGGGCTAAGCCTTTCAGCTTCTTCCAGTTCTTTTAAGGCTTCATCGTTTTTGCCCTGTCTGAGATATGCAACTCCAAGGTTATAGTGAGCTACAGGGTCACTACCTCTCAATTTTGTGGCAAGTTTGAGATAGTTCTCTGCGAGATCAAACATATTGCTTTCAAGGAATTCTCCTCCAAGTCTGGAATAAGATCTGTAGGCTATCTCTCCAATCTTGTCTTCCTCAGCAGCTTTTTTTAAAAATTCCAGGGCCTGAAATCTTTCGCCTTTTTTGAAAAGAGCTAAAGCTGTGTTATATAAAAGAGATGGATTGTTTGCATCTTTTTTCAGTCCCATCTCATAGTATCTAAGAGCCTTATCGTAGTCACCAAGCTCATAGTGAAGATTTCCAAGGAGAATTATTGGATTTATATCAGCAGGAGCAAGATTAAGGCTTTTTTCTGCATTGCTAATCGCTTTGTCATATTGTTTCAGGTTTCTGTATGTCTTGGCCATGTTGAGATATATCTCAGGATTCTCATCATAGCGGGAGGCTCTCTCAAAGTACTTAAGAGCGCTTTCATAGTCTCCTCTTTTATCTGCAATCAAGCCAAGGTATGTAAGAGCTATTGCCTTGTCTTTGTTTGAGGCAGAGGATTCAACTATATCAGTGAATTCTGTAATTGCGTTGGCAAAGTATCCACTTTTATAACTTGCTATTGCCTTTTTAAGAGCAGGATTGTCAGACTCAAGGCTTCCTGCAGAGAGATTGCCCTGAATGAGTTCACCTGTATTTTGCTCCTGCTTTTCCTGAGAGATAAATGGAAGGGGATTGGTGTAAAAGTATTTAACTATGAGAAAAATAGAGCCAATGGCAATTGCAGATAGCAGGGCAATTGATAAAATAAATTTTTCTCTGGAAGATAAACCTTTTTCATCAATAATTTCTATGCCACTTATTCTGTTATGGTCAATACCATCATTATTGCTTTTGTTCTGGCTTCTTTTCCATTGCATGATGGAGTTTTTATCCTTTTAATTCATTTTTGTTAACTGCATCAAGTATTCCATTTATAAATTGTCCAGAGTTTTCACCACCAAATATTTTTCCCAATTCAATAGCCTCATTTATGCTTACCTTTGTAGGGATATCCTCAAGGAATAGCATCTCAAAAAGGGCAATTCTAAGTATTGTTTTATCTACAATTGTAATTCTCTCAGTTCTCCAGTTTTTGGAGTAAAGACTTATGGTTTTATCCAGTGATTCAATATTTTCAATAACTCCCTCAATAAGCTTAATTGCAAAGTCTTTAATATCCTCAGGGATAGCCTCTTCAACCCATGGGAAAAGAGTTATATCCCTGATATCAGCTTTGCCTACTTCATACATATAAAGCCCCTGAAGGGCTATTTCTCTTGCCTTACGCCTGTGTCCCATTAGCTTAACTGTTTAAATATATTTGCCATTTCTATTGCTGACATGGCAGCATCAAATCCTTTATTTCCAGATTTGGTGCCAGCTCTTTCAATAGCCTGTTCAATAGTATCTGTTGTAAGCACTCCAAAGATAACAGGAATATCAGCCCCAAGTCCCACCTGAGCTACTCCCTTTGAAACCTCTGCAGCAACATAATCAAAATGTGGAGTGGAGCCTTTTATTACAGCACCTAAGCAAATTATTGCGTCAAATTTCCTGGAAGCGACCATTTTTTTTGCCATTGAAGGTATTTCAAAGGCGCCTGGCACCCAGGCAACAGTAATATTGTTTTCGTCACCATTATTTCTTTTGATACAGTCAATAGCACCGCCAAGGAGTTTACTTGTAATAAATTCGTTAAACCTGGAAATAATAATTCCAAATTTCAGCCCAGAGGCATCAAGTTTTCCTTCAATAGTATTCATAAATTTTCCCTTAAAAAGTGTAAAAATTTTAGTTTTTAGATGTAGAAAGAGAATTGCTAAAACTAATAAGAGTCAAGCCTTTTTTGGTGATAAGTTATTTACAGTGAAAAATAGGGCTGCCTGCAAATCTAACCCAGGAAGCCCTATTGGTAAAAGTTTATTTATTTTCCGCCAGTCATTGCTTTGTAAACCATTTCAAGGACGCCTCTTATCTGAGCATTGGTCAATGTAGCAGCAAGGCTATCCTGCCAGTTTTCATTATCAAGCCTATATCTAATCTGAGAAGCAATTGGATACTTTAGGCAGTATTTGAGATTTGTAAAGGCATGTCCTGGCTGATCCCACCAGTAGCAGATTCTTTTCTTGGCAGTCTCAATCAGTTCAGCCTCAGGGACGATCTGGTCAATAATACCCATTTCCTTTGCAGCCTCAAAGCTGTGTCTTTCACCATCGTAAAGTATATTTCTCAGAGTTTTGTAATCGTTGCAGCCATATCTAACAAGCTCCATCTCTGCAATTGTAAGAGAAAGACCTATTTTTGTCTCAGTCATACCCATTTTAGCCTTTGGATTGTCAGTTGCAATTCTATAATCGCATCCCATAGCTACAATAAAACCGCCAGCAGTGCAGTGGCCATTAATTGCAGCAACAACAGGCTTTGTGCAGGTAAAAATTTCATAGAGCATCTCTTCTTCTACATTAAAGAATCTTAGGACATCTTCTTTATTTTTAAAACTCAAAAAAGTAGGGAGATCAAAACCAGAGCAGAAAAATTTGCCCTCACCTGTAAATATAAGTCCCTTGAGAGATGGATCCTCGTTTACTTTTTTAACTGCATCTCTGATAATTTGTAGGCTCTCAAATGTCATTGAGTAAGTAGGGGGATTGTCAAATTTGGCAATCATTATGTTGTCTTCAATAATTTGTTTAACCATAGAAAAACTCCTTTTATTCTGATAATGCGGATCTTAAAAAATTTTAAGCTGCAATTTCCTGCTATTTATAGTAAGCAAAAGCACTTTTGCAAAAATATGAAACTACTATATCTCAGGAAATTTTAATGCTTTTATATATTTCATGCATTATGAAACTTTGCTTGTTTATTATACAAGAAAAATTTATGCTTTCAAAGTTAAAATTTTGTAGATTTATAATTCCTTTATTATGCTCTTTAGCTTACCATTTTCTGCAGCTTCAAAAAATTCTTCCCCAAGGATAGAGCTTTTTTTAATTGTATCTCTCCAGAAGGAAAGCCTCTCTTTATCATTTCCAAGGAATGTTTTAAAATCTGATCTATCTGGAATTTTTTTGTATTTCAGAGAGTTAATAAATTTTTCCGATGGACGAATAATAATAACATTGGAAAAGAAATTTTTGTCGTAATTTCTCCACTTAAGGCTTTTGTCCAGCCAGCCAGGTGTAATTCTTTTGCTAAAATGAGGATAGAAGATGAGCTCCTCTGTTCCAAAGTTTATATTGAGATGATAATCTGTAATTCCCCCATCTCTGTAAACTCCGGCAGGGGCTCCTATGATATTTTTTACTCCTTCCATTACAAAGGGAATTGAGCCAGAGGCAAGGAGTGCTTCTTTAAAATTTTCATCAGACAGTGGAATTCTATGATCTTCTTTAAAATTTATGGCAAAGGGAGGGAGTTTTCTTTTATTATAAAAAAGAGTTCTGGTAAATATCCAGAGGAGTAAATTTCTGCTTAAGATGTTTATTGCAATAGAGGGAATAAATGCAACACTTAAGGCTTTAGGATTTGAACTGGCAGAGAGACCTTTACAATGAGTTGCAATAAAATTGAGATGAAAAATCGATTTAGAGAGAGCAAAGTCTATATCTTCCGTAGATAAAAATTCATTCATGATCCTCCTGCTTTCCTTTGTAACTTCAGTTGCAGAAGGCTTTGAGGAATAGCTTTGAGATAAATAGCTTTCAACTAAGGTATTATAAGATTTTAATGGATTTTTACAGGCAAATGCAGCCCCTCTCCATGCTCCAATGGATGAGCCTATGTAGAAAATAGGCTTTTTTCGTTTTTTGAACCATCTGGAAAGCAAGAGCCTGTCAAATCCCGCAAGTGCAAGGAATTTTGGACCGCCAGCAGCCCCTGCAATTACAGAAATTTTATCTTCACTAAAAGCGCCATCTTTGATAATCTCTATAGCTTTTTTGCCTGCAAGGACTTCTATGTTATTAAACATTTTTTTCTCCTGTTGGCTGTATTTTAAAATCAGGACAAAAATATACATTTTTAATTTTTTATTCAACTGTTTTTCATATAAAAAAGTTACAATTGGGAAATTCAAGTTTGTGTAAAAAAATCTTGACAACAAAGGCGATATAAAAATATTGATTAAAGATTTTCACTAAGGGCGGTTAGCTCAGCTGGTTAGAGCGCCTGCTCGACACGCAGGAGGTCACTGGTTCGATTCCAGTATCGCCCAA
>MWCI01000072.1 GCA_002069965.1 Spirochaetes bacterium ADurb.Bin218 | reverse complement strand
TACATTGCTGCGAATCTGCGCTGGTTTAGAGGAGCCAGATTCCGGGAGAATTATACTAAATGGTGAAGATATCACAAATTTGAGTCCAAATAAAAGAGCAGTCAATACTGTGTTTCAAAATTATGCTCTATTCCCTCATCTCACTGTATTTGAAAATATCGCCTTTGGACTTAGAATCGCTGGCTTAAAAGAAAGCGTTATAAAAGAAGAGGTCTATAAATACCTTGAACTCATACAGCTAACTGATCATGCAAATAAAAGACCGGATAAACTAAGTGGTGGCCAAAAACAGCGAGTTGCAATTGCCAGAGCTTTAATAAACAAGCCCAAGGTCTTGCTCCTTGATGAGCCATTGGCTGCCCTTGATCTTAAACTCAGGCAGAGAATGCTTGTTGACCTTGATAATATTCATGACGAGGTTGGCATTACTTTTTTGTATGTCACTCATGATCAAAGCGAGGCTATGAGCTTAAGCGATACAATTGCGGTTATGAATGAAGGAGTGGTTGAACAGGTTGGCACTCCTACAGAGATATACGAAGCCCCAAGAACAAGCTTTGTTGCTGCCTTTATAGGTGATACTAATTTCTTTGAAGGTGACGTTGTTGCTGTTAATGAACCTTATAGTACTTTGCATATAGATGGCTTTACAGATGTGATTGTCTATAATGACAAAAAGATAAAAAAGGGGGATAGAGTCTATCTCTCTATTCGCCCTGAGAAGTTTACTATAACCATTGATAAGCCAAAATTATCTGAGCGCTACAATATTGTCAAGGGCAAGGTTGAGGAAATAATTTACATGGGTTACCACACAAAGTATTGGGTCCGAGTAAATGACTTTCTTGTGGAAACCAAAAGGCTCCATGACAGATATATGCTTGATGAGAAGATGATAACATGGGGTGATGAGGTCTGGCTTTCATGGCACGCTGATTATTGTTATATGCTTGAGCAATATAATCTTGAGGATGAGGCTTTGCTCACTCTTCCTGATGAAGAGATTATGGCAGAGATAGAAAACTCTGAAGAAGGGGAAGAGTGATGTCTGCTGAAGTGTTGAGAAAGCGAAAGGGTGAAATCCTGATTTCGATCCCTCCTATTTTATGGCTGGTCATTTTTTTTGTAATTCCAACTTTTTTAGTTATTGCTATGGCCTTCCGTAGTGCAGATCCTTACGGAGGAATTGGTCAGGAATGGACTCTTGATACTATAAAATCCTTAGGCAATCCTGATTACCCTGTTATTATATGGCGCACTATCTGGCTTAGCGTTTTATCCACTGCTGTTTGTATTTTGGCATCTATACCAGCGGGATATTATATAGCAAGACTCAATAAGAAGTATCAGGATATCTTACTCCTGTTTATAATTGTTCCATTCTGGATAAATTTCTTGATACGCATATTTGCATGGAAGGTTTTTCTTCATCCAGAAGGTTTTTTCAAAGAGGCACTTGTTGCCTTAAAGATTGCCGCTCCTGATACCTTGCTTTTGTATAATACAGGTGCTGTGCTTGTGGTTATTGTTTATTCTTATCTTCCCTTTGCCCTCTTGCCTATATATGCTGCTGCAGAGAAATTCAATTTTCATTTACTTGAGGCAGCCTATGATCTTGGTGCAGGGAGATTGCAGGCCTTTGTGAGAGTTTTTTTGCCAGGAATCAAACAGGGTATTATTACTGCAATTGTTGTTGTCTTTATTCCTGCACTGGGCTCTTATGTAATTCCTGATATTGTTGGAGGGACACAGGCTGAGATGATTGGCAATAAAATTGCTCAAAGAACTTTTATTGATAGAAATCTCCCCCATGCAAGTGCTCTATCAACTATTCTTGCTCTGGCAATAATTATTCCATCAGCTGTTGCTCTTACAATGAGATTTTTTAAAGAAAAGAATTCTACTTCTTTGAGGCTAAGGTGATGAAGAAGAGAAGTCGCTTTCCTTTTTATGTTACTGTTGCAATACTTGTATTTTTTTATTTGCCAATTATCATTGTCTTTATGCAGTCTTTTAATGCCTCTCGCTTTGGAGGTGCATGGAAGGGCTTTACTCTTCAATGGTATTACAGGCTCTTTGCAGATAAAAATATCTGGCATGCCTTAAGCAATACCTTAGTAATTGCCTTTGGCTCAACCTTTGTCTCTATTATCCTTGGGACAATGGCAGCCTTTGCCCTTTATAGATACAAAACAAAATTGCAAATAACTCATAATATCTTGATCTATCTTCCTCTGGTTATTCCTGATATACTAATGGGTATAAGCCTGTTGCTTTTCTTTGTTTCTCTCCGCATTGAGCTGAGTCTTTTTACAATATTGTTATCTCATATTACTTTTTGCATGAGCTATGTTGCTATGGTTGTACTTGCGAGGTTTCAGGATTTTGATTATTCTACTTTTGAGGCAGCCCTTGATCTTGGAGCAACATGGTGGATTGCAGTGAAAAGAGTTCTGGTCCCATATCTTGGGCCTGGAATTGCTGCAGGGGGTTTACTTGCCTTTACACTTTCCCTTGATGATTTTGTTATAACCTTTTTTGTTGCAGGTCCTGATTCCACAACTCTTCCTCTGTATATATATAGCATGATGCGCCATGGTTCACCTTCGGTGATTAATGCACTTTCTGTGCTCATGGTTATATTTACTTTTATAGTTGTCTTTATTAGCAAAAAACTTATGGAGGTTAAAGAATGAAAAAATTACTAACATTTTTTGCTGCTGCGCTTATGGCTTTTGTTTCCTGTAGCAAAAAGAGCAATGAACTGCACATCTATAATTGGGCAGATTATATGAATCCTGCTGTTATAGAAAAGTTTGAAAAGGAATATAATTGCAAGGTTGTAATAAATTATTTTGATTCCAACGAGGCTCTTTATGCCAAGCTTAAGGCTGGAGCTACAGGATATGATGTGCTTTTCCCTACAAGCTATATGTCAAGACTCATGTATGAACAGAAGATGATCCGTGAGATTGATCACTCAAAACTCAAAAATATTAAAAATATTGACATGGCATTTGTTAAGAAAGGTCTTGATCCACAGATGAGATACAGTGTTCCTTATATGATGACCTTTACAGGGATTGCTTATAATAAAAAGAAAGTTAAAAATTTCAAACCATCGTGGTCAATCTTTGAGAGAGATGACCTGGCAGGAAGAATGACTTTGCTCAATGACATGAGAGAGGTAATAGGGGCAGCGCTTAAATATAATGGTTATAATTATAACAGCACAAATGATGCTGAACTTGAAAAGGCCTTTGAGACTGTTATAAAATGGAAGAAGAATATAGCCAAGTTTGATGTTGATGAGGCAAAGAGGGGGCTATCTTCAGGAGAGTTTTATCTGATACAGGTATATAATGGAGATGCATTACAGCTTATTGCAGAAAATCCTGACCTTGCCTTTGCAACACCACAGGAGGGAACTGCTTTAAGCCAGGACGATTTTGTTATACCCGTGACAGCAAAGAATGTGGAACTTGCCTATAAGTTTATAGACTTTATGCTTGAACCGGAAAATTGTAAGGCCAACATGGAGTTTGTATATTATCTTGCACCAAATATTGCAGCGCAAAAACTCATGAGTGAGGATTTTTTGAAGGACCCGGCTGTAAATCCTCCTAAGAGTATTTTAGATAAAAGCGAATTTTTGCAAGATTTAGGCTCAAACAATAGTAAATTCTCTGCATTATGGGATAAGATTAAGTCCACAAAATAATTTCTATGAATCAAATTATTTTGCTGCCTGAGGATTTTATATCCCATAACAGGGTTTTGCTTAAAGGTAGAAAGTTTGAACATCTTGTATCTGTTTTGAATTCACAAAGAGGTGATAGACTGAAAGCTGGCCTGCTTAATGGAAAGGCAGGTTCAGCTTTTTTAATAGAGAGGAACCAGAATTATGGAATTCTTGAGGTTTCTCTGACTGAGGATCCTCCTCCTCCAATACCTCTTACCCTTGTTGTTGCAATGGCAAGGCCAAAGAGCTTTAAAAAATTAATTCACTATGCAACTGCTATGGGCGTTAAAAAAATATATGTAATAAGAACATGGAGAGTTGAAAAGAGCTATTTTTTCTCCCCTGTCCTTGAAGAAGATTTTTTAAGGGAAGATATGATACTTGCTCTTGAGCAGGCCTGTGATACAATATTGCCAGAGGTTTTTGTGCGTAAACTTTTTAGACCCTTTGTGGAAGATGAATTGCCTCTTATTTCTCAAAATACTATTAAACTTACAGCTCATCCCTATAGCAATGCTCACTTCCCAAGATGTGTCAACAAGCCTGTAACCTTGGCTATTGGGCCTGAGGGAGGTTTCATTTCTTATGAGGTTGAACTTCTTGAGAGCCTGGGATTTACAACTGTAAGTCTTGGGGAGAGAATTCTCCGTGTAGAGAATGCTCTCCCTGCAATCATTGGCCGCTTATTTTAGATCCCGTTGAACCATAGTAGCAGCCCAACAAATATTGAAGTTATCAGTGTCAGAATAAGTGAGAATACAAAGGCAATTCTGATTACCTTGTTTTCTTCTCCTATCCTATCTATTGATGCAGCTGCGTTTTGAAGCTTTGCTGGAGAAATAACGCTTGCAAGACCTCCTCCAAAGGCAAGTCCTGCTGTGACTATTATAAGCCCTATAATGGGCATTGATAGATTTTTCGCTGTAGTCATTGTATATTTTGCAAACATGGCAATTGTTGATGCCTCGCTGCCTGTGATAAATCCACCAAATAGTCCAATAAATGAAACTATATAGCCATAGGCTCCCTGAAATGCAAAGGCAGAATAGTCCGCCAAAACCTTAACCATGCTGGCAGTAGTAAATTGTCCTGTTTCCATAGAAAAACCAGACATGTTCATAATTTCTCCCATGGCAAAGAAAATTGCTGCTGCAAAAACAGGTCGTGGAGCTCTTTTTATCCATATAGACCATGTTTCCTTTAGTTCAGAGATTTTTGGCTTGATAAAAGGGAATGAAACTATTATGCTTACAAAGATCCATGTATAGGCCTGCCATAGGGCTCTTGTTTCAAGCG
This sequence comes from Spirochaetes bacterium ADurb.Bin218, assembly GCA_002069965.1. Classification (GTDB taxonomy): domain Bacteria; phylum Spirochaetota; class UBA4802; order UBA4802; family UBA5550; genus UBA5550. The sequence continues at coordinate 6,295 of MWCI01000072.1, read as the reverse complement.
GTTTTCCATTTGCAGTAATCCCATTTATTGGCAGTTTAAGTTCCCTGTAGAGAAAATTAAACATATCCTTTGGAATATTAAGCACAAGTATTAGAATGATAAGAATAATCCATGGAGATAGAGCCTTTAGCAGTGAATATTTTTTTTCATATTCCAGCTCTTCTTGAGAGAGTTTGCTTTTATCAATTATTTTTTTACCTGTAAGTTTAAGGTATATTGCCATGGCAACAATTACAGCCATGCCACACATGACTCCTGTTAAAACTACAAGGTTGTCGAATTTGTTTGTCCAGTAAGAGACTATTGTAATTACAATACCTGTGAGTATCCCTGGAATAAGACCTTCCTTAACAGCCTTCCATTTACCAACGATCCACAACATGCAAAAGCCAATGAGAGTTGATACTACTGGCAAAAACATGAAAAATACCTGGCCTGCCTGACTTAGAGTAATCTCATTTCCCTTTCCAAGAAAGCTATTGGCTATATCAACAAAAACTACAATAGGAGCCCCAAGTAAGGCGTATGTGCATAAAGAGTCATATCCTATTGCAGGAAGAGCAATAGCCACATAGGTGGAGTATCCCATGGCAACCAATATTGGTGGAAGTAGGGACACAGGAGTTGCGCCCACTGCAACCATAAGGGTTCCAAAGCCAATATTGATCATCATTATCTGCACAGCGCGATTTTCACTTGAAATTGTTTTCACAAAGATAATGATTCTCTTTAAAGCTCCTGTTTTTTCCATATAGGCCATCTGCAATAAAGAAGTGGCTACTATTAATGAAACAGAAAATGATCTGATAAGCCCTGCAGCAGTTGATCTTGCAATTACCTCAAGACTTGTGTTAAAGAAAAGAAAAGCAACAATAGAAATAGCTAACCAGCCTACAATACCACTGACATCTGCAGCCTTTTTAAATATGATAAGCATAGCAAGAAGTATTGCTATTGGCAGAAGGGTCAGCAGCAACATACCTAAGGACATAGAAACCCCCTGTAAAAATTTGTAGTATTAAAACCCTTTTTGCCTTAGTTGTCAAGATTTTAAATTTCAAAGGATATTTCTGTTTCAAAGGATTGATTTTTTGAAAATTTGAGAGTCCCATTAAGCTGTTTTACAAGCATATCTATAAGCTGCAGCCCAAAGCCTTCTGTTGAATCAGAGCTTTCTGAAATTCCATGGCCATTATCTTTATATATAAGCTGGATACTTTCCTCTATTTTTTTTATTTCAAGGTGAATATTAGGGGTATCCTTAACAGGGACAGTATATTTTATTGAATTTGTTATGAGTTCATTTACTATTATCCCGAGGGGATAGAGCTTTTCGGAGTTTAAGTAAAAGTTATCACAGTGAAAGGAAAAGGAGATTTCTTTTGTTCCATGAAAAATATCGAAGATGATCTTTGTAAGATCTAAAAAGTATTCTTTAACATTGACATCAAAATTTTGATTTTTTAGGTAAAGTTTCTGGTAGAGTATTAGCATGCTTTGAACTCTTGTAGCAGATTTGAGTAATATTCTTTTTAAATTTTCATCAGTCAATTTTTCTGCTTCCAGTGAAAGCAGACCAAAAATGCTCAGCATATTATTTTTTATTCTATGGTGAGCCTCCTTCATGATTATTTCCTTTTCTTGCAGAAGCTGTTTGATTTTTTCCTCTCCAGCCTTGCGATCTGTAATGTCAATCCCTGTTGCAATATAATGAGTTGGATTTCCTTCTTTATCAAAAAAGCAGCGATTGTGCCATTCCTGATAAAATATTTTTCCATCTTTTATAAGGCGCTGTTCGTGTTTTTCTATGGGGTTTGATGGTGTAAGAGATTTTAGTCTGTTCCTTATTTCTTCAGCCTCCTCTGGCTCCATTAATTCAAAGAATACTTTTCCCAGTAATTCCTCTTTTGAGTATCCTGTTAATTCACATAGTGCATTATTTACGTAAGTAAGAGTTCCATCTGGCAAAAAGGCGCTTACATAGGCTGGAAGATTTTCTGTTAAATGGATAAATTTTTCTTCACTTTCTCTTAGCTTTTGTTCAGTTAGCTTTCGATCCGTAATGTCTCTCCCTACTCCCAGTATGCCAATGGGGTTCCCTTCTTTATCTCGCAATAGCGTAAAGATCGATTCGCTCCAGCAAATTGTTCTATCTTTTTTGTAGTATTCAATCTCGAGGATCACACACTTATCGTTATTTGGATCTTTAAGCTTTTCTGAATTAAGATATTCTGATGCAAGTTTCATCAGTTTTTCATAAGATTCTTTTGACATTCTTTCTTCAAATGGAGTTGATTTTAATTCTTCAATGCTATATCCATGGCGTTTAATAACAGAAGGTGTTACATATTTTATTTCCATATTCATATCCATGAGGACAATACCCTCTGTCATGTTTTCAGTTATGAGAGAAAGCAATTCATGGCTTTTTTGTAAATCTGCACTGTGGAGTGAAGATTTATAGCCAATGTTTTCTGTTTCGTTTAAAAAGTTTTCTTTATCCATAGTTATAATTTTTATTATTAGCTTCACTGAGTTTATTAATAATAATAAATATTATTTATCCAAAGACAAATTAATGTTTAATTTTCACTAATTATTTCTTAATATAATTTTTAGTGTAAAATAAAGAGACTGTTATCTCCGAAGCCGAAGGCTTTGGGGATAATAGAGTATTTTTATTTTATAAGGAAGTTAAGGAGTAAATATTGTTGAATGTCAGAAAAATTTTTTGCTCTTGTAATTTAAGATGATTATACTGAATATAGATATTATTTAAGTCCCTTCGATATGTTGAAGGGCAAAGGATTTGGCAATGACTAAATATAAATATATTAGATGGATTCACCTTAAGGAATACATAAGGCTTAAATCCAGAATTTTGTTTTTTTTTATTCTTGTTTTGCTTTTGATTAATCTCTTATTTTTCATGTTCCACTCTTTTTTTATAGATGATGATTACCTAAGAATAATTCCAATTGGAAGTTCATTTGTTTTTCTTTTACTTACAGGCTGTGTTTTCTATTTTATACGGGATTTCTGGAAAAATATTGGTAACTTAATATTTCAGATGATAACTGTAATGGACAATGCTCCTACACTTATTTATATGAAGGACAGAGAAGGGAGGTATTTGTTTGTCAATAGAGCATGGGCACAAATCATCAATATTAGCTATGATGATGTTCTTGGCAAAAGTGATAAGGAGATTTTTCCGGAGATCTATGCCTCTGAACTAATTAAAAACGATCAGGAAGTTTTTTATAAAGTTGATATGATTGAATTTGAAGAAAAAATTGAAATTGATGGAATAGTTCATACTTACAAAACTCTAAAATACCCAATAAAAGATGAGAAAGAAGAGATTTATGCTCTCTGTGGCTTGTCTACAGATATATCTGAGATGAAACTTGCAGATGAAGCACTTGCTAAAAGTGAAATTAAATATAAAAATATTATAGAGTTTGCCCCAGATGCCTTCTTTCATGGAGATAGTCATGGTAACTTTTTAAATGTAAATATTGCCGCAGAGATTTTAACAGGTTACTCGCAAGATGAGCTGCTTAAAATGAATATGAAGGATCTCTTTGATGAAAGGGAACTCCTAAAAAATCCTTTGAGATATGACATGCTAAACAATGGAGTGATTTTAAAAAACGAGAGGCACATAAAATGCAAAAATGGTGATGTTCTTATTGTAGAGATGATCTCCAGAAAAATGCCAGATGGAACCTATCAATCTTTTTTTAGAGATATAACAGAGAGAGCAAAAGCTCAGGAGCGTTTAATAGAAACAGAAACTATTTTTTCACACTTTTTGACAAATAGTCCGGTATATGTATTTTTTAAAGATGAGGATATCAGGGCCATTTATCTTTCAAAGAATTATGAAAATATGCTGGGTATGCCCATTGAGGATATTCTTGGAAAGACTATGGATGAGATCTTCCCATCAGAGCTGGCAAAGAGCATGATTGAAGATGACAAAAGGGTGTTGCAAAAAGGGGAAATTGTCTCTGTAGATGAGGAGCTTAATGGGAGATATTATACTACAATTAAATTTCCTTTGACTATTGGTGATAAAAAGTATCTTGCAGGATATACACTTGATATAACAGAGAGGGTTCTTTCTAAAAAACAGGTTGAAGAAGAAAGGGGAAAACTTTTTGTAACTTTACGTAGCATAGGAGATGCTGTTATCACTACAGATGCAGATTGTAATATTACTTTAATGAATCCAACAGCGGAGGCCCTTACAGGTTGGAGCCTGGATGTAGCTATGGGTAAACCTCTCTGGGATGTTATTAGAATTAAGGATCGTAATACAGGATTAAATTGCTGTGATATTATAAAAGAAATATTAAGTCAAAAGAATAAAGTCTTTCCTGAAGAGACAATTCTTGTTAAGAAAAATGGGGAGGAACTTTACATTGAAAATACCCTTGCTACAATCAAGATCAAAGAGTCAATTATAGGGCTTGTAATAGTCTTTAGAGATGTATCTATAAAATTAAAAACAGATAAGCTGCTTCAGAATGCTCAAAAGCTTGAGTCTCTTGGGGTTCTTGCAGGAGGCATAGCCCATGATTTTAATAATCTTCTTGCAGGGATATTCGGTTATCTTGAACTTATAAAAATTTATGCACTCAATAGTGAACTACAAAAGATAACTTCCAGTGCAGATAAAGCTCTTTCTGTAATGTCAAGGGCAAAGTTTCTTACTCAGCAGTTGCTTACCTTCGCCCGTGGTGGAGCACCTCAAAAATCATTACTCAATATTAATGATATTCTTGAGAGCTCTGTTGATGTAGCTTTCAATGGAACAGGTGTTATTGGTGAGCTTGATGTATCAACGGGACTATGGAGTTGTAGCGCAGACAAAGCGCAGTTTTGTCAGGTTATTGACAATTTACTTATAAATTCAATTCAGTCCATGCCCAATGGGGGAGTTGTCACCGTGGAGGCTGAGAATTTTTTAAACAAAGGAGATAAAAAGATTCCATCGATCCCTGAGGGGGAGTATATAAAGATTTCAGTTAAAGATAATGGCATAGGAATACCTTCGGAGATCATGCCAAGGCTTTTTGATCCATTCTTTACAACTAAAAAAGACCACACTGGCCTTGGCCTTTCTATAGCTTATTCAATAGTAACCCGTCATGGTGGGACAATAGTTTCGGAGTCAGATGGAGTCAGCGGATCTACTTTTTCAATTTATTTTCCTGCAGATAGTGGCAAGGATCGAAAGTATCAGGGAGACAGTGCAGAGGGCTATGGTAAATTTCAAGGACGTGTTCTTGTGATGGATGATGAGCCATTTGTTCTTGAGACCACTGAAAAGATATTGTCAAGCCTCGGATTTTCTGTAGATACTGCCAGAAATGGTAATGAGGCTATTGAGATGTATATGGAGGCAAAGGATAAAGAGCCATTCACTTTGCTCATATTAGATTTAACAATAAAGGGAGGAATGGGAGGCCAGGAGACCTTAGATTATATCAGAAAAATTGACTCTTCTGTGTTGGCCATAGCTGCAAGCGGATACTCTTCCTTGCCTGTTATGTCAGATCCATCTTCTTATGGTTTCATTGGAAAGCTTGAAAAGCCTTACATGATAGAGGATGTGCTTGAATTGATGAAGAGAATTTATGAGTCTCCTAAAAAGTAAAGCTTAGAGACTGCAAAAAACTCTTGCAAATAATGTTTATTACCTTTAAATTGTATACATGAAGCTAAAGAATTTACCAATAGGTGAGTCCAGTTTTGAAAATCTAATTAAAGGGGATATGCTCTATGTAGATAAGACAGAGATTATCTACAGGATGATTACAACTTCTAAATATTTTTTTTTATCAAGGCCAAGGCGTTTTGGCAAATCTCTGCTTATATCAACACTGGAAGAGATATTCAAAGGGAATAAAGAGCTTTTTAAAGACCTATGGATATACAAGGCAGATTATAATTGGGAAGAGCATCCTGTTATAAGGCTTGATTTTAATTCCATAGACTCCACAACTCCAGACAGCCTTATACTAACGCTAAACTCTTTTCTTGAAAGGACAGCAAAAAATTTTGGAATTTATCTGGAAAACACAAATTTAAAAGCAAGATTTGAAGAATTAGTTATAAAATTGAACTCATCAACAGGTAATCAAGTAGTTTTGCTTATAGATGAGTATGACAAGCCAATAATAACTCACCTTGGGAAAGGGGATGAAGAAATAAGATTAGCAGAGAAGAACAGGGATATACTGAAAAATTTTTATGGGACAATAAAGGCAGCATCAGTAATAGA
>MWCI01000071.1 GCA_002069965.1 Spirochaetes bacterium ADurb.Bin218 | reverse complement strand
TAAATATTTTACAGTTGGTATATCAGGAACATCTAGCCCTGTGACAATTATTCCTGAAGATGACAAAAATCATATATCTGTTGTTATGCCTATACATATAAAAAGTTAAAGTTTATGATTATAGAAAATTTGAAATTGATAAATTTCAGAAATTATGATCAGCTTGAAATTGAATTTTCACCTCACCTTAATTTTATAATTGGAGAAAATGGCTCTGGAAAGACAAATATAATTGAGGCCATTTCTATTTTATCTGGGTTTAGATCTTTTAAAAATATATCCGATAGCGATATTGTAAAATGGGGTTGTGATTCTTATTATTGTAAAGGAGAGATTATAGAAAGCGATTATAAAAAGTTTGAGGTGGGATTTTTTAAAGATAAAGAGATATCTAAAAAAAAAGTAAAAATAGACGGGAGTGAAATTTCTAAGATTTCTGAATTTTATGGTAGATTTTTAACAGTTGTATTTTCTCCTGATGATATTAATATAATAAATGGAACTCCGGAGCTGAGAAGAAGATTTTTTGATTCAGTCATTTCGAAAATTTATCCTGATTATATAAATGATCTCAATAATTTTAGGCACATTTTAAATTCAAGAAATACTATGTTAAAAAATATTGCAAATGGACAGGTTAATATAAAACAGATAGAAGTATGGGATGAATTGTTTGCAAGTAAGGCTATGGTTTTAATAAAAAAAAGGCGCGAGTTTATAGAAATTTTCAATAAAGTTTTTTCTAAAATATATTCAAATATAAGTAATGATGACACTTGTGAATTTTTTTATACAGGACTTCCTTTTGATAAAAAAGAAGATTTTCTTGAATTTTTAAATAAAAAAAAGAGTGAGGATTTAAAGAAAAAAACTACTACTTTTGGACCTCAGAGAGATGATTATATCTTAAAAAAAGATGATATAAATTTTACAAATTATTCCTCCCAGGGTCAAAAAAGAGCAGCGTCTGTTTCTCTTAAGGTATCTGAGATTGATATTATAGAAAATATATCTGGAAAAAAAAGCGTTATTCTTGTTGACGATATTTTCTCTGAACTGGATGAAAAAAGAAGAAATAATATGATAGATTCAATAAAAAATAAAGGACAGATTATTTTTACAATGGTTAGTTTTAATAAAATTGAAGATTTATCAAAGGATTATAAAATATTTGAAGTCAATAAAGGAAAACTGAAAGTTTTAAAATGATAAGGTTAACGATTTGAAATTTCGTTTTGGTGAAAAGAGAAGAAACTATATTGTGCGCTTTGGAGATATTTTCCCAGATCTAATAGAAGATGCTGGATTAGATGAAGCTTTTTTTCTTGAAAGTATTTCTGAGAATTGGAGTAACTATGTAGGTTCTACTTTAGCAGTGCATAGTTCTCCAGATCGCATTTTTAAAAATATTCTTTTTGTAAGAGTTGATCATCCTATGTATGCAAATGAGCTTTCATTATATAAAAATCTCATACTTAAAAAGATATTTGATGATTTAGGAAAAAATTTTATTTATAATATTAAATTTGAGGTTAAAAAAAGCAGATGGAGTAAAAAATAATGTTTATTCATCTTGGTAATAACATAACTATAAGCGATAAAAAATTAGTTGGCATTTTTAATGTTGAGACTATTCTAAAATCTCAAGAAAATTCAAGATTTTTTAGCAACATAAATGATGGAGATAAACTTATAGCTATTGATATTTTTAACAAAACAATAACCAGTTCAGTAAGCCCTTTTACTGTTATAAAAAGGGATTCTCTTTTAGATGAAGATTTAATATGGAGTAATGATAATGACTAAAGGTTACAGTGCAAATAATATACAGGTTCTGGAAGGTCTTGAGGCTGTTAGAAAAAGACCTGCAATGTATATAGGTTCAACAGACGTTTATGGCCTTCATCATCTTGTTTATGAAATTGTTGATAACTCAATCGATGAAGCTCTTGCTGGTTTTTGTGATGAGATCAATGTTGTAATTCATAAAGATAATTCAATTGAGGTCTTAGATAATGGTAGAGGTATACCTGTAGATCCTCATCCTGTTTATAAAAAACCAGCTCTTGAAATTGTTCTTACAAAGCTTCACGCAGGTGGTAAATTTAATAATGACACATATAAGGTTTCTGGTGGATTACATGGTGTTGGTGTTTCTGTAGTTAATGCCCTTTCAAAAAAAATGGTTGTAGAGGTATATAGAGAAGAGAAAAAATATATTCAGACCTATGAAAAGGGAATCCCTGTTCATGAGGTTAAAGTTGCTGGAGATACAAAGAAAAGAGGGACTAAGGTTTTATTCTGGCCAGATCCAGAAATATTTGAAACAACTGAATTTAATTTCGATACTCTGTCTAAAAGACTCAGGGAACTTGCATTTTTAAATGCAGGTATTAAGATAACTCTTAAAGATGAAAGAGATCAAAAAGATAAGACATCAAAAAATATAGAACACGTTTTTCAATTTAAGGGTGGACTTGTTTCTTTTGTTCAATTTCTTAATGAGAATAAAACGCCTATAATCAAAAAGCCAATTTATTTTAGAACTATAAAAGATAATATAGATGTAGAGGTTGCTCTTCAGTATATAGATTCATATAATGAGACAGTTTTCACTTACGCAAATAATATAAATACAAAAGAGGGTGGAACCCATTTAATTGGATTTAAATCTGCTCTTACAAGGGTGATAAATGACTTCCTTAAAAAAGGAAAATTTGATAAGAGTATTACTCAGCTTTCAGGAGACGATGTCCGTGAGGGACTTGTTGCTGTTATAAGTGTAAAGATTCCTGAACCTCAATTTGAAGGTCAGACAAAGATGAAACTCGGTAATAGTGAGGTTAAGGGTATTGTTGAGTCTGCTACTTACGAGAATTTATCGCTTTTCTTTGAGGAAAATCCCCAGGATGTAAAAAAGATTATTGATAAGTGTATATTAGGTGCAAGGGCAAGGATTGCTGCAAAAAAAGCAAGAGATTTAACCCGCAGAAAAAATGCTCTGGAAAATGACACCTTACCTGGAAAACTTGCTGATTGTACAGAAAGAGACCCTTCTAAATGTGAGATTTTTATTGTAGAGGGAGATTCTGCCGGTGGTTCTGCAAAGCAGGGAAGGGATAGAAATTTTCAGGCAATACTTCCTCTTAAAGGAAAAATTTTGAATGTTGAAAAATCAAGGCTTGATAAGATTCTCTCTAATGATGAGATTAAGACTTTGATAACTGCAATAGGCACAGGTATTGGAGAAGAGGAGTTTGATATATCCAAAGCAAGGTACCATAAAATAGTTATAATGACTGACGCTGATGTTGATGGTGCTCATATACGAACTCTTCTCCTTACATTTTTTTATAGATATATGCCCGATCTTATTAGGAATGGCTATCTCTTTATAGCTCAACCCCCTCTTTATAATATAAAAGCTGGGAAGGATGTTTATTACGTTTATTCAGATGAAGAGAAGGATGCACTTTTGAAAAAGTTAAAAGATCAGAAATATACTATTCAGAGATATAAAGGTCTCGGTGAGATGAATCCTGAGCAATTATGGGAAACAACCATGGATCCAGAGAAGAGGTTAATGCTTCAGGTTCGTATAGACGATGATGTGGAGGCTGAAAAGATCTTTACTGTTTTAATGGGTGATGCTGTTGAGCCACGAAGAAAATTTATAGAAGATAATGCCCATGCTGTGCAGAATCTCGATTTATAATATAGCTTAGTTAATGGAGATTTAAAGTGACTTCAAAAAAAGATAACATTGATAAAATAGTTAATATAAAAGAAGTAGAAATAGAAGATCAGATGAAGGTGGCTTACCTTGATTATGCCATGAGCGTAATTGTTGGTAGAGCCTTGCCGGATGTTAGAGATGGTCTTAAACCTGTTCACAGAAGAATTCTCCATGCAATGAATGAAAGAGCCTGGAGAAGTGACAGACCCTATGTTAAGTCTGCAAAGATTGTCGGTGAGGTTATTGGTAATTACCATCCCCATGGCGATTCGGCTGTTTATGATACCATGGTTAGAATGGCTCAGGATTTTTCTATGAGGATGACCCTTATTGATGGACAGGGTAACTTTGGATCAGTAGATGGAGATCCCCCAGCTGCATACAGGTATACTGAGGCAAGGCTTAATAAAATGGCTGAGGAGTTGCTTCAGGATATTGATAAAGAGACTGTGGATTTTATTCCAAACTTTGATGACACTCGGCAGGAGCCAGTTGTTCTACCAGCTGCCTATCCAAACCTAATTGTAAATGGATCTGAAGGTATAGCTGTTGGTATGGCCACAAAAATACCTCCCCATAATCTTGGAGAGGTAATAGATGCAACTGTCTATCTTATAGATAATCCAGATGCGCCTGTTAAAAGTCTTATGAAATATATTAAAGGTCCTGATTTCCCGACTGGTGCTTCTATTATGGGCAATGATGGTATAGTTAAGGCCTACACCACAGGCCGTGGCTCTATAGTTATAAGGGGAAAATATGAAATAGAAGAAAGTAAAAAAGGAAGAGAGGCTATAATAATAACAGAAATTCCATTTCAGGTCAACAAGGCTGCTCTTATTACGAGGATAGCCGAGCTTGTTAATGAGAAGGTTATAGAGGGGATTTCAGAGCTTAGAGATGAGTCTGATAGAAAAGGGATGAGAATATATATTGGACTCAAGAAAGAGGCAAATAGCAGTGTTATTATAAATCAACTTTTAAAGCATACCCCTTTGCAAAGCTCCTTTGGAATAATTCTTCTTGCGCTTGTGGATGGAGTTCCAAAGATTCTGGATTTAAAAGCGATGATTACTCATTATATAAACCACAGGCGCGATGTTGTAATAAGAAGGACTAAATATGATCTAAGGAAGGCTGAGGAGAGAGCTCATATCTTAGAGGGTTTAAAAATAGCCCTTGAGAATATTGATGAGGTAATTGCAATTATCAAGGCTTCTAAAACTCCAGATGAGGCTTCTGTAAAGCTTATAAAGAGATTTACTCTTACTGAGATTCAGGCTAAGGCTATACTGGAGATGAGACTTCAGAGATTGACAAGCCTTGAGATTAAAAAGATAATTGATGAGTTGAAGGAGCTTCAAAAACTAATAGCAGAGCTTACTGCTTTACTCAAAAGTGAAACTAAGATAAATAATTTAATCAAATCAGAACTTCTGGTTATTAAAGAGAAATACGCTGATAAGAGAAGAACCGAGATTGTTCTTGGAGCTGAATCTGATACAACCTTTGATATGGAAGATTTAATTGCAGATGAGAGCATGATCGTTTCCATAACAAATGATGGATTTATCAGGAGAATGCCGATTGATACTTTTAAAAAGCAGGGCAGGGGAGGCAAGGGAGTTATAGGACTTTCTTCTAAAAAAGAAGACTTTATAAAGATGATGACTGTTGCTGATACCCACGATACTATTTTCCTATTTTCAAATAAAGGGAAGATTTTTGCTCTTAAGACATATGAAATACCTCAGGCCTCTAAAACCAGTAGAGGTAAATCTCTTAAGGGTATTATAAATCTTGCAACAGGTGAAACTATTACAGCAATTTGTTCTATAAAGGATTTTGATACAGAGGATTATCTCTGTATGGCTACAAAATATGGAATTTTAAAGAAAACCTCAGTAAATGAGTTTATAAATGCTAAAAAAGGCGGCATTATATGTATAAGCCTTAAAAAAGATGATGAATTAGTTGATGTTAAGGTTGTTGAAAAAGAGAGTGATATTGTTATTGCATCAAGAGATGGTCTGCTTTTGAGAACTAATCTCCAAAAAATGCGCTCCATGGGAAGAACAGCAGCTGGTATTATTGGAATGAGACTTGAAAAGGATGATTATATTATAGGAATGGATATAGTCAAAGATGATTCATTTCTTTTTGTTATAACTGAAAAGGGATATGGTAAGAGAGTCTCTTATAATAATTTTGTTAACAAAGGCAGAGGCGGAAAAGGGATGGCATATCTTAAGATCTCTGACAAAAATGGAGCTGCTGCAGGTATAAGATCTGTAAAAGAAAACGATGAGATAGTTATAACATCTTTAACAGGTATGACTATAAGATTGCATGCAGGAGATATCTCTCTTCAGGGAAGAGCAACTGTTGGTGTAAAATTGCTTGATTTAAGTGATTCTGATGCTATTTCTGACTTTGCTGTAATCTCTGAATCAGAGGATTGATTTTTAAAGAAGGTTGATATGAATCGTTTTATCCTATTTCTGGCTGTTGGATTTTTGTTGATGAGCGTATACTTTTTTGCAATTAAGGATCTCTTCTGGGGATCTATTGCAACTTTGATGTGTGTTGTTTTTAATCTAATCTTTGCAATGATTGGGGATACTAATAGATCTTAGTTATGCTTAAATTAAGGCAGAATTTTTCTTCTGCCTTAATTTAAGATAGCTGTGTTTTTCTATTTAGAAGTTTTTCTTTTAAAGCCAATAGATCTTTTTCAAATAGCTCTATCTCTTTTTTGTGCTGCTGTATTTCCTCATATTTTTTATTTATGTAATAAAGGCTTTTTTCTATTTGTTCTATTTCACTTAAACATGAGTTTGCCATTCCAATCATCTCTGCTATTTCATCAAGGGATGCTCCAAATCTCTTTCCTCGCAAAATAAGTTTAAGTCTGCTCCTCTCTTTTTGAGTGTAAAATCTCTGGTTGCCTTGAGTTCTCTCTGGTTTTATTAAGCCCTTTTCTTCATAGAATCTTATTGTTGATGGGCTTATGTCGAATTCTGCAGCAAGCTCTGATATGCTATATCTTTCCTTGGACATTGCAACCTCTATTTCATTCCTTTGTGTTGGATTTTGGTCAGAGTTTTAATTACATCTTCTTTTTTGAATGGCTTTTGTAGAAAGGCGTTTGCTCCCATATTTATTGCTTCATCAAAAGAGCTAAGTGTTGAAAATCCTGATATTATAATTACTGGCAATTGTTTATCAATCTCTCTGATCTTTTGTAAAACCTCAGCACCACTCATCTTTGGCATTATAAGGTCAAGAAAAACAGCATCTATCCTGTTTGCATTTTGTCTTATTATTTCTATGGCTTCACTACCTTCGGAAGCTGTTATCACAGAGTAAGAAAGGCTTTTAAGAATTCTTTCGAGAGTGTTTCTAATTAGATCCTCGTCGTCTGCTATAAGGATTGTTCCACCTTCTGAGATTTCCTCCTGCAATATCTCTTCCTGTTTAGTTTTTTCTGGTTTGGCAACAGGGATTGCTATAGTTATTTCTGTGCCTTTGCCTTCTTCAGAATCAATGCTTATAAATCCATTGTGATCCTTTACTGTCCCATAGACAACTGATAAGCCCAGACCTGTTCCCTTCCCCTCTTGTTTTGTTGTAAAAAATGGATCGAATACTTTTTTTATTATCTGCTTTGGTATGCCACAGCCTGTATCATTCACTTTTATTTTTATATATTCTCCTGGCTTTATATCAAAAGGAGATAGCTTGCAAAATTCTTCATCATAATATATATTGCTTGTTGCTATGGATATAATACCACCCTCTGGCATTGCATCTCTGGAGTTTATACCTATATTAAGTATTACATTTTCAAATAGAACCATATCGCCCATAACTGTTGTAGCTGTTGCATTTAAATTGGTCTCTATGGTGATTTTGCGATCAATACTTCTTCCAAGCATCATAATTGCACTTTTTATACATTCATGCATGTCGAAGGTTTCGTTTTTCTTTTTACCTTTTCTCGAGAAAGCCAGTAGTTTTCTTGTAAGCTCCGAGGCTTTTTCAGAGGCTTTAACTATTATATCAACATATTGGACAAGTTCATTATTGTCCCTAAGATGAGTTTCAAGAAGTTCAGCGCTTCCAAGGATTGCTGCAAGCATGTTGTTAAAATCATGGGCAATTCCTCCTGCTAATTGCCCCACTGATTCAAGCTTTTGACTTTGATTTAGTTGTTCTTCCAGCCTTTGCTTTTCTGTAATATCGCGAAGTACTATTACTGAGCCGATATACCTTTTTTCTTTATCAAAAAGAGGTGTTCCGTTTTGAGATATGATCCTTTCCTCACCACTTTTGGTTTTCAAAATAAGATATGAGTTATATGTCCCAGTATATTTTTCGTGAATTATTTTTTCAAGTATGTTATCAATACATTCATTTGTTTCATAATTTTTAATGCATATAATTTCAGAGAGGTGTTTGTTTTGGCATTCTAAGAGCTTATAGCCAGTGAGATCCTCTGCAACAGGATTCATAATTGTTATCAAGCCTTCATTGTTAACAACTATAACTCCATCTCCTATGGAATTGAGGATTATTTTTAGGTTCTCTTCACTTTTTCTTATGGCTTCATTGATCTCTTTTAATTCTTGAGTCCTGATCTTTGTATTATAGACGTAGCTCATAAAGACAGGTATAAAAATTATAAAGAAGAAAAGAGCTGTTAAAGAAGAAAATAGAGCTGCCTTGTTTACCATGGATTGAACATAATCCATGGTAAATTCTGCACAGGCAAGATATTTTTTACCAGAAGGGGATTCCATAGGCACAAAAACAGCTCTAAAATTTCCCCATCTGTCAGTGAAATTTGCAAATACAGGATTATTACTTTCAAAGGCCAATTCTTCTTCTTTACTTACACCATCTATATAGGGCATAAAGTAGTAAATCTCAAGTCCCTTTACTTCTGTTTGCTCTGTTTTGTTACATGTTGTAAGAAAGTATTTGTTTCCTTTTTTTATATCTGTCCAGATATACTTCATTCCTGTAAAGGATGCTATTTCTGTAAGCTTTGCTTCTATTTTTTGATATTCTGATTTGCTTATAGATTTAGAGTCAATGGCTCTGTCGTGATAATCCTCTGGTAGAATATAAGGTATTGTTTTTGCTATATTTAAAAGTTTGTTGTCTATAATGTCTATGACTAATTTTTTTGTATAGGATTTCATGAAAAATATAAAGATAGCAACTGATATGACATAGAATATAACAGATATAAAAAAGAGAATTTCTCTTTTGCGTTTAATCATAGATGTCTTTTCCATTGAGTATTCTTGCTTTATCAGTTGATTTTTTAAATATAGTACTATTGAGGATTTTGTCAATCGCAGTTATCAAAAAAGTGGGTTTTTTAAGCAAGCACAGGGCTCAAAGAGAAAGCTCGTGCTTGCTTTTTTACTACATATATTTAGGCTCTTTATATGAATACATATCATGCACATGGCCTTCCCTTTGAGCCATCTGGGATCTTATTTCAAATCGTAGCTGCCCAGAGTAGAGCGCCTTATGAAGTTGGGGAATATTTTTTATGCCCATATCCTGAAAAGAGTGCTTAAGACCC
The DNA here is from genome assembly GCA_002069965.1 of Spirochaetes bacterium ADurb.Bin218. GTDB lineage: Bacteria > Spirochaetota > UBA4802 > UBA4802 > UBA5550 > UBA5550. Next base: position 2,206 of record MWCI01000071.1, on the reverse strand, counting down.
TGTATCAAATAAGGCAAATAGTCATGGAGAGAACCTTTATCCACAACAGCCCCTGATACGCCTTGAGCTACTATAATTGGTGAATCCTCTGCAAAATATCGGTTTGTTCCTCCAGCTTCCATTGCCTCTATTGATCCCATTCCTCTGTATCTCTTTAAGCGAACACCATTTTCGTAGAAATATTCACCAGGGGCCTCATGAGTTCCTGCAAACATTGAACCCATCATGGCTGTTGATGCACCAAGGGCAAGAGCCTTTGATATGTGTCCTATGTTTGCTATACCTCCATCTGCAATTACAGGGATCCCCTCCTTGTTTGCGTATTTTGCAGTTCTATAAACTGCTGTTGCCTGAGGTCTTCCCACTGCCATTGTAGTTTGAGTTGTGCATATAGAGCCAGGCCCCATACCTATCCGAAGGGCATCTGCCCCTGCCTTTATGAGATTCTGGCATTGCTCAACAGTAACAACATTCCCAGCAATAACCTCTATTGATGGATATTTTGATTTAATATATTTTATCATCTCCACTTGATATAGTGAATTGCCCTGTGCTGAGTCAATTACCACAACATCAACTCCTGCTTCATAAAGAGCCGCAAGCCTTTCTTTTGATTCTTCCTTTGTTGAGATTGCAGCCCCTACCCTCAGTTGCTTTTTTTCATCCTTTGATGCAAGAGGGTATTCTCTATTTTTCAGGAGGTCGCTTCTGCTCATAAGAGCAACGAGTCTTCCTTCTTTGTCCACAATTGGAAGCTTACCCTTTTTTGATGTCTTTAGTATTTTGTTTGCATCTGAGAGAGAGATGCCTTCAGGTGCAGTAAGCAAGTCAGTTGTCATTACCTCTGCAAGTGTCTTGTTTCTATCTCTTTCAAAGTCTATATCTCTATTTGTTACAATACCAACAAGTTTTGAGTTGAGTTTACCATCTACGGTTATTGGTATGCCAGAGAAGTTATACTTTGCCTTAATCATATCAATATCTCTGATTTTATGCTGCGGAGACAAAACGATTGGATTATTGATAAAACCATTTTCATACCTTTTTACCTTGAGAACTTCTTCAACCTGCTGTTCTATCGTATTATTGTAATGTATAATCCCTATTCCACCCCACAGAGCAAGTCCGATGGCCATTTCTGCCTCAGTTACCGTATCCATTGGGCTTGATATAAAGGGTGTTTTAATTTTTATGTTTCTGGTGAGATTGGTTTCAAGTATCACATCGTCAGGAGTAAAATCAATATATCCTGGTAATATTATAAAGTCATTATAGGCATAGCCAGTTGTTTGTGTAAAAATTTCCTCAGCAGAAAAACCGTCTCGGGATGTCATCTTCAGTCTCCTTGTTTCTATGGAAAGAATAGTATAAAAAAATTGGAAAAAATAAAGAATAAAATCAAGAAAAAACCTTTAAATAATTAAAAGAGGAAATAATTTTTTAATATCTCTTTTGTCAAGAAATAGATTAAAATTTTATAAAAAATCAGTGCAAACATTCTCCCTAAAAAGAGCATAAAAAATTCTGGACAAAAGCTCTAAGCTGAGAGATATTACTAACAGAGTTATTAGAAATAAAACCAAAGCAGGAAAAGATAAATGAAAAAACTACCAATAGGCATACAGAGCTTTGTAGGGATACGAACCGAAAATTATTACTATACAGATAAAACTCCATTTGTGAAGAAGCTATCCGATTCAGGGAAATACTTTTTTTTAAGCAGACCACGGAGGTTTGGGAAGTCATTATTTCTGGATACCCTGCGCCAGGCATTTTTAGGTAAAAGAGAACTCTTTGAAGGACTATATCTTCAGGATAACTGGGATTGGGACAAAAAATATCCAGTGATTAGCATAAGCTTTGGGAAAGGAGTTCATAGAACACCTGAGGATTTAAAATTAAGTATAGAAGAAATATTTTTAGATATTCAAAAGGAATATCAGATAACCCTATCATACCCTACTTTTAAAGGTAAATTTCAGGAGGCAATAAAAACGCTATATGAGAAATATCAGGAGAAGGTAGTGGTATTGGTAGATGAATATGACAAGCCAATACTTGACAGGATAGAGGAGCCAGAAATAGCAAGGGAAAACAGGGAGATACTGAAGGACTTTTATTCAGTGCTAAAGGATACAGACATTTACCTGAAGCTTGTATTTTTAACAGGGGTTTCAAGGTTTTCCAAGGTTTCAATATTCAGTGG